>NZ_CP130610.1:1214463-1518079 GCF_030544485.1 Halomonas sp. HAL1
ACTACTCACAGCTTGCCTCCTGGGTGAAACAGAATGAGTTCATCTCTAATCGTTATCCTCAGTAGCAATCGCCTTCAGCCACAGCGATGCAGGAACAGCCGGTATTTCAACGGGTGATGAGGGTAACGTAAACGCCTTATCGGGTAACCAGTTTTTAAGATAGTTGATGAATGCCTCGCGAGCGACTGTAATAGCGCCCAGGCTGGCCAAGTGAGGGGTATGCATTTGGCAGTCGATGAGCTTACCATCATGCTCGCGCATAGCCCTGGCTAGGTGGGCTAGCGCTACCTTGGAGGCGTCTGGTGTGCGGGAGAACATCGATTCGCCAAAAAACACCGGCCCCATTGCGATACCATACAGGCCACCTACCAACTGTCCGTTTTGATGGACTTCAATGCTATGGGCAATGCCGAGTGCATTTAGCTGGCTGTAAGCGTCGCGCATTTCGGCAGTGATCCAGGTGCCGCCTTCTTCGTCGCGGGGGGCGGCACAGGCCTGAATAACCTGATCGAAGTGTTGATCCAGGGTGATATGGAAGCCACCATGGCGTAATCGCTTGGTCAGACTACGACGCTGCTTAAATTGCTCGGGTAGGAGTATCATGCGCGGGTCTGGACTCCACCATAAAATGGGGTCGTCATCGCTGAACCACGGAAAGATTCCCCGCCGGTAGGCTTCTACCAGCCAAACGGGGGAAAGCTCTCCACCGGCTGCCAGCAGGCCGTTGGGGGAATCCAGGGCCGTAGCGGTGGTTGGAAAGTTAGGATATGGCGAGGAAAGCCAAGGTAGCATTACTTGCTCCTGTTGCTACGTGCTTTTACTAAGCTCTTGAGATGAGTTCTTGTGCTGAGCTCTTGTATTGAGCGCTTAGATAACAGCTCTGTGACGGCGGAAGGATGCTCGGTATCATGCAAACTCGCAAGTGGATTAAAGACGCCATTGAGGTGTAAAGGGAGAGTCGCTTGAAAGTGAATAAAGCAGTCAACAAGCGAACGCAGCGTAGCGCGCGTCAAACACCACCATCGGCTTCTTCTGCGCGTGTTAACGCCGCAAAGGATAAGGCTCGCCGTTTTGGCCTGCGCTTACAAGGCTCCGTGCGCGAAGGCGTAGTGGTGTTACTGCTAGCGCTGTGTGTGTTTTTATTATTAGCCTTATTTAGTTACCACCCCTCTGACCCAGGCTGGTCTTACCAAGGGCCGGAAACGGACATACGTAACTGGATGGGACAGGTGGGGGCCTGGTTAGCCGATGTTCTCTATTCACTGCTAGGGGCCAGTGCGCTGTGGTGGCCGGGGATGTTTGGTTTTGCCGCCTGGTGGCTGATTCGATCGCGCCAGGTACGTTTTGAACTCGACCCGGTCGCGATTGCCGTGCATGCGGGTGGTTTAGTCCTCCTTATTTTTGGCACCACCATGTTAGGTGCGCTGCACTTTTATCATCCTGACAGTATGCTGCCCTACGCCTCTGGCGGCATTTTAGGGGAAGGCTTGGTCGGTGCGCTAAGGCCTTTAGTAGGCAGTGGCGGCGTTGGCTTAATCGCCGCAGCGCTCATTTTAAGCGGCTTTCCGTTATTTAGCGGCATGTCGTGGCTGCAGGTGGCGGATGAGCTCGGTAAGCGCATATGTCGCCTGGGTGGCTGGCTATCGGCTCGTCGGCAGGCAAGCCGCATGCGCGCAGCGCAGCGAGCGGCCGCGAAACCCGCCCCTGCGGCGAAGTCTCAAGTAAAACCCGAGCTAGCGCCCAAAGCTTCATATGTTGAGGATAAGTCTGCTGAGGTTAAACCTGCTGAAGCCAAGCCTGCTGACGTTAAGTCGACTGAAGCTAGGCCGACTGCTGAATCGGTAGGTGTAGGTAAAAGTGCCACGGGTCGCGAACGGCGCGAGCCAGGTTTCTCCATGCCGTTTGATAACAGTGTCACCGACCATTCAGCCGCTACTGAGCACAGCAGCGAGACCACCGATACCTCGATTCCCTGGGAAACTGCGGCTTTTTCAAGCAATAAGCACGTGCCTGCTAAATCACCTGCCGCTACCGAGGAGCCAGCAGTGTCGGCGCCTGCAAAGGCGTCAGTGCCGCCAGTAGATAAAGCCGCAGAAGAGGCGGAGGTGCCGGCACCCCCAGCGCCGCGAGAAAATGCCTTTGTCCAGGCAGAGGAGCCGGCAATAGCGCCTGAGCCCGTTCTCAAGGAAAACGATGAGCCCAAGGAAGCCGACGTCTCCTTCCCGCTACATGCCTCGCGTCAGGAAGCGTCGCCGGCACCTGCTGCAAGTAACTTCTTTGTCAGCGACGAAGCGCCTGATGAGAAAACGCATACTCAGTCAGCGCCTGCTGAACGCCGCAGTGAGCCGACGCTCAGCGAGTCACCTGAAGCTGTTCCTAGGCGCGCCATGGAGCCTGAGCCCGCACGTAAGCCTGAGCGTGTGGCTGAAGTCGTCCCGGAGCCAGTGTGGGACGACGAAGAGATGGACGATGAGTTATATCAGCCAGAGGAGCCAAGCGAACCAGCGCCAGTGCCTACGCCAGCTGCACGCCAAGAGCCCACTTTCTCGCCTGATGTTCAAACGCAAGAATCTGACGAAGGCCCCGCGCTGTGGACCGTGGAGCATTTGCAGAGCCAGCGGCCTGCCTTTGAGACTCTGGACGAGCCCGAAGGCGATGTGCCGAGCCTGCAACTGCTGACACCTGCTGAACCGCATCAGCCCAATTACAGCGATGAACAGTTGGCCGACATGGCCGAACTGCTTGAAGTACGGTTGCGCGAATACGGTGTTAAGGCGGAAGTCGTCGATACCTGGCCTGGGCCCGTGATTACCCGCTTTGAAATCAAGCCTGCTGCGGGCGTGAAGGTCTCCAAGATCAGTAATCTTGCCAAAGACCTGGCGCGCTCACTGATGGTGAAGAGTGTGCGGGTGGTGGAGGTTATTCCCGGGCGACCCACGGTGGGGATTGAAATACCCAACCCCAACCGCGCCATGATCCGCCTGCGCGAAGTGATCGACTCCGACCGTTATCAGCAGGAGACGTCACCGCTCACCATGGCGCTTGGTCAGGATATTGGCGGCAGCCCTGTGGTGGCCAACCTGGGCAAAATGCCTCACTTATTGGTAGCCGGTACCACCGGGTCGGGTAAATCAGTGGGCGTTAACGCCATGCTGATCTCGATGCTGCTTAAGGCGAAGCCCAGCGAGCTGAAGCTCATCATGGTCGACCCTAAAATGCTGGAGCTGTCGGTCTACGATGGTATCCCCCATTTGTTGGCGCCAGTGGTCACCGATATGAAAGAGGCGGCCAACAGCCTGCGCTGGTGTGTGGCCGAGATGGAGCGCCGCTATAAGCTGATGGCGGCCATGGGTGTGCGTAATATCGCAGGCTTTAATGGCCGCCTGGATGAAGCCGAACGCGCCGGTGCCCAAGTGGCAGATCCGTTGTGGGAGCCACAGCCCTGGGAAGTGCACCAGCCGCATCCGGTATTGGAGAAGCTGCCCTATATCGTGGTGGTGATCGACGAATTTGCTGACATGTTCATGATCGTCGGCAAAAAGGTCGAAGAGCTGATTGCCCGCCTGGCACAAAAGGCCCGCGCCGCGGGTATCCATTTGATTCTAGCGACACAGCGCCCCTCGGTGGACGTTGTGACTGGCTTGATCAAGGCCAATATTCCTTCGCGGATGGCCTTTCAGGTGTCATCGCGCATCGATTCGCGCACAATTCTTGACCAGGGCGGTGCTGAAAGTTTGCTCGGGCACGGTGATATGCTCTACCTGCCTGCTGGCTCTGGGCCGCCTAATCGTATCCACGGTGCCTTTGTGGATGATGATGAAGTGCACCGGGTGGTCGATGACTGGAAGCGTCGGGGCGCACCGGAGTACATCGAAGAGATCCTCTCAGGGGGCGTCTCAGCCGATGCCTTGACCGGCCTTGAAGCCGAAGGGAGCGATAGTGACGATGCCGAACAGGATGCGCTTTATGATGAGGCTATCCAGTTTGTTACTGAAACACGCAAAGCGTCGATTTCTGCTGTCCAGCGCCGCTTCAAGATCGGCTACAACCGGGCCGCTCGCTTGGTTGAGGCCATGGAGGGCGCTGGTGTAGTGACCTCAATGGGTTCCAACGGCGCCCGGGAAGTGCTTGCGCCACCTCCGGTAGGCCATTAACCCTTGGTAAGGGGCACAATTATGCAATAAGCGTGGAAGTCGCGCCGCGGGTGAAACCCTGCGGCGTTTTTCACGTCTTAGTCCTACATGAACAGTTGTACATGAGCAGTCATACATGAGCGGTCGGACGGTTAAACTGACGTTACACATTCGATTTTTTTTCTTTGTTTTTACCTTTAATTATTGAGCAACCGTTATCTGGCAACGATTGCCTAGGGAGATCATATGCGCGATACGCTAAAAGGACGACCTTCATCACTGGCATTTGCCGCAAGCGCCTTGGGTTTGACCTTTGGTGCGCCGGTATGGGCGGATGATGCCGCTGAACGGTTAACTGAGCGCCTGGATCCGCTTGAGAGCTATCAGGCTACTTTTGAGCAGCAGATTCTTGATGGCAGTGGCGAGCGTCTACAGAGCGCGCGTGGCGAGATGTGGCTTTCGCGCCCTGGGTTGCTGCGTTGGGAAGTGGAAGCGCCGTATTCGCAAACCGTCGTGTCGGATGGCGACGATGTGTATATGTATGATCCCGACCTTGAGCAAGTCACCGTTCAGGCGATGGATGATCGCGTCACCCACACGCCCGCGCTGCTGCTGTCGGGCAGCGTGGATGAGTTAACCGAGAGCTATGAGGTGTTCTACGAGCAAGATGGCGGCGAAGACGTTTTTACGTTGGTGCCTATCTCAGCCGATACGCTTTTCGAAGAGTTAAGCATGGTATTCGATGCTGACACATTGACCGAGCTGTGGATGATGGACAGCACCGGGCAGCGCACGGCTATTACCTTCAGCAACATTACCAGCAACGGCAACATCGACCAGAGCATGTTTGACTTCGAGATTCCCGAAGGCACCGATGTTATCCGCGAACAGCTTTAAATAAGAGCTGTAAGTGTGCAGTAGAGAGGCAGCACACCAGATGAGGCGCCCTAGGGCGCCTCATCTGCTTCCTGATCACGGCTTTCACGCCACGCCATTATTTCTCCAAAGCGCTTCTCCTGACCGAAAGGGCTCGGCTTAAAGAAGGTGGCTTTAGGTAGCTCTTCAGGCCAGCAGTCATGGACGCTACCCGCCGGATAGCCGTCTGGCTCGTTGTGGGCATAGCGATAGCCTTCACCATGGCCCAACTGCTCCATGAGTTTGGTGGGCGCATTGCGCAGGTAGGTTGGCACTTCCACCTGAGGTTGCTGACTTACATACTGCTTGGCCTCACTCCAGGCGCGATCAATGCGGTTGCTTTTAGGCGCCACCGCCAAGTGAATGGCTGCATGGGCAATCGCCCGCTGGCCTTCGTAATCCCCCAGGCGCAGGTAGGCGTCCCAAGCAGCAATCACCAGCGGTAGGGCGCGAGGGTCGGCATTGCCGACATCCTCTGAGGCAATGGCCGTCAGTCGGCGCACCACGTCCAGCGGGTCGCCGCCACCCTGCATGAAGCGCGCCATATACAGCAGCGCGGCATTAGGCCGTGAAGAGCGGATGGATTTGTGGATGGCCGAGAGCAGGTCGTAGTAGGCGTCACCCTGCTTATCGAAAGCGCTGGCTTGGTGACCAATCACATCCGCCAGTACGTCCTTATGGAGTACTTCACGGCCCGCTTCCTGGGTGGCGAAATCACACGCGGTTTCTAATAACCCAAGCGCCCGGCGAGCATCACCTGCGCTGGCATGGGCTAGCGCGCTTAATACTTCGTCTTCAACGTGAATATCGCGTTTTCCCAGCCCGCGTTCAGCGTCGTTAAGCGCTTGGCGCATCACTGTAATCAACTCATCCTGAGTGAGCGATTTCAATACGTAAACCCGTGCACGGGAGAGCAGCGCCGAGTTGACCTCAAATGATGGGTTTTCGGTAGTGGCACCAATCAGCGTGAGCAGCCCCGACTCCACATGGGGCAGTAGGGCATCCTGCTGACTCTTGTTGAGACGGTGAATCTCATCTAAAAAGAGGATGACCGTGGATGACATTTGCTGGGCACGTTCTACGACGGCACGAATCTCTTTCACCCCGGCCATCACCGCGCTGAGGTGCTCCAGGTGGGCTTGAGAGGCTCTGGCTAAAAGCTCTGCCAGCGTGGTCTTGCCCACCCCCGGCGGCCCCCATAGAATCATCGAACGCACGATGCCTGATTCTGCCATACGGCGTAGCGGTTTATCCGGCCCCACCAACGCCTGTTGGCCTACGTAATCGTCCAATTGGCGTGGGCGCATACGAAAGGCTAGCGGGGCGTCTTCTGAAGGTGCTGCGTGGGCGCTATCAAAAAGGTCCATGTAAACTTCCGTTGTCAATCGGGGCGTAGAACTACTTATTTGTTACAAGTGTCTGTGGTAAAGCGCAGCTTGTCGAACTACCTTTGGCGTAACCTAACAGAAAGATGCGCTTGCTAGGATAACGCCATAGAGGCATTGTTAATGATAACGCCTGTTAGTTGCTATGCCCCTATGATTGCATGCCGTCAGCTTAATCAGGCAAAACGGCAGGCATGACACGATAAAGGAGACGGCTCAATGTTAAACCAACTGCGTCTAGATCATGCCAATATGGCCCGGATGCTTCATGTGCTACAGCTGAAGCAAAAAACGTTAGCACAGGGAGAGCGGCCCAACTTCAAGCTGATGCGTGAGGTAGTCGATTACATTTTATCCTACATGGATGGTTTTGCCGCCCCGCTGGAAAAGGTCTGCGTTGAGCGGTTACAGGCTAAAGCGCCCGACCATAGTGCGCTTACCGAACAGATGGCCAATGATTATCGTGAGTTAAAGCCTCGCTTGCAGCGCCTCTCCAGCGATATCGACATGATTCTGATGGACAATGTGCTGCCCATGGATCGTTTTGCTGAAGATCTAAAAGATTATTTAGAGGCGCATCGGGCCTACTTGCGCCACGAGCGTGAAGGGCTGTTCCCGCTAATTGATGAGCACTTTAGTCAAGAAGATATGGAAAAGCTTCGCGAGGCGCTTCCCGCCGGTGCGGAACAAGAGTTAGAGCGCCTGCAGCAAGCCTACCCCGAACTCTACGCCGAACTGCGAGGGGCTGATGTGCCCGCGGTATAGCCCGGAAAAACGACTTAAGCGGGTAGCGACAATCAATAAATTCATAGGCGGGGCATGCTAAACTGGCGGCCCCGTTTTTATTGGGTGTCAGTTTAACCATCGACCAGCTCGGCGCTGATGAATGAAGCAGGATAGTGATGCAAAGAGAGTCATGAAAGGCCCCGTATTAATTTTTGATTCCGGTGTCGGCGGCCTGTCGGTGACGCAATCGCTGCGTCAACACTACCCTGATGCTGCTATGTGCTACGCCTGCGATAATGCTTGGCTGCCTTATGGGCTGCGCGAAGACGCCGCGCTAACCGAGCGCATCGTGGCGGTCTGTCAGGCCGCCGTCGACGCTTGCCAACCGAGCGTGCTGGTTGTCGCCTGCAACACCGCAAGCACCTTGGCGTTGGAGCATCTGCGCCAACAGTTAGCTATTCCCGTGGTAGGTACTGTGCCTGCTATCAAACCTGCGGCTGCGATTAGCCAAACGCGGCATATCGGTTTATTGGCCACCAGGGCCACGGTAGCGCGGCCCTATACCCAGCGCTTAATTGATAGCTTCGCCAGTGACTGTGCCATCACGCGCGTTGCCGCCGATGCCTTAGTGGTGGAAGCAGAAGCCTATCTGGCTGGCATTACGCCCAATACAGAGCGTATGCAGGCGGCATTGGCGCCGTTATGGCAAGCCATCACTGCTCCTGCCGAGCATCCCAAACTAGATACCGTGGTGCTCGGCTGCACTCATTTTCCGCTGTTGAAACCCTGGCTAGAGCAGCTTGCCCCTGCGCCTTTACATTGGATTGATTCTGGTGATGCTATCGCTCGGCGTGTGGCGCAAGTGGTTGATGAGCTATCCAGCGATCACCACGATGGTCGCTGTTATACAACTGCGCCCGCTGCGAATCTGACCGCTGGTTTAGCGCGCTATGGGTTTAAAGCGCCCCAATTGCTAAACGTGCGTTAATGAACATTATTTGTCGCTACTATTTCTGAACCCATTCAAGAGGAGCAGCCTTGGCTATCCCCGTCGTAGAACCTGAGCGTTATGCCGAGCAGTTGGCCGCCAAGCGCGACTATCTGGAAAGTACCTTTGCGCCTTTCCAGCCACCGGTACTGGAGGTGTTTGAATCGCCGCCCGGCTACTACCGCCAGCGTTGCGAGTTTCGCATTTGGCATGAAGAGAACGATCTCTTCTATGCCATGTTTGAGGTCGATCCTGAGAACCCGAAAAATAAGCGCGTCATTCGGCTGGATCAGTACGCCGTGGCCAGCGAGCGAATCAATCAGCTCATGCCACAGCTGCGTGAGGCCTGTCTCGCGTCTGACGAGCTGCGCCGCAAGCTGTTTCAGGTGGAATTTTTAACCACGCTCTCTGGCGAAGCGCTGGTCACACTGATTTATCATCGCCCCTTAGGTGACGAGTGGGAACGCGAAGCGCGCGCGCTAGAAGCTGAACTCGGCATCATGATCATTGGTCGTTCCCGCAAGCAGCGCATTGTGCTGACCCGTGACCATGTCTGGGAGCGCCTAGAGGTAGATGGCCGCACGTTGCACTATCAGCAGGTCGAAAACAGCTTTACCCAGCCCAATGCGCATATCTGCCAAAAAATGCTCAGCTGGGCGCGGGAAGTGACCGCTAAGCAGCAAGATGAAGGCGCAAAGAAAGATCTGGTCGAGCTCTACTGCGGAAACGGCAATTTCACCATTGCGCTCGCCGAGAATTTCCGTCGCGTGTTGGCCACGGAAATTTCCCGCACGTCGGTCGCCAGTGCCAACGTCAACTTAGAAGCCAATGGGGTCACGAACGCGCAGATTGGTCGCATGTCAGCAGAAGAGTTTTCGCAGGCGCTGAAGGGCGAAAAGGCCGGACGTCGCGTGGCGGAAATGGGACTGGATGATTACGATTTTTCCACCGTGCTGGTAGACCCGCCCCGCGCCGGGCTAGATGAACAGAGCTGTGAACAGCTCAGCGAGTATGCTCAGATCGTCTATATTTCATGCAACCCGGCCACATTGGCTGAAAACTTGACCATACTGACCAACACTCATCGGATAGAGCGCTTTGCGCTATTTGACCAGTTCCCGTTTACCGATCACTGTGAATGCGGGGTGTTGTTAACGCGGCGGGACGTTTAAGCAAAAAGTTAATGTTCTAACGGCCTAATGCGTAAACGGTATGCGCCATGAACAACATGTCATGTGATTAGGGACGCGACGATAGGTAGCGTAAGCTAGACGCTATGTTGGCCTAAAGGCCTATTGTCCTTCGTTTTTTGGCCGATTAATGGCCTAGGCAGTCGAGGTGATGGATGCACTACGTTGCGATTGAAGAGAGTCGTCAGGATCTTTTGAAGCAGCTTCAGGAGCGATTATATGCGCGTCTGGAGCCTGCTCGAGCCGCGACAATTGACGCCTTTGCTCGACACTTTTATGCCACCGTGCCGGTGGAGGATCTCGTCGATCGTCGCCTGGACGACCTGTATGGTGCAACACTGTCAATCTGGCAGTTTTTACAGCACCACGACCCCAAAAAACCTAAAGTGCGCGTTTTTAATCCAGACTTTGAAGAGCACGGCTGGCAGTCAACGCATACCTTTGTGGCCGTGCTGCATGAGGATATGCCGTTTTTGGTCGACTCGGTGCGTATCGAGCTCAACCGTCGCGGCTTAACGGTTCACGCGATTCAAAACGCCGTGCTGGCGGTTGCTCGTGATGACCGTCACCAGTTACAGGCGCAGGCCTCACCTCGCGATGAGAACGCGCCGGAAGCCCGCGAGTCACTAATTGTTATTGAAGTCGATCGACACACCGACGTGGCGTTGCTTGAGAAAATCGAAAGCAACCTGAACGACGTACTACGCGATGTGCGCACCGCCGTGGGTGATTACGACGCTATGTGCGCGCAAATTACCGCGTCGATTCAAGAGCTTGAAAAAAATTGCCCGCCGCAGATCGACCCTGACGACCACGAAGAGGCGATTGCTTTCTTAGAGTGGCTGCTCAAGGACAACTTCACCTTCTTAGGCTACGACGAGTATCTACTGGAAGGTAACGAACTGCAGCGCGATGCCAATAGCGTACTGGGCGTGTTCCGACTGGATCAGCCGCGCTACTGCGAGCGGATTCGTACCGAAGAGGGCGTGGATGAGCACAACGACTATGTGCTGGTGCCGCAACTGCTGTCGTTTGCCAAGAGTGCCCATCACTCCCGCGTGCATCGTCCTACCTATCCTGACTACATTACCGTTGATCGTTACGATGACGACGGCAACGTGATTGGAGAACGGCGCTTCTTTGGTCTGTTCACCTCGACGGTTTATAACGAATCACCGCGGAACATTCCGCTGCTACGCCGTAAGCTAAAAGCGGTGATGGATATCGCAGGGTTTAATCCTCAGGGCCACAACGGCAAGCAGTTGCTGCAGGTGCTGGAAGTTTACCCCCGCGATGACCTGTTTCAAATCGACACCGAATCATTGGCGAGCACTTCGCTGGGTATTCTCAATATCCGCGAGCGCCGCCAGGTGCGGCTGTTTATCCGCGCCGATATCAGCGGCAAGTTCTACTCCTGCTTGGTGTTTGTGCCCCGCGACGTATTCTCGACGGATCTGCGCCAGCGAATTCAAAATGTGCTGTGCGATGAGCTGGATGCCCACTTTGGCGATTTCAATACCTACCTATCCGAGTCGGTACTGGCACGCATTCAGCTGATTCTGCGCTTCAACGGCGATGCGCCCAGCGATTACGATCTTAAGCGCCTGGAGAGCAAGGTGGCGCGGCTGGCGCGTAGCTGGCGCGATGACCTGCACAACGCCATGGTGGAAGGGTTTGGCGAAGAGCGTGCCAACCACCTGATGGATCACTTCCGCGAAGCATTCTCAGCGAGCTATCGTGAAGATTTTTCCGCACGCACCGCGGTGTTTGATGTCCAGCACTTGTTAACGCTGAACAACGGCGACGACTTATCGCTGTCGCTCTACCGTCCGCTGGAAGAGCAGGGCGGTGGCGTTAATCTAAAGCTGTTCCATCGCGGCACCCAGATTCCGCTTTCCGACGTGCTGCCGATGATGGAAAACCTCGGCCTACGCGTGATTGGCGAACGCCCCTACGATATCAACTCCCCTGAACAGCGCTACTGGATTCACGACTTCGAGCTTGAGCACAGCGGTGCGGATGTCAGCTTGGGTGATATGCGCGACGTATTTACCGAAGCCTTCAAACGCATCTGGACAGGCGAAGCCGATAACGATGCCTTTAACCGCCTGATTATCGGCGCAGGGCTGGATTGGCGCGAAGTGGCGATGCTGCGCGGCTATGCGCGCTATTTGAAGCAGATCCGCTTTGGCATGTCTCAGGACTACATTGCCGCCACATTGGCCAACTATCCGGCCATCACCCGCGAGTTGGTTGAGCTATTCCGCCTGCGTTTTGATCCTGAGCAGCATGACCACGCCACCGACGAGTGCATCGCTAGCTTAAACGAGCGACTGGAAGGTGTTGCTAGTCTTAACGACGACCAACTGCTGCGTCGCTTTATGGAGTTAATTCTCGCCACGCTGCGTACCAACTACTACCAGCTCGGCGAGGGCGGACGCTTTAAAGACTATATCGCTTACAAACTTGAGCCCTCCAAGGTCACCGGCATGCCCAAGCCGCGGCCAATGTTTGAAATTTTTGTCTGCTCGCCACGAGTTGAAGGTGTCCACCTGCGCGGCGGTAAGGTCGCCCGCGGCGGCCTACGCTGGTCTGACCGCTTTGAAGATTACCGCACTGAAGTGCTGGGCTTGGTGAAAGCGCAGCAGGTTAAGAACGCCGTGATCGTCCCTGTTGGCGCAAAAGGCGGTTTTGTCTGTAAGCGCATGCCGGAGAATGCCAGCCGCGACGTTGTGCAGAAAGAGGGCATCGCCTGCTATCAAATCTTTATCCGCGCGCTGCTGGATGTTACCGACAACCTGGTGGGTAGCGCTGTGGTGCCGCCGGAAAATGTCGTTCGTCACGATGGCGATGACGCCTATTTGGTGGTAGCCGCCGATAAAGGCACGGCGACTTTCTCGGATATCGCTAATGAGATTTCCCTGGAGTATGGCCACTGGCTGGGCGATGCCTTTGCCTCTGGCGGTGCCAACGGTTACGACCACAAGAAAATGGGTATCACCGCCCGCGGCGCCTGGGAGTCAGTTAAGCGCCACTTCAAGAACCTGGATGTGGATACCCAGCGGGATCTGTTCAGCGTGGTCGGTATCGGTGATATGGCCGGTGATGTGTTCGGTAACGGCATGCTGCTCTCCGACAAGATTCAGCTGGTGGGTGCCTTTAACCATCTGCATATCTTTGTTGACCCCAATCCAGACGCTGAAGCCTCCTTCGCCGAGCGCAAACGGCTGTTCGCCCTGCCACGCTCCAGCTGGGAAGATTACAGTCAGGAGCTGATCTCTGCCGGTGGCGGTATCTTTAGCCGCAGTGCTAAATCAATCGTTATTACCCCGGAAATGCAGCAGGTGTTTGGCATCCAGGAAACCCGCCTGTCGCCGAACGAATTGATCCGCGCGATGCTCAAATCTAAGGTGGATTTGATCTGGAACGGCGGTATCGGTACCTATGTGAAGGGCTCCGATGAAACCGATGCCGATGTTGGCGACAAAGCCAACGACAGCCTGCGCATCAACGGCAACGACTTGAACTGCCGCGTGGTGGGTGAGGGCGGTAACCTTGGTTTGACCCAGCGCGGGCGTATGGAAGCCGCCGCCAAAGGCGTGCGTGTCTATACCGACTTCATTGACAACGCCGGTGGGGTGAACTGCTCCGACCATGAGGTCAATATCAAGATTTTGATCGATGAAGTGGTCAAGCGCGGCGATATGACCGACAAACAGCGCAATCAGCTGCTGGCGGAAATGACCGATGAAGTGTCAGAGCTGGTGATTCTCGATAATTACCGCCAAAGCCAAGCGCTGGATCTATCGGCTATCCTTTCTGACCAGTCGATGGGGCCCTACCGCCGCTTTATCAGCGAGCTGGAGGCCACCGGGCAGATTGACCGCGAGCTGGAGTTCCTGCCTGCCGATGATGTGCTCAAAGAGCGAGCCAGCAACGATCAAGGGATGCGTCTGCCCGAGCTATCGGTACTGATCTCTTACGCCAAGAGTACCTTGAAGGGCGACTTGATCACCTCTGACGTGCCGGATGACCCGTATATTCACCGTCATCTGGAGCGGTTGTTCCCCTCGGTGCTGGTTGAGCGCTTTAAAGACGAAATGTACGAACACCGTCTTAAGCGTGAAATCGTGGCAACGCAGGTGGCCAACGATCTGGTCGACCATATGGGTATCGTCTTTGTACGCCGCCTAATGGACTCCACCGGCGCTGGGCGTGCCGACATCGCTCGCGCTTATATTGTGGCCCGCGATAGCTTCAACTTGCCCGGTCTATGGGCGCAAATTGAAGCGCTCGATAATCAAGTGCCGAATCGCATCCAGTACTCAATGATGCTCGACTTGATGCGCCTGATCCGTCGCGCTACGCGCTGGTTTGTGCGTCAGCATTTAGGGCTCTCGACACTGGACACTATCGAGTATTTTGCTCCTCGCCTGGCGCAGTTACAGGAAGGTATTGGTGAGTTGCTCAGCGGTGAAGAGCTTAGCGCCTGGAACTCGCGTCGAGACGAGCTGTTGGAGGCGGGCGTGCCGGATGCGCTGGCATCCACCGTGGCGGCGTCATCAAGCCTTTATGCGGGGCTGGGCATTATCCAGGCGGCGCGCCTGACCAACGAAAAACCCCAACGGGTGGCGGAAGTGCTGTACGAAATTGGCAGCCGCCTGGAGCTGCCGTGGATGATTCAGCAGGTAACTCAGCTGGAAGTGCGCGACGCTTGGCAGGCGCAGGCGCGGGAAACCTTCCGCGACGACATCGAGCGACAGCAGTTGGCACTGACCACCAGCGTACTGAAGCTTGATGCCGGAAGCCGCGATACCCAAGAGCGGGTGGCGCAGTGGTTGGATCAGCACGCCGATCTGCATCGCCGCTGGTGTCGTTTGATTGAAGAGGTGCGCGGCGGTAGTGAAGGGGGCTTTGCGCTCTTCGCCGTGGCGGTACGCGAACTGGTCGATCTGGCTGAAAGCGATAGCGAAGCCTAAATTTACCTAGTGATTCCGCTCTACAAAAGCGCGTCCTGGTTCTCCACCAGGGCGCGCTTTATTGCGTTATACTAATGCCCGTTTTCAGCCCCCGCTTCAAGAGATCCGCTATGTACAACCTCGCCCGCTCACTGTTCTTTCGCGTTGACCCAGAAACCTCTCACGGTATGGCGCTGGGTGCGTTGGATGCACTGCATCGGGTAGGGGGCGTTACACGGCTATTTGGCCAGCCGGTCGAGGATCCCGTCGAACTGATGGGGCTGCGCTTTGCCAATCGAGTAGGTCTCGCCGCGGGGTTGGACAAGAACGCCGACCACCTGGATGCGCTGGGCGCGCTGGGGTTTGGCTTTGTCGAGGTCGGAACAGTGACGCCTAAGCCGCAGCCAGGGAATCCTAAGCCTCGGCTGTTTCGCTTAGCGCAGCATGAAGCAATCATCAACCGCTTTGGTTTTAACAACAAAGGGGTTGCGCATCTGATCCAGCAGGTTAAGCAGCGTCACTACGGCGGCATTGTGGGCATCAATATTGGTAAAAACCTGACGACATCAGTAGAGCACGCCCTGGATGACTACCTGGTATGTCTAGATGCGGTGCACCCTTATGCGGATTACATTGCCGTTAACGTCTCCTCGCCGAATACCCCTGGGCTGCGTACCTTACAGTTTGGTGAACAGCTGGACGCGTTGCTGGGGCCTATTCGCGCTCGCGCCAACGAGCTTGATTCTCAAGCGGGCAGAAAAATTCCACTACTAATTAAGATCGCCCCGGATATGAGCGCGGAAGAAGTGGCGTTGATGGCAGAAAGTATTCAGCGCAATGCACTTGATGGCGTGATTGCTACCAATACGACGGTTTCCCGCGCGGGAGTAGAGGGTGACTCACAAGCGGAGGAGGCGGGTGGGCTTTCTGGAAAACCTGTCTTCGAGGCATCAAATCGCGTTATTCGCCAGTTACGTGAGCATCTACCATCGCTACCTATCATCGGTGTCGGTGGAATCGATAGTGCCGCTGCTGCCCAGGCCAAAATCGCGGCGGGCGCAGATTTAGTGCAACTCTACTCGGGGTTGATCTATCAAGGGCCTAAACTGGTCGGTGAGTGTGCAAGGGCACTGAAAGCTAACGGTTGAGCGTGCAGATGATTAGCAAAGCAGTGTGGGTATCAATGCGCACTAAAAAGCCCACTTGAAAAAGTGGGCTCACTGAAAACCTCTCGCTTAAAATCTTTCTTTTAGAATCTTGAAAAATAAAAACGTTAGGCCATGACTAAGGGGTTTTTGTGGATGCCCGAGATGCCTGTCATCCCATCCCACTGGTCACCGCGGCCTTCACGCCAACCGCTCATCCAGTATTCGCGTAAATTGATATCTTGACTGGGACAATCGTCGCGAGAACGACCCGATACACCCGCTTTGTAGCCGTGGACATAAGCCCGCTGGAAGCGATCACGTTTTTGCCGTTTCATTGGCTAACCTCTTTTCACGAAAGCCTTTGATAAGAAATAGGGTGTTATCGAAAACGAAAACAACCGCTATTCCGAGAGCTTGCTTCAAGAGCGAGACGCCGCTCCAACCCTGTTGTTTGGCACTCACGGGCTGAACGAGCCGAGCGGCTATCTCTTACAAAGAACACTCATATGTCATAGGCCTAGTTCTGAACCGACCCTGACAAGAAACGCATGCGTTTTTCAGTAGCTACTCTCTTATTGTTAGACCATGATGGGGTCATCTGTCGACTATCAAATTGTCATAAAACGTAAACTCATTTGCTATATACAGGGATATCGCGCCTTTACGCGCCGCTATTATCATGACCGAGTCGAACCAAACCGCTGCCCTGAACTTGCTCGCCACTTGCCCCAAAGGCATCGAAGGCCTGCTCCACGACGAACTCATAGCGCTGGGCGCCACGCCGGGTAAAACCACCGTGGCAGGCGTCTATTTCACTGCCAGCCAAGCGATCGCTTATCGTGTCTGCCTGTGGTCCCGGTTAGCCAACCGGGTCATTTTGACCCTGGTACGCGAATCGATGATCGATACCGCCGAGCAAGTGCGCGATGTGGTCGCCCGCATTGCCTGGACACAGCATCTGGCACCGGGCAAAACGCTGGCCGTCGATTTCCATGGCCGCAGCGAACACATTCGCCACACCCGCTTTGGCGCCCAAACCGTTAAAGACGGCATTGTCGATGCGCTTCAACTGGCCGGGCAGGAACGCCCCAATGTGGATACCAAAACCCCACATTTGCGCGTCTATGCCCACCTGCACCGGATGAATTTAACCATTGGGCTGGATCTCTCAGGTGAGAGTCTCCACCGCCGTGGTTATCGCCGTGACGTAGGCCATGCACCGCTAAAAGAGAATCTGGCGGCGGCACTGCTGGTGCGCGCAGGCTGGCCCGAGCGCTTAAAAGCGGGAGAGCCGTTGATTGATCCGCTGTGTGGTGCAGGCACGCTGCTGATCGAAGCCGCCATGATGGCCGCTGACCAAGCGCCTAACCTGAATCGTGAGCGGTTCGGCTTCCACGGCTGGGCAGGTCACGATGATCTCGCTTGGCAGGAACAGAAGCGCGAAGCCGATGCGCGCGCGTCGATTGGTCGCAAGCGCTGTAAAGCCCAGCTACTCGGCTTTGATCAGAGCCCTGCAGCACTGACGGCAGCGAAATCCAATGCCATGCGCGCGGGTATTCCAGCCTTGATAAGCCTGCATGGTCAAAGCCTTGTCCAGTTGACGCGACCCGAAACACTGACGGCTGAGAGCGGCCTGCTGATTACTAACCCACCCTACGGCGAACGCCTGGGTGAATTGCCTGAACTGGTGCGTCTATACGCCCAGCTTGGTGAGAAAGCCAAAGCGCTATTCCCCAGCTGGACCCTGGCGGTATTTACCGGTAACCCGGATCTAGGCCACCGGCTGGGCATGCGTGCGCACAAGCAGTACGCGCTTAAAAACGGTGCTCTGGATGCCAAGCTGTTGCTTATGGAGATTGGTGGCGCTGAGCATCCGCCTGCCGAGAGCGATACAAAGCCCGTCCAGAGCGAGAGCAGTGCAGTGGCGACGCCTGGTGAAAAGGCGAGCGAAGAGCAAGCCGCCCACAAAAACCAAGACAATGCGCAGATGTTTGCCAATCGACTGATTAAAAATCAGAAGCGCTTGAAGAAATGGCTGAAGCAGAGCGGTGAAACCAGCTATCGCGTTTATGATGCCGATATGCCGGAATACGCCCTGGCGGTGGATCGTTATGGTGATCGGGTACATGTACAAGAGTACGCGGCACCTAGCTCGATCAACCCAGCCCAGGCGCAAAAGCGCTTGTACGATGCCTTGGAAGTCATGCCCGAGGCGCTTAACGTTGATGCCAGCAAAATCTATATCAAACGCCGCGAACGCCAAACCGGCAGCGCCCAGTACCAGAAGCGGGCCGCCAGCGGTGAACGCTTTGAGGTGCAGGAGGGCGCAGCACGGCTATGGGTCAACCTGCGTGACTATCTGGATACCGGGCTGTTCCTTGACCATCGGCCGGTTCGGCGCATGCTGGGCGAAATGGCCAGCGGTAAGCGTTTTTTAAATCTGTTCTGTTATACCGCCACCGCGACCGTACAGGCGGCCTTGGGTGGCGCCAGTGACAGCGTGAGCGTGGATATGTCCAACACCTACCTGGAGTGGGCCAAGGACAACTTTGCACTGAATAAACTCGATACGCGCCTTCACCGTGTGGTGCGCGACGACTGTTTCCGCTGGCTGGAAACGGCCAACGCCGAGTTCGACCTGATCTTTATGGATCCGCCGACCTTTTCCAACTCCAAGAAAATGCGCGATACCCTTGATGTGCAGCGTGACCATCCGCGACTGGTGGAACTCGCCATGGCGCGCTTGGCACCGGGTGGCACGTTAGTGTTTTCGAATAATCAACGGCGTTTTAAACTCGATGACGCGCTTTACCAGCAGTATGCGGTCGAGGACATCACCGGGCGTAGCTTCGACCCCGATTTCCAGCGGCGTACGAATCTTCACCATGTGTTTATACTGCGCCACAAAGCGGCGTAAGAGAGCCATCGTATGAAAAGAGTCTTTGCATGATTCATCTATCGCTTTACACCACGCTGGGTTGCCACCTATGCACTCAATTGGAAGGGCTGGTGGCGACACTCGCCAATCAGAAGGTGTGGCTGCACCATATCGAAATCAGTGATGACGATGCGCTTGTCGAGCGCTACGGCGTGCGGATACCGGTGCTGGTGGATAGCGATGGCAATGAGTTGGATCGTGGCTTTGAGCTAGAACGCTTAAGCGATTGGTTGCGTGAACGCGGCTGGCTGGATGAAGCTGCCCTGGAAGCGTTTACCGCACCACCCGATACCTCCGCCCCCAAAGGGGCGCATGAGCGTGACGGGCGGCGCTTTCTGGGCTAACCCCTAGCGGCCCTAAAGTGTATCCAGTAGCGATAGTTGGCGCATGGCCTCCTGGCCCTCGGGAGTATGATCGGCCACGTCCAGTACCTTGCGAAAACCCCGCGAGGACTGGATGGTGGTTTCGTCCTCAAGCCACATCTGGGCCTGCTCCAGCGTGTCGGCTAGCTGATGCTTTAGACCGCCAAACTGAGTGCCGATTTGCCCCCAGGCGCGGCTGAAAATCCAGTCACCAAACATATCCTGGTGAATATGAACCAACACATAGTCATGGTTGGTTTCCCAGCGTACGATCACAACACTCTCCTTACTTAGCTTTTAAAAGATAGCCTTTAAAAGATAGCCTTTAAACACGCCTGCCCATCAAGCCGTCGCGGGCGGTATTGTAAAGCCCGGATACCCAAACGCCTATGAAACTTGTCATCGACGCCAATATCCCCGCTGCCGAGCACTGCTTCGGCCATTTCGGTACGCTCACCCGCGTACCAGGGCGGGAGATAAACGCCGCCCACCTTCGGGATGCCGATGCGCTCATCGTGCGCTCCATTACCCAGGTCAACGATCAGCTGCTTGCCGATAGTCCCGTTCGCTTTATCGGCACCTGCACTATCGGCACCGATCATATCGACCAGGCAGCGCTTGCCCAGCGCAATATCGCCTTCGCCAGTGCACCAGGCTGCAACGCCGAAGCGGTGGTTGATTATGTATTGAGCAGCTTGTTGACCCTGGCGGAGCGCGATGGCTGGCCACTTGGCGAGCGCACCGTGGGGATTGTGGGGGTGGGCAATGTCGGCAGCAGACTGCAGGCGCGACTAACCGCCATGGGCGTCGCAACGCTGGCCTGTGATCCGCCCAGAGCCGACGAGGAGGGCCAGACAGGCTTTCACTCGTTAGATGCCCTGATCGAGCGCTGTGATGTGCTCTGCCTGCATACACCGCTTACCCGTGAGGGGGCGCACGCCACGTATCAACTGCTCAACGCCCAGCGTATTGATGAACTGGCGCCAGGTAGTGTGTTGCTCAATGCTGGGCGGGGCGACTGCGTCGATGGATTGGCGCTGCGCAGCCGGTTGTCGGGTAAAGGGGACATTAAGGCGGTGCTGGATGTGTGGGAAGAGGAGCCGGATATCGATGCTGGCTTGCGTGATCTGGTTTCTATAGCAACACCGCATATAGCGGGGCACAGTTTGGATGGCAAGCTACGCGGCACGTGGATGATTCAACAGGCGCTAGCGCGTCACTGCGGCCAGCCCAGTGAATTTACGTTCGCCGATATTTGCCCGCCGCCCGCACTGGCATCGCTGCATTTGCAGCACGCGCTACCGCCAGAAGATGCGCTAAGGCTCTGCATGAGAGCGGTGTACGACGTACGCCGCGACCACGATGCTCTCCAGCGCCAAACGCTGCATCACGGCATGCACAAAGGCTTTGACGACTGCCGCGCCAACTACCCGCTGCGGCGCGAATTCTCCACGCTCAGTGTGCAGCTGTCAGGGGAGGCGGTAGCGCTGGAAGGCTTATTGCGTGGGGCGGGGGTTACGGTAACCGAGCAGGATAGTAAAAAATAAGCAGTGAAAAACAGGTGGCGAATAACAATAAGGCCCGCAGAGGCGGGCCTTAAATGTTTAGAGCTGCTGGACAATATTACTGACGATAAGCGGCTTCTTTCAGCGCACGGATGCGCTCATCCAGCGGCGGGTGGCTGGCAAATAGCTTTTCCACCAGCGAGCGTGTTTGGCCTTTGGTGATGGCCATGGCGCGTAGCGTGTCCGGCATTTGATCGGGCATTTCCGTTTCGGTTTTTAAGCGTGCCAGCGCACTGACCATCGCATTGGTGCCTGCCAAGCGCGCGCCCGCTTCGTCGGCGCGGTATTCGCGATAGCGCGAGAACCAGGCGACGATGGCCGAGGCCAAAATGCCGAACACAATCTCAGCGACCATGACTACTGCGAAGTAACCCATAAAGCCGAGCCCGCCTTCACCATCGCTACGGCTGCGCAGGAAGTTATCGACCAAGTGTGCCACTACCCGGGCAAAGAACATCACAAAGGTGTTCACCACGCCTTGAATCAGCGCCAGTGTTACCATGTCGCCATTGGCAACGTGGCCAATTTCGTGAGCCAGTACCGCCCGCACTTCTTCCGGTCGCATGCGATTCATCAAGCCTGCCGAGACGGCCACCAGTGCATCGTCCTTGTTCCAGCCCGTAGCAAAGGCGTTGGATTGCTGTGCCGGAAAGATGCCCACTTCCGGGGTTTTAATACCCGCTTCACGGGAGAGCTCCGCGACCGTGTCCAGCAACCACCGTTCGGTCGAGTTGGAGGGCGTTTCGATGATCACCGTGCCGGTGCTGCGCTTGGCCATCCATTTGGAAATGAAGAGCGAGATGATGGAACCCGCCATGCCGAACACAAAGCAGAAGATCAGCAGGCTGGTGAAGTTGATGCCCTGGCCGCGCAGGTAGCCTTCTACACCGAGCAAGCGCAAGGTGATACTGGCGACCAGCAAGACCGCTATATTGGTCGCTAAAAACAGCAGAATTCGCATCATGGTGCAGGTTCTCCCTCAACGTTTAGAAACCGGTTCATACACAGCCAGTGAAATGGTCACAGAATAGTTGCTTAAATACGTACTGTTCGTGGCAGTTTCAAGTCACGCTGCGTCAAATAGCTGTTTTAATCGGCATATTCACCTAGCTAGGCTCACTGCCGGTAGCGGGATAGGAAGTTGGCAAAACGGTCCAATGCATCACCGAGTTGGTCTGCCCAGGGCAGGGTCACAATGCGCACATGATCCGGCTCTGGCCAGTTAAAGGCGGTCCCTTGTACCAGCAATATTTTTTCCTGCAGCAGCAGATCAAGCACCATCTGCTGATCGTCTTTGATGTTGAAAACTTTCGGGTCCAGGCGCGGAAACGCGTAGAGCGCGCCTTTAGGCTTCACGCAGGAGACGCCGGGGATCGCGTTCAGTTTTTCTACCGTGATGTCTCGCTGGGCCAGCAGCCGCCCGCCGGGCAGGATTAAATCGTTAATCGACTGATAGCCCCCCAGCGCGGTTTGAATCGCGTGCTGGGCGGGCACGTTGGCGCACAGACGCATGGAAGCCAACATATTCAGCCCCTGGATATAGTCCTGAGCGTTCAATTTGGCCAAGGTGCCGGAGATAATCATCCAGCCTGAGCGAAAGCCCGCACAGCGATAGCTTTTGGAGAGCCCGTTCATGGTGATGACTAATTGGTCATCATCCGCCAGCGCGCCAGTGGCGGTGTGCTCGACGCCGTCGTACAGAATCTTGTCGTAGATCTCGTCAGAGAACACCACCAGGTTGTGCTGCTTGGCGATCGCCAATACTTCTTTGACCACCGCGGGCGGATACACCGCGCCGGTCGGGTTATTGGGGTTGATCAGCACAATGGCACGCGTGTGACTGGTGATCTTGGCGCGAATATCCGCCATGTCAGGTGTCCAGTCGGCCTGCTCGTCGCACAGGTAGTGCACCGCGTGGCCACCGGAAAGGTGAGCGGCCGCGGTCCATAGCGGGTAGTCCGGCGCGGGAATCAATACTTCATCGCCGTCGTTGAGCAGCGCCTGCATGGCCATCACGATCAGCTCAGAGACGCCGTTGCCGATGAAGATATCTTCGATACCCACGCCGGGAATCTGTTTGCGCTGGCACTCCTGCATAATGGCTTTACGGGCGGAATAGAGGCCTTTGGAGTCGCAGTAGCCCTGGGCAGTGGGCAGGTTACGCATCACATCCTGGAGAATCTCTTCCGGCGCCTCGAAGCCGAAGGGCGCGGGGTTGCCGATATTCAGCTTGAGAATTCGTTGGCCTTCCTCTTCCAAGCGCTTGGCGTGGTCGAGTACCGGGCCGCGAATGTCGTAGCAGACATTGTGCAGCTTATGAGATTTCTTTAGCGGTTGTGATTCGTGCGACTGCGGGGTATCCATGAGGTGTTTGTCCAAAAGTAGCTAGAAGCCCAAAAGTATCCAACGTCATTATGTGTTTACTAGGTCAAATGGTGACTTAGCAGTGCTCGGTTCATTATGCGTCGGAAAGGCCTTGATTGTCTTCGTCGTTTTGCACCGGGGGTGGCGGAATATCTGCAGGGGTTTCAAGCGTTAGCCTGCCCAGCTTGCCGTCGCGAAGTTCGTGAAGCAGTACTTCGGCGCCGCGGTGCAGATCAACCGCGCCGCCGGGGCGCAGGCCGCCACGGCGGGCAGCGATATCTTTTAAGATGGCGTTACCGTCGAAGCCAGCAATAGCGAGAAAATCAGGTTTCTTCGGACCGTCCGCATCAATATCGTGGGGGAGGTCCGGCGCGGTGTAAGGCGGCAGCGCTTTGAGCTTATAGCGCTCGGTCAGCGCTTCGGGGTAGCGCTTGGCAAGCTCTGCACTAGTGACAATCGCCACATCGGTGTATTCGATAGCGGTATCGCGAATGGCGCCGGTGGCGGCAAGGCGATAGGCGCTGGCCTGGTCTTCGATTTTGGGCCACAGCACGCCTGGGGTATCGGTAAGGGCTACACGTCCATCAATACGCACCTTTTGCTGGCGCTTGGTCACCGCTGGCTCGTTGCCGGTCTTGGCGATTTTTCGCCCGGCTAGGCCATTAATCAGTGTCGATTTCCCGACATTCGGTATACCCATCACCATCACGCGCACATCCCGGTCGGCGCGCACGGCACCGGCCAGCT
Organism: Halomonas sp. HAL1; assembly: GCF_030544485.1. Taxonomy (NCBI): domain Bacteria; kingdom Pseudomonadati; phylum Pseudomonadota; class Gammaproteobacteria; order Oceanospirillales; family Halomonadaceae; genus Halomonas; species Halomonas sp. HAL1. The sequence continues at coordinate 1,237,883 of NZ_CP130610.1, forward strand.
CATGACACAGCTTAGGGATTTTCTTCAGCTCCCGGGTATTGGTGGTAGTGACCGCCAAGGCACGCATGTTCTCTTGGGCATCGAAAAATTCGACCCACTCGGCCGTCCGCTCTGGGTCGGCGAGATCGGCGCGGGAGAGAATTTTCAGCACCGGCTTATGGCGGGTTAGCTCGGCCAGCATCGGGTTGGCGCTGGAGTAGGGCAGACGCGCGTCGAGGACCTCGATCACGACGTCAATTTCAGGCAGCACCTCCTTAATCTGGCGGCGGGCCTTGTTCATATGTCCGGGGAACCAGCCGAGCATGGGTCTCTCCTGAAAGTACAAAAAATAGAGGCACAAAAAAGCGGGCGACCATTCTAACAGATGGCGCCCGCCTTGCTGTGCTTCCTTTTAGCGAGGATTACTCGTCGGGGTGAAACTCCAACGACACCGAGTTGATGCAGTAGCGCAAGCCGGTGGTATCGGGTGGCCCATCAGGAAACACGTGGCCCAGGTGTGCATCGCAGTGAGAACAGACGACCTCGGTGCGCTGCATGCCGTGAGTGGTATCCGTATGCTCTTCAACGCAGCGGCTACCCAGCGGCCGATCAAAGCTTGGCCAGCCGCAGCCAGCGTCAAACTTGTGCTCGTTCTCAAACAGTGGCGCATTACAGCAGACGCAGTGATAAATACCCTGAGCGTCGCGTACCTGATAATCCCCGGTGAACGGGCGTTCAGTGCCTTTCTCGCGTGCCACACGGTACTGCTCTGGCGTTAACTGCTGTTGCCACTCGTCGGGGGATTTTTCTATTTTCGCCATGGGGTTCTCCTCTCCCTCTGGTTTGCCACTCTTCAGAGGCTTATTAAGCAGGCTAGCTTAACACTCTCCTGAGTGACAGCGAGTCGCCTGCTCAAGTTCAGCATGGATGAAACGCCCATGGTGTGTTTACACGCTGGCCGCGCCGCCGTTACTGCGTGGGTCATGGGCGCTCTCTATCAATCCATCCGGGTGGTGCACGATGCCGCCCGCATGGCCCATGGTGTCGCTGAAGGCATCAGGCAGGACTTCCACATCGTGGCCAGCCGTCGCTAGGGCGGTTACAAGGGCATCGTCAAAACGCGCTTCGAGTTTTAAGTTAGTGCTGGTTTCACCCCAGGTACGACCCAACAGCCAGCGAGGCGCCGTGATCGACTGTTGAAGCGGCATGCCGTGCAGTGCATAGCGCGAAAATACCGCCGCCTGGGTTTGCGGCTGGCCTTCACCACCCATGGTGCCGTAAACCATGGTGCGGCCATCGGTAAACTTGGCCAGCGCCGGGTTAAGGGTATGGAAAGGCTTACGGCCAGGGGCTAGGCCGCGTAGGTCGTCGGGATTAAGCGAAAAGCTGATGCCGCGGTTTTGCCACAGCACGCCGCTTTCTGGCAGCACCACGCCGCTGCCAAACTCCCAATAGATACTCTGAATAAAGCTTACCGCACGGCCTTCGCGATCGACGGTGCCCATCCAAATGGTGTCGCCTGGGGCTGGCTTGTGTGGCCAGGGCAGGGCGCGTTGTGGGTCAATTTGAGCCGCTTCCCGACCAATATTCGCCTCGCTGAGTAACGCCTGCAGCGGTGTGGGTACACGGCCCGGGTCAGTCACGTTTTGGTCGCGTAGGATAAAAGCGCGCTTGGTGGCTTCGATGAGCCCGTGCAGGTGATCAAAGCCGTTGGGCTCGGTGGCCTTCAAGCGCTCGTAGATGCCTAAAATCATTAACGACGCCATACCCTGGGTCGGCGCTGGCAGGTTATACAGCGTGGCATCCTGGAGGGTGACTTCCAGCGGCGTGACGCGCTGGGCGCGGTAGGCGTGAAAGTCAGCCAAGCGCAGGGGGCTGCCCACTGCTTCCAAGTCTTTCGCCATGCTAGCGGCCAGTTCACCGCGGTAGAAGTCATCTAATCCGGCTTCCGCCAAACGCTTGAGGGTGGCCGCTAAACGTGGCTGGCGCAGCCGCTCACCTTCCCGGGGCACCTTGCCGTTAAGCAGCAGGGAATCACTAAAACCAGGGCTTTGAGAAAGGCGCTCAACGTGTTTGGCGGTGAGGGCTTCCTGGCTTTGTGTGACCGAAATGCCCGCTTCGGCATGGTGAATAGCGTCGGCCAGCAGCGTGGTGAGGGGAAGCTGTTTACCCCATGTTGACGCTACCTTCAGCGCTTCATCCCAGCCGCCAATGGTGCCCGCCATGGTGAGGGCGGCCTTTGGGCCTCGTTCAGGTATGTGCGATTCACCGGCGTAGAAATCCGCGTTGGCCAAGCCTGCCGCCGGGCCGCAGGCGTCGATGGCAATAGGCGCCTTGCCCGGTTCATGAATCAACCAAAAGCCATCACCTCCCAGGGCGTTCATATGCGGATAAACGACCGCAATAGCGGCAGCAGCAGCGACCATGGCCTCCACCGCGTTGCCGCCCTGCTTAAGCACATCTCGCCCGGCGCTAGCGGCTAGATGGTGAGGAGCGACGCAGCTGCCGCCGTAACTACGTTGAGTATGAAGCATCTTTGATTCCTTGTTATTAAGTAAGTGCTAAAGCAGGTCGTTACCAGCCAATGGCTTTGGGCAACCAGGTAGCAATGCTGGGAAAGATAAATACCAGCGCCACGGCAACAAACTGGAGGCCGATAAAGGGCAGCGCCCCTTTGTAAATATCCAGCGTGGTGACCTCTTTAGGCGCCACCCCCTTGAGGAAAAACAGCGACCAACCAAAGGGCGGGGTAAGAAACGAGGTTTGCAGCACCAGCCCTACTAGAATGCCCAACCACACCATATCAACGCCCATCTGGACAAAGAACGGTAAAAACAGCGGCAGGGCAATATAGCTGATCTCAATCCACTCCAGGAAGAAGCCCAGCACGAACATCAGCAGTAGCATGAACAGCAGTGCCCCTAGCTCGCCACCGGGCACCCAGTCGAACATGCGGGCCACAAGATGCTCGCCCCCCAGGCCACGGAACGCCAGCCCAAATACCTGCGCACTGATCAAGATAAAGAACACCATCGCCGAAATCACCAGTGTGGCCTTGGCGACCTCCTTGAGCAGCGTGAAGGACAGCCGACCCGAGCAGGCCACAAACACTAGCGCCCCCAGTGCCCCCATCGCAGCGGCCTCGGTAGGCGCGGCAATACCGCCAATAATCGAGCCCAATACTGCAAACACCAAGCCTACCGGCGGGCCCACCACGGTGATTACCTTCACCAGCAGTTGGCGCCGTCCCATCGCTTTACGCTCCTCAATAGGGATGGGTGGCATTAGGTGAGGGTAGAGTTTGGCGATTATCAAAATGGCAATAATATAAACCGCCGCGAGGGTTAGCCCTGGCACCATGGCCGCGGCGAACATCGTACCGACCGATTCACCCAAAATTTCGGCTAGCAGAATCAGCACCAGACTAGGCGGAATTATCTGACCCAGGGTGCCGGATGCGCAGATCATCCCGGTCGCAAGCGTTTTAGGGTAGCCGCGGCGTAGCAGTGTCGGCAGCGTGAGCAGGCCCAGCGTCACAATCGTGGCACCGACAATGCCCGTGGCAGCGCCTAACAAAACGCCGACTAAAATGATCGCCACGCCCATGCCGCCGGAAAGGCCGCCGAACAAATGGCCAATCACATCGATCAGCTCTTCGGCCAGCTTCGACTTCTCCAGCATCACGCCCATAAACACAAACAGCGGTATGGCCATAAAAGTGTAGTTGGTCACCACTCCGTAGATGCGGGATGGCAGTAGGTTAAACAGCATCGGGCCAAAGCCAATATAACCAAAGAAAAAAGCCGTTGCCGCAATACTGATACCTACCGGAATACCAATCAGCAAAAACACGAAAAAAGCCACGATCATGCCGATCGCTAGCCATTCATTTGGAGACATGCGTTATTCACCTCGTGTGGGCAGGGCAAACGCCTGACGCAGCGCGTGGGCCAACCCTTGCAGCGCGAGAAGGACAAAACCGAATGGAATGAGCGATTTGAGAAGCCAGCGAAGGGGAAGACCGCCTGGGTTAGGCGATGCTTCGCCGCGGCCGAACGACTGGGCTATCCAGGGCAGCGTCAACCAGGCGATATACAGCCCCATGACTAGCAGTAATAGCCCGCCGATCACCTCAATTACTCGCTGCAGACTCGCGGGGAAGCGTTCGTAGAAGACGTCCACGCGAACTTGCTCACCCATCAGCAGTAGATACGACATGCCAAACAGTGCGATAGGTGAGATCAGGTGCCACTGCAGCTCCTGGAGCCATACCGCACCCACGCTAAACACATAGCGCATCAACACATCGCCAGCGACCAAACCGACGAGTACCACGCAGGTCCAGGCGGCGATCCAGCCAAATAGCCGAACCACCGCCTCAACTCCGTGGACAAAAAATGCCACGGCGCGCATATCAGACTCCGATAATGTCGTTTAACCAGGCACGCTCACTGGCACCTGCCCAGCGGTCGTGGTTGGCTTTAAACGCCATGTAGCTATCGTGCACTTTGCGTACTAGTGGGTCAGCGTTGGCCTCTGTCGCCAGAGTATCCTGAGTGGCTTCGCGCAGCGCATCGACAACGGGGGTGGGGAGCATGCTGGCAGTAACGCCTTCGTTCTCGACCAGGTCGGTCATGGCTTCACCGTTCACGGCTTCGGACCAAGTGACGCTCTCCAAACAGGCTGCCATACAGGCGGTTTTAACGATCATCTGCAGATCTTCCGGCAGGCTATCCCAGTGGGTTTTCGAGATCAGTAGTTCGCCTGTGGTGGAGGGTTCGTGCCAGCCAGTGGTGTGGTAGAACTTGGCAGCGTTATGCAGCCCCATGCGACGGTCTTGGAAAGGGCCAACGAATTCAGCCGCGTCAATCACGCCACGCTCCAGCGCTGGGAATATTTCGCCACCGGGCAGTACACGGGCATCCACACCAAGCGAGGAGTACACCTGCCCCGCCAAGCCAGGAACGCGCATACGCAGGCCGTTTAGCTGACTAATGTCTTCAATGGGCTCGCGGAACCAGCCGGTCATCTGCACGCCGGTATTGTTCAGCGGGAAGGCCACCATGCCGTAGGGCTCATACACTTCGTGCCAAAGCTCCAAACCGCCGCCGTGGTAAAGCCACGCCATATGGCCCATAAAGCTCATACCAAACGGCACGGTAGTGAAGTACTGGGCGGCAAAGGTGGTGCCGGACCAGAAGTAGCTATTGGCGGCATTCATTTCGATGGTGCCGCTTTGAACGGCTTCGAAACCTTCAAAGGCTGGAATCAGCTCGCCGGAAGAGAAGTGCTGAATATTGAGGCGTCCGCCGGACATGGCGTTGATTTTGGCGATCACATCAGTAGGGCTGCCTGGGCCTTCCACGTAGAAGGGCGAACCGGGGCTGTAGGCATTGGTCATGCGCCAGTTAAAGCTTTCTGCTGACTGAGCGCGAGCGATAGACGGCGCACCCAGTACCAGACCAGCAGTGGAGGAGACGGCTGCCGTGGTGAGAAACTTGCGGCGGGATAAGGACATAGCACACCTCATTAATTGGGAAGTAGTCAGCAAGGGAACACAATGAGGTAGCAAGGGGCGTGCCATAAAAATCGATTTTATTATAAATAAAAGATTTTTAACGATTTTGTAGGAGGTCGAGAGAAGAGTAACACTAAGAAAAATAAGCGTTTGCACCGTTATGACGCCGAAATATCACGCTGAGCACTTTCAACGTGCATGGCTGTGTCGTAACCCCACGCTTTGCTTGTAGGTAATTGAAAGCTAGCCAATTAGGTTGGTGAAGGGGAGAGAGCTTGACAGCTCAATAAGGTCTGAGTAACATACGCGCCACCTCGACGAGGCATTGCAACGTCCCATTCGTCTAGTGGTCTAGGACACCGCCCTTTCACGGCGGTAACAGGGGTTCGAACCCCCTATGGGACGCCACTTATTCTTTTTCTTTCTAGAGCTAGAGTAAGCGGTCGTCAGGGTTATCGGAATGCGGGAATAGCTCAGTGGTAGAGCATCGCCTTGCCAAGGCGAGGGTCGGGAGTTCGAATCTCCTTTCCCGCTCCAATTAGGTGTGTGGTAAGTCAGGCGAGGTCGGGAGCTGGAACGCCAGCCCGGTCGAATCTACTTTCCCGCTCCATGTAATTGAAGTACTTACAGTGTCCCATTCGTCTAGTGGTCTAGGACACCGCCCTTTCACGGCGGTAACAGGGGTTCGAACCCCCTATGGGACGCCACTTCCGGTAGGTTAGGTAAAAAGCTTAGGCAAAAAGCTAAGCAAGTGTTCTATAAGCGGGAATAGCTCAGTGGTAGAGCATCGCCTTGCCAAGGCGAGGGTCGGGAGTTCGAATCTCCTTTCCCGCTCCAGTTTAGGTGTGTGGTTAGTCAGGCGAGGTCGGGAGCTGGAACGCCAGCCCGGTCGAATCTCCTTTCCCACTCCAGTTTTGATTTAGTCCCATTCGTCTAGTGGCCTAGGACACCGCCCTTTCACGGCGGTAACAGGGGTTCGAACCCCCTATGGGACGCCATCTAGCGTTATACGTCGTTTTTGCGTTGCGGGAATAGCTCAGTGGTAGAGCATCGCCTTGCCAAGGCGAGGGTCGGGAGTTCGAATCTCCTTTCCCGCTCCATGTAAACAGTGACAGGACGGTAGGCGAGGGTCGGAAGCTGGAACGCCAGCCCGGCGGAAGGCCGCCCCATCGAATCTCCTTTCCCGCTCCAAGCGCTCCTATGTTTACTCTTATTATTATTTTTTATGATGCATCAGCTACTTGCTGGGCGTCATTTTTTGCATGTCTGGCGCTCGCCTCGATTGCCCGACTTGAAAAAAGTCGTTTGCGCCCTAATGTTTCACCTTCTCTTCTTATTTTGCTGACAGGACATGTTCATGGCCGAACCGGCATTGTCGATCCGTGGCCTTACCAAAGTGTATGGCAACGGCTTTCAGGCACTCAAAGGTATTGATCTCGACGTCCAACAGGGCGATTTTTTTGCTTTGTTGGGCCCCAATGGCGCCGGTAAATCCACCACGTTAGGTGTGGTCTGCTCGCTGGTGCAAAAGACGGCGGGAAAGGTCACCATATTTGGCATTGATGTCGATAAAGATTTCGCCAAAGCCAAGTACCAGCTGGGTGTCGTGCCGCAAGAGTTCAACTTCAACCAGTTCGAAAAAGTGCTCGATATCGTGCTGGCCCAAGCGGGCTATTACGGCATGACCAGTCGCGAAGCCTTGCCTCGCGCTAAACAGCTGCTGACCGACCTTGGCCTATGGGAAAAGCGCAACGGCAACGCGCGCATGCTCTCCGGTGGTATGAAGCGCCGCCTGATGATCGCTCGGGCGTTGATGCATCGCCCCAAACTGCTGATTCTCGATGAACCAACCGCAGGCGTGGATATCGAGCTGCGGCGTAGCATGTGGGAGTACATGCGGCGGATTAACCAGGATGAAGGCACCACCATCATTCTGACAACGCACTACTTGGAAGAGGCCGAGAGCCTCTGTCGCAATGTCGCGATCATCAATAATGGCGACATTGTGCGCAATACCAGCGTGCGGGAGCTACTGGCCGAGCTTGATACCGAGACTTTCCTGATCGACTTGGCTGAGCCAGTCGCAGAAGTGCCCAACATCGAAGGTTTTGAGTTGCACCAGCTAGAGCCTACCCAGCTTTCGCTATTAGTCCATCGTGGTCAGCGTTTGAACGATGTGTTCAAAGCGTTGAGTGAGCAGGGCATCGAAGTGGTATCCATGCGCAACCGGGCCAACCGCCTAGAGGAGATGTTTGTGTCGATGGTGGAAGGCAGTGGTCAAGGGGCGATAGACCCGCGCGTCGAGAAGACGGAGGAGCGCGTATGAACGCTACGCAAACATTGATCGCTCTATGGACGCTGGTGCTCAAAGAGATCAAACGCTTCACCCGCATATGGCCGCAAACGCTGCTGCCACCTTCGATCACCATGGCGATGTACTTCATCATCTTCGGTAATCTCATCGGTTCGCGGATTGGTGACATGGGCGGCTTCAGCTACATGGATTTCATCGTCCCGGGGCTGATCATGATGTCGGTGATTACCAACAGTTACTCCAACGTAGCGTCGAGTTTCTTCTCGAACAAGTTTCAGCGTTCGATTGAAGAGATGATGGTATCGCCCATGCCCAACTGGGTGATACTGGCTGGCTTTATCTTAGGCGGCATGGCGCGTGGCCTTGGCGTTGGGTTGATTGTGACCGTGGTGTCGCTGTTCTTTACCCGCTTAACCATGGAGCATCCTCTGCTCACCGTGCTTGTTGTCGTGCTTACCTCAGCGCTATTCTCTATTGGCGGCTTTATTAACGCGCTACTGGCCAATAAATTCGACGATATTTCTATCGTGCCGACGTTTATTCTCACGCCGCTGACCTATCTGGGTGGGGTGTTTTACTCTATCTCGATGTTGCCCGATTTCTGGCAGGGCGTTTCCATGCTCAATCCGATTTTGTACATGGTTAACGTTTTCCGTTACGGCTTCTTAGGCGTGTCGGATATTCCCGTTGGCTGGGCGCTCGCTGCTATTTTTGCCTTTATCATTGTGCTGTTTAGCATTGCGCTTGCGATGTTGGAGCGCGGTAAAGGTATTCGCAGCTAAACGCATCAATCCGATTGAGAAGAGAGCTTTTATTACATGGCACATCGCCCAGACACGTTAGAGCACGCGCCGTTAGGGCGCGATTCTGCTTACCCTGAGCAGTATGACGCGGGGCTGTTATATCCGATCCCTCGCGCAGCCAACCGGGCGCCACTGGGGATTGAAGAAGGCGCGCTGCCGTTTGAGGGCGAGGACGAGTGGCACGCCTTTGAAGTCTCCTGGCTGAATAGCCGCGGCAAGCCCATTGTCGCCGTGGCACGCTTTCGATTACCCGCAAGCTCGCCCCATCTGATTGAGTCTAAATCCTGGAAGCTATACCTCAATAGCTTCAATCAAACCCGTTTCTATAGTCGTCAGGAAGTGATGGAAACGCTTGCCAATGACCTCGCGGTTGCGGCAGGTGCTGCGGTGAGTGTCGAGTTATTTGATGTGGATGCGCCTGAGCTTTCAGCACGCCCCTTACCGGGCGAATGCTTGGACGATTTAGATATTGCAGTAAGCGATTACACACCCAGCAGTGACCATCTAACGGTAGGGGAAGCGGTCGTCGAGGAGACACTCTACTCGCACCTGCTGAAATCTAACTGCCCCGTTACCGGCCAGCCAGATTGGGGAAGTGTGTTGATTCGCTATCAGGGGCCCAAAATCGATCGCGAAGGGTTACTGCGTTACCTGATTGGGTTTCGTCAGCATCAGGATTTTCACGAACACTGCGTTGAACACATCTTCACCGACCTAATGACCCATGCGAAACCAACGCAACTGCTGGTGCTAGCGCGTTACGTGCGTCGCGGTGGATTGGACATAAGCCCCTGGCGCGCAACGCCTGGTCTAACGCCGCCCACGCCGCTGCGCCTAGCAAGGCAGTAAGCGGCAGTGTTATAAATGACGATGCCATCAATGGCGGTACTAGGTTTTGTCTGAAAAGTCGGCGAGCGAAGGCCAGACAAGGCAAAAATCGGCGAAAAGACGGAGTTTACGTGGTGTAAATGAGTACTTTGAGCCGATTTTTAACGCCGTATGGTCGAGCGAAGCCAGTTTTCAGACAGAATCTAAGTAGCCCACCAATTGGATTTGGAGTTATTAATGGACGCACTCACGCTACTTCACGAACGCAGCTCGATGGGCAAGCTGATTGAGCCAGCGCCTAGCAGCGAACAGCTAAGCGATATATATCAAGCTGCGTTGCGGGCGCCTGACCATAAAGAGCTGCGCCCTTGGCGCTTTATAGAGTTCAGTGGGGAAGGGCGTGAGCGCCTGGGCGAACTATTTGCTGAGGCGGAGTTCCAGGAAAATCCTAGCGCCGACGACGATACGCTCAACTCGGCGCGCAAAAAGCCGCTTCGTGCACCGATGATTATCGCCGTGATTGCCAAGGTCACGCCTGAGCTCGAAAAAGTGCCCAAAATGGAGCAGGTGATATCCGCTGGCTGTGCCGCCCATGGCATTCTCCTAGCCGCTCACGCACTCGGCCTGGGGGCTATGTGGCGCAGTGGAAAGTACGCGTTTGATCCGGTGGTACGCAAAGGGCTAAGCCTGGATGAAGATGACGAAGTCGTCGCCTTTATCTACCTGGGTACCCTGGGGGGTCGTCATAAACCGGTGGCGCAGCATAACGTTGCTGACTTTGTAGAGCGTTGGGACTAACCATGAGCGTATCCCGTCAACCAGGTGTACCCCACCCACGTTTGCCGTTGCCAGAAGGCCAGCCAGACGACTTGGTCGCTTTCCAGCAGTGGCTGAGTGACGCCATTCCCATGGTGAGCGCGTTAGGTATTAGCGAGATGACGCGCCACCGCGATTCGCTCACGTGGCAGTTGGCACTTGAGCCCAACCTAAACGATAAAGGCACAGGCTTTGGCGGTGCGCTCTCGGCGCAAACCACGCTGCAAGGCTGGTGCTGGGTAACGCTATGGTTACGTGAAAAAGGGCTGGCAAGGGATGTGGTGGTTGCAGAAGCCAGTCAGCGCTTTCTTGCGCCAGTAACCGACGATTACCGCCTAGTGTGTAAGCCAACAGAGCTAAATGGGCCGGAGCAACTTGCCAGCAAGCTCGCTGAACGCGGTAAAGGACGCATTGCGTTAACCCATCAGCTCTATTGTGGCGAGACGCTCTGCCTGGAAGCCAGCGGCAGCTACGTTGTGTTGCCAGCCTAAGGGCTTATTGGCCTGAAAAGGCTTGCTATTTCGAGGCTTAGCCAATAGTATATGCGCCGTTCTGTTGCGAAAGGTTTAGCCTTTAAACAGAGCAAAAACGCGGAGGGGTGTCCGAGTGGTCGAAGGAGCACGCCTGGAAAGTGTGTAAGCCGCAAGGCTTCGAGGGTTCGAATCCCTCCCCCTCCGCCAAGAATTCTAATTAAGCCGCTGATTTCAGCGGCTTTTTTGTGCCTGTAATTTAACCAGCCCATACCCCAGCCCATACTTTGGTTTTGGCTTTCACTGAATAGAAAAAAGCCTCTCTGGACGCTCTCTCTTCGTTAGTCGTTTTTTGATACTCGCCTCCAAGGCTCAATTCCATCAAAAGCTTGACCGATGCACGCTCGTGAGGAGGAGGTGACAGCCTCTCTTCATTCAGATACTGTCTTCTTAAGAATTATGAATGGTAGCCACTGGCTGGTAACGACCGAGGCTGTGTGAAAACCCAAAATCAGTTGGCGATTACAGTGCTTAGCCGTTTTGGCACCACTAACGGGCCAGCAAGGCAGTTCAGAGCGCGTTCATTCATTCTGCCAATATCTGAGTTAGTTGAGAAAAAGCCTAGGCAGAACTCACTAAAAAGCGCTATTGGCTACTACAGGTATGGCAGAACTAGGTCAGGATCAAGGCCCTATGCCCTCATCGCCTGGATCAAACCCTTGGTGCCAAGGATATTCATGACGCGTTTCATGTTGTAGGCAAGGATATGAAGACTCATTTCCGTGCTGACGTTCTTAAGGCTCTTAGTCAGGAAGTGCGTCGCTCCCATCCACGCTTTTAACGTGCCAAAGGGATGCTCAACCGTTTGACGACGGATGCGCATTATATCCGGCGCCTGATCAAGGCGTGCTGTTACCGCCTCCAGAATCTCTTCGTGTTCCCAGCGTTTGATGCGCCGATTGATACCCGTGGTGCACTGCGACTTCATTAAGCAACTCGGACAGGCCGAACTCCAATAGCAATGTAGCGTCTGGCCTTTTTCGACGTTCTTGAAGCGCCAAACCAGTCGCTCTCTCGCGGGACAGCGATATTCATTACGTTCAGGCACATACCGGAACGCTTCCCTGGGAAACATACCTTTGGCCTGGTTTGGCGAGGTTTTAGGCTTAGGGAGATACGTCGTAATACCGGCCTCATAACAGGCAAGTATTTCATTACCTGTAAAATAACCGCGATCAGCGACGACGTGGAGATCACTGACGCCGCTAGCATCGCGTGCTTGCTTGGCCATCTGGTAAAGCTGACGCCGGTCACTGCCGACATTAGTGACTTCATGGGCGACAATCAGATGATGCTGGCTATCGACAGCCGTCTGAACGTTGTAGCCCACCATTCCCGTTCCTCGCGCGTTCATGGAACGAGCGTCAGGGTCTGTCAACGAAACTTGCTGTTCAGGTGCCTCGGTTCTTTGAATTTCAATGGATTGCAGTTGTTGAACTTCTTCTGTTAGGGAGGCGATCTTTTCCTTCAACCCTGACGTCTGCACTTCTGTGACAACGGAGGAGTGTGAGGCGCTCCGTTAGCCACATGAGCTCAATATTCCGCTGCGCCTCACGTTCCAAACGGCGGCTGGGTTGCACGCGGTTGAGGTAACCGTACAGATAGATTTTTAGAAATACAGCGGGATGATAGGCGGGCCGCCCCGTTGCATGGGGATCAACACCTTTGAAACCCAGCTGTTTGAGGTCGAAGGCGTCCACGAAAGCCTCAATGGCCCGAACCGGATTGTTTTCAGAGACGAAATCATCCAGGAGTTCAGGAAACAACTTAGCTTGGGACCGGGATTCACCCCCCCTGAGCTTCCTGCTATCGCTTGGCGAGCATGCGCGATTCGAGATGTCTCGTTTCAGGCAAGGAGAAGATCCGCTTGTCAGGAAATATGAGATGACCACGCAAGTGTTACCGTCATCAATTGGCCGGTCAAGGTTGCTATAAGTCCGGTTACGCTGATACCGAGAGCGTGTCAGGATACGACGAGTATCCGGCAGGCCACGGTATGACAGAAAGGGAACAGATAGTGCTTAGGCCTGCTCCATGCTCATTGAAAGTCAAGACAGGTAAGTCTGAAGGTAGGCTTAGCAGTGGCCTAACTACAGGGAGGTGCTAGGATAATTATAATTCCTAAAAGCGATATGTATTGATGCATATATATCACTGTATGGATGGTGACAAGCTAGTAAGATCAAGAGAACGCAAGCAATTATTAGAAAGCAGATATATTTCACACGAATAACTAGATGGCACTCACCGCAGATAAATACTAAAGCATTGTGCTCGGGCTGCGGAGCGGTACAGGCTAGGGAAAAGTAAAATATACTTAGCCTAGCTTGCCGCGCATCGAAGAAGAGAAAGTATCGTAATAATATGCTATCTCACATTTTAATGTGATGGAGCCTAGAAAAGGAAAACTTTATGATTTTAGAAAATAAGGATGCAATAAGAATAAGGCGACTAAGCTTAGATGCAATAATAATTGAAGTAGGTTTGTCGACCGAACCTAATATGGAAATGCAGAAATTAGTATGGGGCTTGGATCATATAATACACGAATGGACAGGCGTGAGAGAAACAGTTCCCGGTGTAAATAATCTATTAATCCGCTTTAATGATCCGCAAAGGATTGATCAGAACATATCATTAATCGAAAAACTAACAACAAGTAAGAGTCATTTGGCCGCACCTCAGGGGAAGCTACACAGATTCCAAGTGAGTTATGGTGGGGTAGGAGGCCCAGACCTTACCGAAACGGCCGCCTATTGTGGCTTGACAGTAGATGAATTCGTCTACAAGCATGCCTCTATTCGATACATGGTATTTTGTATTGGTGCTCATCCGGGATTTGGCTATTTAGGTGGGTTGCCAAAAGCGATCTGGGCATCCCGCTTAGAAAAACCCCGCCCTCATGTTGAAGCTGGAAGTGTCGCTATTGGGGGAAGCCAGACAGGTATTATTGGCTCAAGCTTAGCTAGCGGCTGGAGATTGATCGGCACCACCGAAGCGGAGCTATTTTCTATTGATAAAGAACCCCCAGCATTACTAGAAGCTGGTGACTGGGTAGAGTTCGAAATAAAAGAGGTGCTGGGGTGATTGAAATAGTGAAATGCGGCCCTCAGACTACTATTCAAGATCATGGTAGGGAGGGATATAGCAGATACGGAGTAGGTAAATCAGGGGCGCTCGATCAGCTTGCGCTTCGGCTTGGAAACTTATTGGTCGGAAATACGGGTAATGAAGCAGCTATAGAAATACTCGTACATCCTCTGATAGTCAGATTCGAAGATAGCTACGATATATCTGTTACTGGAGCAGATGCATGCTTGGAATTTAATGATGGCAGCAAGGAACTATGGCCAGCTTGGACACGATTTAAAGTTCAGGCAGGGGAGCAACTTACAATAGGCCCAGCACGCGGAGGTACTATTAGCTATCTCTGTGTTAGAGCTGGATTAGACGTTGAGCCTATAATGGAATCACGTAGCACTGATCTGAAAGGTAAATTTGGTGGGTTTCAAGGCAGAATGCTGCAGCCAAAAGACAGGCTGCAGGGCCTAAAAAATGAAAATAAAGAGATGCACTCATTAGGTATAATTCCTCCGTATCTCTATCCAAAAGAAGAAGTTATAAAGTTGAGAATGATTGCGGGGCTAGAGTTGGCGTATTTGGATGAGGAGCAACAAAAGAATCTTTTTAGTACTGAATGGATAATTTCAAGACAAAGCAACCGAGTTGGATGCCTACTAGAGGGCAACAGTATAAATTTTGAGACACCGATAGAAATGCTATCGCACGGCCTACTGCCCGGATTGGTACAGCTTCCTCCGAGTGGTAAACCTATCATTCTCCAGCAAGATGCTCAGGTTTCAGGAGGGTATCCACGCCTTGGATGCATAATTGAAGAAGACTTAAGATTCATTGCTCAGGCTCGTCCAGGTCAAAAAATATGCCTAGTGTGCATAGCTTATGACGAAGCAATAAACATCAAAAAAGGCCAAGAGTTATACTTGCTTGAAATAGCGCGACTCCTGGAGGCACAAGATGTTGGATATTAAGAGTATTGAAGAACTTTGCAACTTAGTCTCACGAAAAAATCTCAGCTCATTGCTGATAAAGAATAGTAATAAATATTCATTAAAGATTTTAAAGTCAATGAATGGTAATAAAAGCCCAGTTTCCTTGGCCCCTACTGCTGAGCCTAAAGGAATCAACCTAAAAGTTGTTACTTCGCCAGCAGTTGGGCTATGGGTTGGCGAGCATCCCGGCTACCAAACATCTAGATTAAAAAAAGGAGATTTAGTCAGAGCAAAGGATATTGTTGGATATCTTAGGATTAAACATATTTTGTTACCGGTAAGAGCATGCCAGAGCGGAATCTTCGAGAGCTGGATGGTTGAAGATGAAGATTTATTAGGTTTTGATGACAATATTTGTAATATAATTGTGGAGTCGAATAATGAAACATGTTGATATAAATGCAGACATGGGTGAAGGGTATGGCCATTATACAATCGGTGACGATTCAGCCTTACTGCAGATAGTAAGCTCTGCTAACATCGCTTGTGGGTTTCATGCGGGAGACCCAATAATTATGAGTAGAACTATTGAACTGGCGAAAGCACAGAACGTTGATATTGGTGCTCACCCCGGATTCCCTGATATACATGGTTTTGGCAGAAGGCGCTTTGTAGACTTTAATGAACAAGAAATAAAGTCAATGTTGGCTTATCAAGTTGGCGCGATAAAAGCCATAGCCTCGATGCACGGCGCTAAGGTAAGCCATTTTAAGGTACATGGGGCTCTAGCAAATATGGCTGCTAATGATGAAATTCTTTCTAGGGCGATAGTGGATTGTGTTAAAGAAGTAGATAAGAATTTACTCTTCGTGATTCCCCCTTTCTCAGTAACTGAAAAAGTAGCTGAAAAGGCAGGCTTGAATATTGCGAGGGAAGTGTTTGCAGATAGGGCATACGGGGATAACGGATATCTTCTACCCCGTAGAGAGAAAGGTGCTGTTATCCATGATACAGATTATGCCGCTAAGCGTGTTCTCCAAATGGTAGAAGAAGGACAAATTGAGACTATAAATGGCAAAAAACTGAAAGTCAGCATTGATAGCATATGTGTACATGGTGATAACCCTGAGTCTTTAAATATAGCTAAGCAAGTCAAAATGACTTTGGAGAAAAATGGCTGGAAAATTAAGCCACTCTCTTTGATTAGTGAATGAACACTTACATGTTTAGGTGCGAAGCAAGATGATAACCTTTAAGCAGATTGAAACTTTATATTGGATATCAGAGCTGGGGAATTTCTCAGCTGCGGCTGACAAACTTAACACAACCCAGTCAGCAATATCTAAACGTATTAGCGAGCTTGAGACTGCTTGCAATATAGAGCTTTTTGACAGGACTGGAAGAAATTCCAAGCTTACCGACAAGGGAAATGAACTTTTGATGATGTCAAAGGGTCTTCTGGATAGACGAGAGGAGATCCTTGAAAGAATGTGCAGCAAGGACGTTCTTTATAAGCGGTTTAGGATTGGAGTGACAGAGCTAACAGCCTTAACGTGGCTTCCCAGTTTAGTTAAAATGATTGAAGATAACTATCCACGTGTCATGCTTGAACCACAAGTGGAGCTTAGTTCTACTCTATTCTCGAAGCTAAATGACGACTCTCTTGATTTGGTCATAGTTCCTGATGTAATGGAGGATGTGCGTTACAATGTTGTTCCTTTGAAATCAGTCGAAAATGCCTGGATGTGTAAGCCGGGCTATTTTAGCATAGACAAGCCGATAAAACTGCAAGAACTGTCGCAATTAAATGTTTTAGCACAAGGAGCTAACTCTGGGACTGGTCTCATCTATGATAGATGGCTTACTCAGCATAATATTAAAACATCTAAAAGTTTAACAAGCAATAATTTGGTTGCGCAGATCGGACTGACTTTATCTGGCATAGGCGTAAGCTATCTGCCTTACAAAGCTTTTCGTCCTTTAATAGAGAGCGGCCAGCTAAACATTATAGAAACAGTTCCTAAGTTACCTCAGGTTCGTTATGCAGTGATATATCGTTCGGACCGTAACTCTCAATTATACCAAGATGTTGCGGACTATGCTCAGGCCTGCTGCGATTTTTCAAAGTTATTAATCGTTTGTTAATGGACATGTTAATGTGGCAGTCAAACTGTTACTTCCGCCTGTAAAAATCAGCTGCGCAGCTTGACTGACTTATAGGTTTGATGAGTGCTTTTTTCCTGGGTTGCACCTTTTTCGTTTCACAACCCTACGTCCACTGGAAGGAGTTGAATACCCCCTATCCTCCGTCCAAGGTCGCTAAGCTAGGCCATAGTGGCTCTGTAATTAAGCAATTTATTCTTAACATTGTTATAAGCGCTTGCTATGCTTGCATTAATTATAGCAAAGTAATTTCCATTTTTGATATAAAAGAGAATAGCTAGCATTGAGCTATTTCGAGCGCTAAGTGCCTAATCATAAGTTTTAACGTATTATCCGTATTAAGATCTTTGACACGGATAGACCCACGACAAGGCGCATCGTTACCCCTCTCACAGCACTTAGCAGCAGGCGTTGACCTACGCCTATCACCAGGCGGATAAACGAACCTTACGCCGCCGTGCCCATGCCATTCTGTTGTTTCATCAAGGGCATACGGTCAATCAAATCAGTGAGATCCTTCAGGTCAATCGCGATACCGTCTCAAGATGGCTCAACCACTGGGAAGCGTCAGGCCTCGACGGGCTCATCGACAAGCCGCGCTGTGGCCGGACGCCGATCCTGGATGAGCATGACCACGAGCGATTGCAGGAGCTCGTGGCCGAGCATTCTCACCAGGTTCGAACTTTACAGGCTCGCCTGCAAGAAGAGACGGGCAAGACGATCAGCAGGGTGACCCTCCATCGGGTGTTGAAAAAAATCGCTATAGTTTCAAGCGTATCCGGCACTTACTAAAGAGCCAGCGTGACGGAAAGGATTTTCGCAACACCCAAGGCCTCTTGAAGGCACTTCACGCGCGTGAAGATCGAGGCGAACACGAGCTGTACTACTTTGATGAGTCAGGTTTGATGAGTCAGGTTTTTCGGTGTGCCAGGTAAAGCCTGGTCATCCAGGATACCGAAGAGGTTGAAAGGGTGAATTGAAACTAGTGGGTGAAAGTCCCACCCGGCCAAGGTTAGCCACCAGCCGGTAGCGAGTCTTGCGTGGTGTCGAGTAATTGCCACTGCGAAGCGTAGACAGCAAGTGAACAGGCCGTGTGATTGAGCCCCGAAATCTGATTTGTGGCAGCTGCCGACAGTGTTGAAAAGCTGGAAGGCTACACAATCTTGCGGTATGGCTTCGCAAGGAGGGCTGCCGGGGTCGGAGAGCAGGGCATGTTAACACAGGGGTTTCCCAGGAACCTGGGAGGCCCGTCCTTCTCCCCCGAAGGGCAAGGGTACAGGCACGGGGCTGCCTGCGGCGAAAGCTCCCGGTCCGGTGCTGTCGTGCTTGGTGGTACCGGAAGCGAACCACAGGCACTCGAGAGGTACGGCCAGGCGACGACAAGAAGCCGGTCGGATGGAGGGGCGGGAGTCGGAGTCGCTCATAGTACCGAGGAAGGCGGGGAACCTACTCGACGGGACCCGCTGGAGGGAAGGGGCGGCCAATCATCTGAACTGCACGAGGGCAACATGACAGGTGCACAGGAACCTGAAGTCATGTCAACGAAACAAGTGCGGATAGCAGCGCTGGCAGAGCGCTTCCCGCAACGTGCCTTCACGTCACTGGCGCACAACATTGACGCCCAGTGGCTGAAGACGGCCTACCTGATGACGCGCCGCGATGGTGCCGTCGGGATTGATGGCCAGACGGCGGACGACTTCGTGCGCGACTTCGAGGCCAACATTTTCCCAAAGGGGATGGGCGCACCACACGGCCGATCGGCATCCCCACCTTCGCAGACAAGGTCCTGCAACGCGCTGTGGTGGCTCTGCTGGAGCCGCTCTACGAGCACGACTTTCTGGACGTCTCGTACGGCTTCCGGCCGAGGCGCTCGCGCGCTGGGTAAAACCTTGCACTACCTGGATAACCAGTGGCCCCGGCTGACCCGGTTCCTGGACGATGGCCTGCTCCCACTGGACAACAATCCGGCGGAGAACGCTATCCGCCCGTTCGTGGTGGGGCGTAAAAACTGGCTGTTCAGCCACACCCCGAGCGGCGCTCACGCCAGCGCGGCGATCTATAGCCTGATCGAAACCGCCAAAGCCAATGGCCTGTCGCCTTACGACTACTTGCAGTACGTCTTCGAGACCCTGCCGACCCTCAACGATGATGAACTCAGCACGCTGCTGCCCTGGCAGTGGAAAGAAACCTTACCCATCTGAAGAATGACTGCCTAGATGTAGTTAGTGGACTTGCAATTACCCACAAGTCGATGATGCATCTGGATTGGCAGCTTGGAATCCAGCAACGAGATCTGCTAAGCGGATGAAGCCTCGCCATAGAACGGTGGATCCTGGGAGAGGATCACTTGAGCGATCCAGATAACCACCCAGGCGAGCGACAGCGGTCATATAAAAAGCTGTATCGCGTCGTGTGCCTTGTCTGTTTGACGGCATTGATCGGTCGAGAAGAGCTCTTTCAATATCAGTAAAAACAGCTGCAGGAGAGGTCGTTGAGGATTGGCGCCGCAGTATAGTCAACCATGATATTCGCCAGGACACGACACAGCAGAGCGCAATGCAGTTGGCAAGTCGATCTGCGGTAGCGAGACGTATATCCTCAATGCGGCAACCCGTTTTCAGCGTCTTGAAGAATGTCTCGATATTCCAACGCCGTGAATACCAAATAAGCTTTTGCACTGCGTCGGCGTGAGTGGCAACGGGAAGGTTAGTGGCCAACTTCCAGATTATAGGGAACGCCCTTCGGGCGGGTTTTTCTCTTCTGCAAAAATAATACCAAGCTTCTGTTTTGGGTATTTTTTCTGTTTTCCAATCGGTGGACAAACTGTCATCTTTGCATGCTTGACCGATAGGGTCGCCTGCTGTTGATTGCCTCGCTTGTCACGAAAGTGAATATCGTGTGTTCCACTGACCTGAGTCTCGGCCATCACTTGAGAAATCGTAGTGCCTCCCTCCTCGGCGAGACGATCAACGCAACTGCGGATCAAAAAGTAAGTGCCAAGATCTTGAGCCAGACAAAAGAGTTCAAAAATGTCACTCTCGCGATCACCGATATGCACGCACCGTTCAGGTGAACCTGCAAGCTCAGTAGAACGCTGCAGGTTGTCGAGCCAACGCATGCTTTCTTTCTGCTCGATGGGTACGCGGGTCGGATTAACTTTGCGCTTGAGAGCTTCTGTGCCTTTGAATTTATTCCGCGTCCAGAATTTGGCAGCTGTCAGGCCCAAGGGCAGCCCTTCCGTTGTGATAGCCAGACTAGCGTGCATTAAAAGCCCGCAGACGGTATGTTTAAGGTGCCGTCCTTCTTTCATCTTGCGCCCGGTTGATTCATTGATGAAACCAATCTTCTCAGGTGACGAGCGCTTGAAGGAAAATTCGGTTGTATCCTGCAGGATCAATATGGGGCCATCGGTGGCTTGGATGCGCAAAGCAGAGGCGGCAAAATGTCCCTCCAAAATCTTGTCCTCGCTGACATTCTCATTCGCGAAGAAGCGATAGGCGGCCTTGGTATTGGCCCAGTCCTGGAATGCGGTGGGTAGTGATTTGTCTGGCCGATCACCGAGTGCTTCCAGCATGACAGCCAACCTTTGATTCAGTCGCGCGTCCCCCAAGTCGCAGCCAGTCATTTCCTCGTTCACCCAGTGTTGTCCCATATTGATACCTCTTATCATATCGAACGAACTGAGAAGCCAAAAAACACATCGGGCTTTACTTTATCAACGGTATGCTTATGTAGCTGATGACTTGTGGGTAATTGCAAGGTTAGTGGATCGCTTACGAATCAAGGATCAACAACTGAGCCTGTTTGCTGACCGAACCTCCAGCACGCACTGGTGGGCTAATCAGTGGCGGCTGATCTTATCGGGCTTCGCCTATACGCTGTTCGAGCGCTTACGCACTTACCTGAAGAAGACGCCGTTCGCGCACATGAGCCCGAGCAACCTACGGCTAAAGCTCATCAAGGTGGGCGCGTCATCCGCAATACGCGCCGCATCCGGGTGTTGATGAGTGACAGCTACCCCTATAAAACGGAACTATCCGATCTCGTTAGGCGGTTGGTGCCGAACTGAATGCGCGGGCGCCCCTGGCCCGACGCAATGGGGGAAAGGGGGCATGTGTCTGAACGACGGAAAGCGGTTAAAAAGTATGCAATTTAAGATGTGCCAATAGGTTTTTAATAGCATGGCGGCCTGGGGGCGGTACTTGCTGAGGTGCTATGAGAAATCCGGGCTAGGGCAGCTCTTCATTGTGACGCATCTTAATCATTCCGCAAAGGAATTAAAATGCATCTATAAATATCTCTTTTCTTTGTTTTTCAGGCCTGTTATTCATATTTATGGAAATGCAGCATTATGCTGTGACAACGACAATCAACCCAGTTAAAGGATACCAATATGTTAAAAGGTACCGGTTATTTCGCCTCTGCAACTGCTCTGGCTCTAGCTTTCGCTGCTTCTAGTCAGGTTATGGCTGCAACCTCTTGGGATCTTCCGCTTGCTTGGCCTGCTGACAACTATATTGTTGAAAATGTAAGTCAATTCGCAGATGAAGTAAGCGAAGCTACTGATAACGAAGTCAGTATTACCCTTCATCCGGGTGGATCACTTGGCTTCAAAGGTCCCGAAATGTTTTCTGCAGTTCGTGATGGGCTTATTCCCATTGGGGACATGTTGCTGAATCAGCAGACGGGGTCAAACCCGCTCTTGGGGCTTGAGTCACTGCCCTATTTGATAGACAGCTTCGATGAGCTGCGAGAGTTTAGTAAGGCTTATCGTCCCCTGCTTGATGAGATCTTTGCTGAAAATAACCAGAAAATCCTTTTCACTATTCCATGGCCACAGCAGCAAATATATGCAACCAATGAGATAAATACGATAGAGGACATGGAAGGCGTTAAGATTCGAACCTATGACAGGTCTTCTACCGAAATCTTTGAGGCTGCCGGTATGACTCCTGTCCAGTTGCCATGGGGTGAAGTCGTACCTTCGCTAGCTGCTGGTGTTATCGATGCTGTAGCAACCTCATCACCCTCCGCTGTGGATGGTTCCTTCTGGGAATTTGTTAACTATGGATATCCAACACGCCAGACTTGGAACACCAACGTAGTTAGTGTCAACCTCGATTATTGGTCTGAACTTAGTGATAAGGAACAAAGCGCCATACTTGAGGTGGCTAACCGACTAGAGCCGGAGTTCTGGGAGTCTGCCAAGCAGGTGGACGAAAAAATGATGAAAACGCTAGCAGAGAATGGCATCAAAAACCAAGATATTAGCGAAGAACTTCGAAATAATTTGAAAGAACGTGCTGCTCCTTTACGTGAGGCCGCTTTAGAAGAAATGGGTCAGAATGCATCTAAAGTTATTGAGCGTTTTAACGCCCAGCAGTAAGCTAAAGGAGGGCTGCGCCCTCCTTTATACTTTAGCTAGGAGAGGTCAATGTGGCGTTTAATTTTTAAATATACTGACTTCCTTGCTCTTGTGCTTGCCTACTTGAGCGGATTTACTATTTTGTGTATAGCATTGCTGCAGCTATTGGAAATAATAATAAGGAATACTGTAGGGTATAGTTTGCCTTTCGTCTGGGAATATGCTGCGTACATGCATATCTGTGCAGTATTTTTAGCTGCTGCATACACCTTACGGACGGGGGGGCACATACAAGTAACGTTGCTTAAGAGCATTAATCCCCGAATCTTCGAGGGTGTCGCAACATTTATTGGACTCTTGATATCGCTATTCTTATCATGGTCATTAGTTAGCTTGGCCTATGGCTATGGAGAAACAGGCAGGACATCCAGCACAATTAATGCTGTTCCCTTGGTTTATCCTGCTGCAATAGTTGCATTTGGTGCGTTAATGCTTTCGCTTCAGCTAATTTTGCGTCTCGTTAAAGTGGTTTTGGACCATCCCGCAGAATTAAGTATTGACACTGTCCCCACAGGTGAATGAGACCGAAGGTAAAAATCTATGCCACTTCCCATAATAACCACAGTCATTATACTTTTTGCGTTACTTGCTTCAGGAGCGTGGGTAGGGCTTGCTTTGATGGGAGTAGGCATTACTAGCCTAAGCCTTTTTAAGTCATTTCCAGTCGACAAGCTGCTTGCCCAGTTCGTTTGGAACGGGCTCTCATCGCCAGAGCTGGTAGCGCTTCCTCTGTTTATATTAATGTCTGAGCTTTTGATGCGCAGTCGATTTATTGATGATCTCTTCAATGCTTTGGAGCCTTGGGTTCGACGCTTGCCAGGGGGGCTTTTACATACCAACATAATTGGTTGCACCTTCTTCGCGCTTATTTCGGGTTCTTCAGCTGCAACCACGAGTGCTGTAGGTAAAATTACTATTAAAGAGCTGGATAAAAGAGGGTACGACCGTACCATTTCAATGGGTTCCCTTGCCGGTGCAGGAACTCTTGGCTTTCTGATTCCGCCTAGCATAATTATGATTATATATGGTGTGCTGTCTCAAACATCAGTCATCAAACTTTTTGCCGCTGGCTTGATTCCCGGGTTCCTGCTGGCTTTATTGCTTATGTCATTCGTTGCCATCCGCTCGGTAATCGTAAGAGATAGCCAGTCAGTGCTGCCTACAACTAATTCTTCTTCCATATGGCAAGAGCGTTTCAGCCAGTTGCCGAAGTTACTTCCTTTCTTTATTCTGATGTCTGTTCTTCTTGTGTCATTGTATGGCGGTTATGCGAGCCCCTCTGAAGCAGCCGCTATTGCTGTAGGCGTGACACTCATCATCATGGCTGTAGAGCGAAGCTTATCTCTTAAAGCCCTGAAGGCTGCCTGTATCGGAACAGCTCGTACGTCAAGTATGCTAGGCTTGATTATTGCTGCTGCTTCTTTTCTCTCCATTGCGATGGGCTACCTTGGGCTTCCGCAAGCCATTTCTTCTTCTGTCGAATCGTTGGCACTCTCACCATTACAGCTTATAGCTCTTTTGGTTGTTAGCTATATCGTTTTGGGATGTTTCCTTGAGGGTATGTCTTTGATAGTTATGTCTTTGCCAATTGCACTTCCTTTAATTACAGCTGCAGGCATAGACCCAATCTGGTTTGGCGTCTTCATTATTATCGTTGTCGAGATGGCTCAGATAACTCCGCCAATAGGTATGAACCTTTTTGTCATTCAAGGCATTACCGGAGAGAGCCTGGGGCGAATTGCTCGCGCAGTGGTTCCCTTTTTCATGATAATGGTTGCCTTTATATTCATTCTTTTCTTTTTCCCACAACTTGCCCTGTTTTTGCCTTCGCTTATGTAAACACTTGGTATTCCTAAAGGTAATGCATTTGCATGTATTTTTATCGCTAAAAATATTAAGTAATTTTATATACTATACGTTAAAGCCAGACACTAAGAGACTTCTATTATGAACTTGCCTGGAACACGCATTTTCCCTTCCCCAGCTCAGCCTGATCAAAAGACTCTCGACGCGTTTGCGTCGGTGGTGACTCCTCATCTCAGTGATAATATGGGGCGGCATGTTGGTCTACGAGGCCTGACCCGCTTCAATAAGCGCGGAAAGCTTGTAGGAACCGCTTTGACTGTTAAGTGCCGCCCTGGCGATAATCTCTATGTTTATAAAGCCATGACTATGTTGCAACCTGGGCAAGTGCTTGTCATAGCCGGTGGGGGGGCTACTGATAATGCCTTGATTGGCGAACTTATAAAGCTGCAGGCTGAAGCTTGGGGGTGTGTCGGCTTTATTGTAGATGGGGCGATTCGTGATGTAGCCAGCTTTGAAGACACTCCGCTTTATGCACGGGCTATTACCCATTGTGGCCCGTATAAAAATGGTCCTGGTGAAATCAACGTTCCTGTTTGTATCGGTGGGCAAGTCATCAACCCTGGCGATATCATAGTAGGTGACGAGGATGGTGTCGTTAGCTTTTCTCCCGATCACGCCGAAACTTTGTTGGCTAAGGCCCATGCTCATGCTGAGAAAGAACGCAAGGTTATGGATGAGATAGCTACTGGTACAAGAGATCCGCAGTGGTTGAATGCTGTTTTGGACGCCAACGGACTGGGAGGAAAGTGATAATGTCTGATAGCAAACCTGGCTTGGCCAAGCGGCTTGATATTATCAAGCCTTCCCCGAGTATTGCTGCAAACGCCATGGTTGCAGAACTGCAATCACAGGGGCGCGAGATCATCAACTTTACGCTTGGGGAGCCCGACCTCGATACGCCTTCCCATATTCTCGAAGCAGCCAAAGAAGCTATGTATCATGGTGATACACACTATACCCCTTCGCTGGGTACTATTGCACTGCGGCAGGCTATAGTCGAGAAACTATCTCGTGATAACCAGCTAGACTATGATATATCGGAAGTTGTCGTAGGAACGGGTGGTAAACATGTTATTTATCATGCATTTGCCGCTACCCTTAATCCTGGTAATGAAGTAATTGTTCCTACTCCTTACTGGGTTTCCTATCCTGATATAGCACTACTCAACGAAGCCACCCCTGTTTTCATAGAGACATCGCCTGATAATGGCTTTAAGCTAACCCCTGAGCAGTTGGATAAAGCGATAACACCTAACACCAAGTGGGTTGTCCTTAATTCACCTAATAATCCAAGTGGCGCTGTTTATAGCTCTTCTGAATTAACCGCTATAGCAGATGTGCTTCGCCGTCACCCACATGTTTGGATTCTTTCCGACGAAATCTACGAACATTTCGTGTACGCACCTGCAGAGCATATATCACCACTTAACGTCGCACCTGACCTGCGTGATAGAACGCTCATTTTAAATGGCGTATCCAAAGGTTATGCCATGACTGGATGGCGTATTGGCTTTGGCGCAGGGCCTCGTCATTTGATTGTTGCCATTGGTAAGTTAATATCTCAGACTACAACTTGTCCGAGCTCAGTTAGCCAGGCCGCGGCGGTTGCTGCATTTTCCGGTGACCAGACTCCCATTTCTCAAATGCGGGAGAAATACCAGAATCGCCGCGATTTAGTACATGCAAGATTATCCTCCGTTGATGGCATTTCATGCCATTCGCCTGATGGGGCTTTTTACATTTATCTTGATGTATCTGGCCTACTAGGCTGTTCCGCTCCAAATGGAAGTATTCTCAGCAGCGATGATGATGTAGTGGCTTATTTTCTAGAATCTGCTGGTGTTGCTATGGTTAGCGGCAAAGCATATGGGCAATCACCATTTATTAGAGTCTCCTTTGCTAGTAGCGAGGCTGTACTTGAACGGGGCTGCGATGCCATCTTAAAAGCCTGCCAGGCGCTCTCTAGGTAAATTGCTCTAATTCTAAGTATAATGAGTTATTTATTGACATCAATAAAATAAAAGCATTGGCTGATTTGCTTGAGTCTTTTGAGCTCAGCGAGATTGAGCTTCAGGAAGGTGAAAAGTCGGTACGGGTTAGTCGTCACCCCACCGGCACTCAGGCTCAAGCGATACCCTTACATGACGGGGACATGTCTAGCTCTAGCGCACACCAGGTATCGCATCCGCCTGCGACTGACGCACCGACGACTGCCGCGCCTGATGAAACCGAGTCGGCCGGACAAGCCGTCACCTCGCCCATGGTGGGTACCTTTTATCGGGCTTCGGCGCCGGGTGACATGCCGTTCATCGAAGTCGGCCAGAAAGTCAAGAAGGGTGAGACGCTGTGCGTCGTCGAGGCCATGAAGATGATGAATCAGATCGAAGCTGATCAGGATGGTGTAATCGAGGCAATCCTTGTTGAAGACGGGGAACCGGTCGAGTTCGACCAGCCGATGCTGATCATTTCTTAAACAAGTGGATAACGCCATGTTGGATAAGGTACTTATCGCTAACCGCGGCGAGATCGCACTGCGCATCCTGTGAGCCTGCAAGGAACTGGGCATTCGTACAGTCGCAGTACATTCCAAGGCCGACCGTGAACTGATGCACGTGCGTCTGGCCGACGAAGCGGTCTGCATCGGCCCGGCTCCCTCGGCCCAATCCTACCTCAACATTCCGGCGCTGAGTCAGTGCCGCCGAGGTTACTGATGCCAGCGCCATCCACCCAGGCTATGGCTTTCTATCCGAGAATGCCCAATTTGCCGAACAGGTCGAGCAATCCGGCTTCGTCTTCATCGGCCCACGTGCCGAGACCATCCGTTTGATGGGCGACAAGGTCAGCGCGATTGATGCCATGAAGCAGGCGGGAGCCCCCACCGTACCCGGCTCCGACGGTCCACTGCCCGAGAATGATGACGAAGCTGTGTTGGCCATGGGCCAGCGCATCGGTTACCCGGTCATCATCAAGGCGGCAGCTGGTGGGGGCGGACGCGGCATGCGCGTGGTTCACAGCGAGGCCCAGTTACTCTCCTCGATCAGCGTAACGCAATGAGGCCAATGCCGCTTTCGGCGATGGCACGGTGTACATGGAGAAGTTCCTCGAAAAGCCACGCCACGTCGAGGTGCAGGTGCTTGCCGATGGCCAAGGCAACGCCATCCACCTCTACGATCGTGACTGTTCGCTACAACGCTGGCATCAAAAGGGGCGGCCTCAAGTTCCAAGTGCAACACTATTGAAGAGTGCTCGGGCCGGCGACGGATTTCTTGAGCACCTCGGCGTAGACTTCCAGTGGCGAGCGCCAATCCAGTGTCTTGCGCGGCCGTGTATTGAGTGAGTCGGCGATCTCGTCGAGTTCTTCCTGGCTGTAGACCGACAGATCCGTGCCCTTTGGCAAGTACTGTCTCAACAGCCCGTTGGTGTTCTCATTGGAACCCCGCTGCCATGGGCTATGCGGGTCGGCAAAGTAGATCGCTGTCCCCGTCTTCTGAGTGATCTCGGCATGTTTCACCATCTCTTTGCCCTGGTCATAGGTCATGGACAGGCGCAGGGAGCGCGGCACCTCATTGAGCTTGTCGCTGAAGCCGACAGCCGCCGCTGTGGCCGTGGTGCCATCCACTTTCGCCAGAATCACTAAACGCGTCGTGCGCTCCACCAATGTACCAACGGCAGAGCGATTGTTAGCGCCCATGATGAGATCCCCTTCCCAGTGGCCGGGCATCAGGCGATCTTCGATTTCAGGCGGCCGCAGATGGATGCTCACCAAGTCTGGAATCTGTTGTCGCCTATCCTTGCCACGGCTGCGAGGGCGTCGTTTACCTTTACCCTGGCGCAAACAGGCAATCAGCTCTTTCTTGAGCGAGCCGCGCGGCATGAGATAGAGCGCATTGTAGATGGCTTCGTGCGAGACGTGGCGGTCAGTATTATCAGGAAACATACGCTTTAGTGTGCGGGCTATTTGCTCTGGTGACCAGTACTTGCGCAGCAGGTAGACCACCAGTTCGAACAGCTCACCGTCGAGAGGAAGCTTCAAGCTACGGCGAGGCCGACAGCGGGTCAGTCGGGCGCGATGTCCAGCGAGGCTGGCGTCATACGCTCTGTTAGGGCTAACAGTATGACGCACCAGTTCTCGTGAAATAGTACTGGGCGAACGCCCTAACTGACGGGCGATAGCGCGAATCGAGTGGTTAGCCCGCATCAGCATGATGGCGGCTCGGTCTTCGGCAGAAAGATGGCGATAACAGTGAGTCATGGCAATACCCTACCTGATAGGTTAGGTGTTGCACTTGGTCATTGAGACCGCCCACTGGGCCCCGCAGTAAGCTCAGTGAACTGGTTCAGCGCTCAGAGTGTGGACGTACCGGCATAAACTTTTGGTCGGCCCAAACCCTGAGCATAGTCAGAGGCCGCTGTAGGGCAGCAGCCGGAAAATTATTTCTAGCGTATGATATAACCACGACTGACAGGACACTGAGCGTATCTACACCGCTCAGGTCGAAGCTTATTCTAGGCTATGACTACACATCAAATTAGTTGGAGGGCACGGTGAATGGCTAAGGTTGGCTACCTCACGTACCTAGAGATAAATGGTTTTCGCTCTATTGAGTCAACCTCGTTAGCGCTTAAGCCATTGAACGTGCTGATCGGCCCAAATGGTGCGGGGAAGTCGAACTTCATCAATTTTTTTCGCTTCATGAACAAGCTGCTTCAAAAAGATCTGCAGCTTTACGTGGCAGAGCAGGGGGGGCAGATGCACTTCTGCACTTTGGCCGCAAGCAGACGTCCGCGCTATCTACGTATCTACGTTTTGACCCCAACAGCTATGGCGCAACGTTAATTCCCTCGCAGGATGGGCGCTTGGTTTTTAAAGAAGAGTTTTGTGAATTCTTCGCTGATAGCCTTGGCTTTTCAGGTGGTGACAAAAAAAAGCACTCGCCAAGCCAGGTGCTGACGAGTCAGCTTTGCCTTCCCCACAAGGAGCGACTATTGCAGGTAATGTGGCTAAGCACATAGCTGACTGGAAGGTGTATCACTTTCATGACACTAGCAGCAGCGCACCTATGAAGCAGGCGGGAGAGCTGTTAGACAATGACCGTTTACGCGAACAGGGTGAAAATCTAGCGGCTTTTCTTTACGACATTCAGGCGCATAACCCAGAGATCTATAAGCGAATCGTGTCCACGATCCAGCGAGTCGCGCCGTTCTTTCACGATTTCATCCTAGCGCCTGAGCGGCACAATGACAGCAAGATCCGGCTACGTTGGAAACATAAAGGCAGCGATGCTTACTTTGATGCCCATGCGCTTTCCGATGGAACCCTGCGTTTTATCTGCATGGCCACATTACTGTTACAACCTAATCTACCTTCTCTGATATTGCTGGATGAGCCTGAATTGGGCCTGCATCCCTATGCCATACAGCTACTAGGCTCGATGCTCCGGCTGGTTAGCCAATCCACTCAGATCATTATTTCTACTCAATCCATTTCGTTGGCCAATGAGTTCAGCGCTGACGATGTCGTCGTTGTCGAGCACCTGGAAAATCACTCTACTTTTAAGCGGCTAGATACGCACTCCTTAGAAGCATGGCTGGAGGACTATCGCTTGGGTGATTTATGGGAGAAAAATCTGCTGGGAGGTACCCCCGCGTGATTCGACTAGGCATTAGCGTTGAGGGAGCGACTGAGCGAGAGTTTGTAACACGTGTTTTGGCACCGGTATTAGCCCAAAATCAAGTGTTTGCTAGCCCCATTGATATGCGCGGACGTGTGTCACTTGAGCGCATCGATAAAGAGCTTAGCAAGTTGATGGCTATGTTTGATCATGTAACAACGTTTTATGACTTTTATGGTTTTCATAAACGCCCGCCGGGTGACGTTTACGCTCTAGAGGATGCTATCAATGGTCTTGTGCCCGAGGATAAACGTCACCGCTTTACCCCTTATGTTCAGCAGTACGAATTTGAAGCCCTTGTGCTAGCAGTACCTGGTCATGCATAGGAAGTCATTGGCGTCGATGGCCTCAGCGCTAAGCTCCGTAGCATCGTTGGTCTAAGCGGCGGTGCCGAGCTGGTCAACGATGGATACGAAACTTGTCCATCTCGGCGTATAAAAGCAATCGCTCCACAGTACGATAAAAAATTCCATGGACCAGTGACTTTAGAAGGCGCCTTAGATGAAGCAAGGGCGGGCTGCCCTAGATTTGATGTTTGGTTGACGTGTATTGCTCAACTCAGCTCAGAAAATAAAATTTAACTAAATTAAATTTTATTCAGGTCGATAGTAGTCATTGCAGCATTTAAAAAGCTAAATAAGGGAATTTTTATGAAGTTGGCAACTGCTTTGGCGCTATCATGCTCAGTGGGCGTATTAGCTCTACCTACTACGGTCTCAGCCTATTTTGACGAGCCTGGCACTTGGTCTAGCGAATGGGGACAAGGCATTTCTGAATACTCGGCAGTGAGTGCTGATGGGACAGCAAGACTTTATATTGCTTGTAGTCCTGATCGGGCTGTTAGTATGAATCTAACTGTTGGTGATAATACCTACGGTATTGATAGCCAAGGTGATTTTAATCTAATAATCGATGGTGAAGAGGTCTCTACTCCCTATGAAACCGATTCGCATGTTGGTGCTGATTGGTTTCTCTATAGCTGGGAGGCCCTAAGAAAAGCGAATAGCATTGTTGCTGTAACAAGCGATGGTCAGAGCGTAGCGCTTCCAAGCAAAGGCTCAGCCGCAGCTTTGCCTAATGCATCCTCTCCAGAAATGTCCTGCCTGACCGGTTTTTACTCATTTTAAAAATGATAGAGAAACGATTCCTTAGGCGCTACCAGCAATGGTGGCGTTTTTTATTTAAAAGCTGACTTTCAGCCTAAATATTTTTGTAGCCGCTTAAGTTTTTCAAGCAATGTAATCTGCCCACTCTTGCATCATTGCTCTGCGTTTTTCAACAATATCGCCTCGTCGGTAGGCGGCTTCTACTTTATTTTCAATGGCATACGCTAGCGCCATTTCACCTACGTCACATGGATAGCTGGTCACTTCGCCTATCCAGTATCGAATGCTTAAGCGGAAGCCATAAGGTACATAGGTGCTTTTGAGACAGTGATGACAGGCATCGAGGCTTCGTATGGTCTGCAGGAGCAGGCAGCCAAGTTGCCAAGTATTGCATATGATGTCTATACGCTGTTATGGGGGTTGGCCGGATTGTTTAGGTAGCTGCTGAAAATTATTTGCTAAGCCTTTGCAGGGTGCGGGCGCGGTTGGCAAGCCAACTGCGTACCTGTTGGGGCCAGCGTTCGAAGCCTGCTTGTGGATTCAGCTGTTGTCCGCATGTAGTGCCCAGTGGGGGTTAACGAGTGCTTCCCGGGCAATCGCTATTAGATCGGCTTGGTCCCGTTGAAGTACTTCTTCTGCCTGAACTGCCTCCACAATTAGGCCAACAGCCATAGTGGGAATTTCCACTGCTTGACGAATAGCTTCAGCAAATGGCACCTGAAATCCGTACCCACGGGTGATGCCAGTTGTAGTGGCTGATCCCGCTATCCCACCGCTGGAGCAGTCAATCATATCTACTCCTACCTCTTTAAGACGGCAGCCAAAGTGAATGCTGTCTTGTAAGTTCCATCCATCTACTTGTCCATCCACCGCAGATATGCGTACCAGAAGGGCTGTATGTTCTGGCAGGCTTACGCGCAGTGCCCCGACAATTTCTAAAGGATAGCGGCAGCGGTTAGTTAGGCTGCCGCCATAGGTATCCTGGCGGTTATTACTCAGCGGTGAAAGAAACTGATGCAGTAAATATCCGTGTCCACAGTGAAGTTCAATAACCTTAAAACCTGCCGACAGTGCTCGCTTTGCGGCCTTTACGTAGTCACTTTTTAACGCCTTCATTTCAGCAATAGTGAGTGTTGAAGGGGGCGAATCTTGGTCTGCCAATGGCATGTCTCCTGAGGATAACGTGGGCCAAGGCGGCTCGCCTGGAGCGTAATTGCTAGCACTGAGCGGAGCACCGCCTTCCCAAGGACGGGCAGCACTCCCTTTGCGCCCTGCATGGGCTAGCTGTATGGCTGGGATGGAACCTTGTTGGCTTAAAAATGTTGCCAGCCTGCGCAAGCCCGGTATATGCCGATCCGACCAAATGCCAAGGTCTCCATGGGTAATCCTTCCATCGCGAGTAACTGCACTGGCTTCGGCGAACACCATACCCGCCCCTCCCAAGGCGTAGCGTCCTAACTGCACTAAATGCCAATCATTGACCATTCCCTCAATTGCTGAGTACTGGCACATAGGCGAAATAACAATCCGGTTGGTTGTTTCAACGCCTCCCAGACTTAGGGGAGTAAACAGTTGGGTAGCCGCTGATCTATTCACTTTGTCTCCTCGTACTAATAAGTGTCTTTCAATGCAGTGCATGTTAGATGCGCTTTTTGCAGGTCAGTTAACCCTAATCAAGGGCTTAAAGTGCAGACAGTGCTTACCTGGGAGCATTAACACTGGGTGGTAAATTATTTTTACATACTCACTGGTAAATAAACTAACTATTTGTTAAATGTTGTTCAAGCGTTGCGAATTACAAACGCTAGGGAGGAGAGGTTGCGGCGGTTATGCATTTCATTTGGCAGCGTGAATATATATTACTACTAGCTAATAAAGAAACTAACAATAAGAGGATGTTGCAATGTCATTATCAGGACAGTATGAGTTTTTGGCTCAGGATCGCGTGGTATTTGGTGTGCCAGCGGCCCAAGCAGTGCTGGAGCAGGCCGAGCGTTTAGGAGCACAACGGGTGTTCGTGGTCTCAAGTAAAACTTTGAACCGCAATACCGAGGAAATTAAACACATTCGTCATGCATTGGGAGAACGTTTTGTCGGTCTATTCGATGAATGTGTAGCACATGTTCCCAGGGATAGTGTGCTTAAGGCGGCAGCTAAAGTGCGAGCAGCTGATCCCGATCTAATTGTCACTGTGGGCGGCGGAACACCGATAGATACCGTTAAGGTGCTGTTAATTTGCCTAGCCCAAGACCTGTATCGTGCTGATCAACTGGACGACTACCGGGTACGTGTTAATGAGGATGGCAGCAAAGTAATACCTGAGGTGGCGAGCCCACCATTGCGTCAAATAATTGTTCCCACCACCCTTTCGGGGGCCGAGTTTAGCAAAATTGGCGGTGCCAGCGATCCAATTCGCCAAGTTAAAGATCTTTATATAGGGAGCGAGATTGGCGGCCAGGCAGTGATTCTAGACCCTGCTTTAACCATACATACCCCGGATTGGCTATGGTTGTCCACCGGAGTGCGAGCGGTAGACCATGCTGTAGAAACGATTTGTTCGCGCCAATCTCAGCCCTTTACCGATGCCACCTGCCTTTATGGCTTACGTATGCTCAACGCATCGCTACGAATTAACCGCGACCGCCCAGATGACCTTGAAGCGCGTCTTAATAGCCAACTTGGCGTTTGGTTGGCATCCACTGGGCTTGGCCGGGTGGACTGGGGTGCGAGCCACGGCATTGGCCATCAATTAGGGACGGTAGCCGGTGTGCCTCATGGCCACTGCTCGTGTGTGATGCTGCCTAGTGTGCTGCGTTATAACCACGCAGTAAATGCTGATCAGCAGCAATTAATTAGCGACGCATTGGGTCACCCAGAGGCGCTCGCTGCAGATCTAGTGGCAGAGCTGATCAGGGATTTAGGTCTTCCTGAAACGTTACAAGATGTGTCGGTTAAGCGAGCGCATTTTGAGGCAATCGCCCAAGGGGGCATGCAAAACATGATGGTTCGTAGTAACCCGCGCCAGATTAAAAGTCCTGAAGATATTTTGGAAATTCTTGAGTTGGCATGGTGATGTAACCCACCGAGATGTGGCCTCTTTTAGAGAAACTGCTTCCAGCAGTTTTTCTTTATCAGGGACTGTTTAAAGTCAAAAAAGGTAGCTTGCAAACAAATGGATATTTTTTCATTTGACAGATGAAGTTTGATAGTCCAGATTTCTACTAACCAGTCGGTAGAATTAATAACTATAAGTTTAATAAATGAATACCCCCACCGATGAAGCCGAGTTGAGGAATGTAGTATGACGATGAGGAAGAATGCTGAGCTATTAGAACTCTACGAAGGTATGTACTTGATTCGTCAAGTGGAACTTCGACTTGGTCGGCTGTTTGCAGATGGCGAGGTTCCAGGCTTTATCCATCTGAGCATTGGACAGGAAGCTATCGCTACCGGGGTAGGCAGCGTTCTGCGACCTGAGGATACGTTAGCTTCAACACATCGTGGACATGGCCATGCCTTAGCCAAGGGCGTCGACTTAGGTCGCTTTTTTATGGAGTTGATGGCGCGCGAAGAAGGGATGTGCCATGGACGCGGCGGTTCTATGCATGTGGCAGATCTTTCCATTGGTATGCTGGGCGCGAATGCCATTGTGGGGGCCAGTATACCCATTGCTCTTGGCAGTGCTTTGGCGCACCAAGTACGTGGTGTAGATGCGGTGGCCGTGGCTTTTTTCGGCGACGGTGCTATGGCCGAGGGTACATTGCATGAAAGTTTAAATATGGCGGCATTGTGGAATTTGCCGCTGTTATTCGTCTGCGAAAATAACGGTTGGGCAGAATTTTCGCCTACGTCAAAGCAGTTCGTTGCTTCGCTGGACAAACTTGCCAAGGCTTTTGGTATTACCTACGAAAAAGCCGATGGACGAGATGTACAGGCAGTCGCCAAAGCCACTGAGCGAGCTGTAAAAGCAGCGCGTACGGGTAAGGGACCACAGGTGCTGGAGTTCACCACTCACCGTTTTCGGGGCCATTACGAGGGCGACCCACAAAAGTACCGCAGTGCTGATGAACTCTCAGGACTGAGTGACCATGACCCATTGGTCCTGCTTGAGCCAAAGCTAGCTAAAAGTGGGGTCCATGAAGAAGAGCTTGTGCGTATACGCGAGGAGATAGAAGCCCGCGTAGATAAGGCTGTAGAAGCTGCTCGCCAAGGAACAGCGCCAGATTTTGAGGCCGGTCGTGCAGACGTATACACACAGATAGGAGCTGCATGATGGCGGAAGTGAGATTCGGAAAGGCGGTGAATTTGGCACTGGCCGACGCCTTAGAGCAAGATCCTGCGGTGTTTTTATTCGGCGAAGATATCGCAACGGCAGGTGGTCCATTCGGAGCAACTCGGGGTTTATACGAGCAGTTTGGAGACCGTGTTCGTGATACGCCAATTTCTGAAGCAGCGTTAGCTAATGCTGCCGTTGGTGCCGCACTATCAGGTCTTAAGCCGGTGCTCGAAATAATGTTCATGGATTTTATGACATTGACCATGGATGCGTTAGTTAACCAGGCCGCTAAGGCACGCTATATGTTCGGTGGACAGGCATCGGTGCCTATGGTGGTGCGTACTCCGCATGGCGGTGGAATTAGTGCCGGTCCACAGCATTCGCAATGTTTAGAAGCCTGGTTTGCCCATGTACCAGGTCTAAAGGTGGTCTGTCCAAGCAACCCGGCGGATGCCTACGGGCTGCTGAGATCGGCAATCGCAGACCCAGACCCAGTGATTTTTGTTGAAAATAAGGCACTTTACGCCATGAAGGGGGAATTGCCTGAACCGAGGGAAATAATTCCGTTGGGTAAAGCGCGATTAGTACGTACAGGTAAAGATGCCACGGTTGTGTGCTATGGGGCGGCTGTGCATACCGTCGAGAAGGCAGCATCCCAGTTGGCCGAGCAGGGGCTGGAGATCGAGGTGCTGGATTTACGCAGTATCCAACCTTGGGACGAGGCAGCTGTGCTGGCGTCTTTAATGCGAACCCATCGGCTGCTAATCGTACATGAGGCGGTTGAGGCATTCGGAGTAGGTGCGGAAATCGCGGCGCGCATTGGGGATATTGGTTTTGATGAATTAGATGCCCCAATTTTACGTGTGGCGGCCCCCTTTGTTCCGGTGCCTTTCGCACCCAGCCTTGAAAAAGCATACCAACCTGATGCAGCGGCCGTAATGGCAGCGGTACACAAGCTATGCGCCTAGGAGAAACTGACATGAGTGAGAACGTCATAATAAGTGAAGTGAGTGGACACGTGGGTCTGCTCACCATTAATCGTCCTAAAGTTCACAACGCGTTGAGTACCCAAGTATTACTGGAACTTGAGAGAGCGTTTATTGCCTTGGAAAAAGATTCGGAAGTGAGGGTCATTGTTTTCACCGGGGCAGGTGATAAGGCGTTTGTTGCGGGGGGTGACCTTGCGGAAATGATCAGTCGCGATGGGATAACCCATTATCAGGAATTCGCTGAGGATATCCACCGTGTGTTTCGCCGTTTTGAGGCATCTGACAAGCCGACTATTGCTGCGGTAAATGGCTATGCCCTGGGCGGTGGTACGGAACTATTACTGAGTTTGGACATACGTCTACTTGCAGATAGCGCTGATTTGGCACTGCCAGAAATCGGTCTTGGTGTTTTCCCCGGTGCTGGAGGTACCCAGCGTTTAATCCGTCAAGTGCCCCCCTGCATCGCCAAGGAGCTGATGTTTAGTGGGCGACGATTCAAGGCTGAAGAAGCACTCCGTATCGGGCTCGTCAACCGAGTTGTGCCACATGCAGAGCTAATGAATGAAGCTATGAGTTTAGCAGCACAGATAGCGGAAAAATCTCCTCTGATTCTCAAACTAATGAAGCGTGCTTTACGTGACGGCATTAATATGCCGATGGAAGCGGCATTAGCTCATGAGCAAGCTCTGATTGGTTTGGCCTTTGATACCCAGGATGCCCAGGAAGGAATGGCAGCATTCCTGGAAAAGCGCAAAGCAAACTTTAAAGGACGCTAAAGCATATGAGCAATGTGAATGAACTGCTTATGCCAAAGCTAGGGTTGACCATGACTGAGGGAACCCTCTCAGAATGGTCTATCTCGCCAGGTGATAGCGTGCGTCCGGGCGATCTCTTATTTGTGGTTGAAACCGATAAAGTGGCCACAGAAGTAACCGCAGAAGCAGAAGGTGAACTGCTCGAGATTTTAGTGCAAGAGGGGGAAACGGTGCCCGTTGGGACAGTAGTTGGGCATTGGACCGGGCCAGGGCAGAGCTCCAACGATAGCGAAGAGCCATTGCAAGAAAGTGAAGTTGGGCTGGAAAGTGACGATGGGCAGGTGAGCCAAGCTTCACCTTCATCCTCCAAGCCCGAATCGCTTTCTCCTGCAGGGGAGCCACCATCTAGACGCCGGATAATTGCTACACCGCTGGCGCGACGACTTGCACGTGAACACGGCCTAGACCTTGAGCAAGTTCAACCAAGTGGCGGAACTGTTCGAGTAAAAGCGAGCGATGTACGTGCTGCAGTTCATCAGCAACATTCACAACAATCTCCCGCTGAAAGTGCGGAGGTCCCAAGCTTGGCACCTCGTGAGAGCCAAACCATTAACGCCTCTGCTCATATGCAGGCGATGGCTCGTCGCATGGTGGATTCAAAGCAGCAGGTACCGCATTTTTATTTAGCGGCTGAGGCTGAAATCACTGAGCTGCTAACGCTACGGAATATGCTTAATCAACAAGAAGGTTTCGAGAAACTTAGCTTAAACCACTTAGTCGTGGCTGCGGTGGTACGAGCGCTCGAGCGCACACCTGAGCAAAACAGAAGCTTTATTAATAATGACATCGTTCAGTTTGAACATATTGATGTGGGGATGGCGGTGAGTACTGAACGTGGTCTATTCGCGCCTGTACTTAAGCATATGGAAGGCATGGCTCTAGACGACATCGCTATTAAAGCCCGAGCTTTACAAGATCGAGTTCAGACTAATTCTTTAAGTCATGACGACATGCAAGGAGGAGCAATTACCGTATCAAATGGGGGCATGTTCAACGTGAGTTATATGACTCCTATTATAAATCCTCCCCAGTCAGCCATTTTAGGAGTTGGGAGTATACGTGAACTATTCCGCCCCGATGCGCAGGGACAGCCCGCTCTGCATAAAGAAATGGGACTAGTGCTAGCTGCCGATCATCGGTTGCACGATGGGGCTGGCGCGCTGGCTTTTCTAAATCGCATCGTTGACGCCTTGCAGCAGCCCTATCAATTGCTACGCCCCCGCGTCGCTGCCCTAAGAGGTTAAAAAATGGATTTCGAACTAACTAAAGAACAACAAATGATTGTTGATACCGCTACCAAAGTTGGTCAGGACTTTGGTCTGGAGTATTGGGAAGCTCAAGATAAAGCTAAGAATTTTCCACATGAGTGCTGGCAGGCTATTTGTGATACAGGGCTTGCCGCAGTACTGCTACCAGAGGAACACGGTGGTGCGGGCCTAGGCATGCTTGAAATGGCTCTGATTGTTGAAGCTCTAGCAGAAGGCGGGGCGGGTAGTACCCTTGGGCAACTGTTTATGATCAACCCGATCTTTGGTGGAGTGCCAATTGAACAGTTTGGTACAGATGAAATGAAAGCCAATTTGCTGCCCAAACTGGCTAACGGAGAACTTAATTTTTGCATGGCTCTCACTGAGCCAGACTCTGGCTCTAATACGCTGGATATGAAGAGCTTCGCTAAGGAAGATGGCGATGGGTGGCGGTTGCGCGGTCAAAAAATATGGATAACAGGTGTGAGTAGTGCTGGCAAAATGCTGGTGGTATGTCGTACCCGTAAGCTTGAAGACGTTGAAAAACCTACCCAAGGTATCTCGATGTTCCTGATCGACACTGATCGAGAAGGGCTTAGCCACACACCTATTGATAAGTTAGGGACGCATACCTTAAGCGCCAGTTCAGTGTTTTTTGATGATGTACGTATAGAGCCCCATGAATTGATAGGAACGCTGCATAGTGGTTGGCGTGAGCTTCTACAGGTACTGAATACCGAGCGCATTGTCACTACAGCCGGTTTGATCGGTGCTGGTAAATTGGCCACTCGGTTAGCAGTAGAGTATGGGAATGAGCGCAAAGTATTTCGTAATCGCCCTGTTACTGCGTACCAGGGCATTCAGTTTCCCTTGGCAGAATCCCACGCTGAACTTGAGTGTGCACGGATCATGAATTTACGTGCTGCTTCTTTGTGCGATCTTAATCAGGCTTATGGAAGCGAAGCAAACATGGCCAAGCTGGTTGCAGCAAGAGCGGCCATGCATGCTATTGAGCGCAGCATGCAAACGATGGGAGGAATGGGTTATGCCCGGGAATATCATGTTGAGCGATTATGGCGCGACGCTAGGTTGTTTAAATTCGCCCCTGTTTCGGAAGAGATGATACTGAACTTCATTGCTACCCATAACCTAGGTATGCCGAAGTCTTACTAATCGTCTCTGAGTAGCTGCTAGCAAGTACGTTATTGAGACCAATAACAAAAAGGAGAGTGTCCGTGGTGAATTTGAGCGCTTTCATCGCGTTCCATGCGCGGCAAAGGCCGGAGCATACCGCGATTATCTATGGCGAAGAGAGGGTGAGCTATAACGCTTTCGATCAACGAATCCGGCGGCTAGCTGCCCTGCTAAAGCAACGTGGCATTGGAGAGGACGATATAGTGGCTGTGTTTATGAAAAACAGCCCAGCTTTCTTAGAAGTTGCCTTTGCTACTAGTTATTTGGGCGCAGTTTTTTTACCGGTTAACTTTCGGCTTGCAGCGAACGAACTTGCCCACATTTTGAAAGATGCTGGTGCCAAGTTGTTGTTTATAGATGAAGAGTTAACTTCCGTCTGTGAAATTGACCAGCACGTGGTAGTGGTTGATACGATGTCTCAGCATGATAGCCGTCGTCTTTCAAGCCCAGACTTGCCTTTACCGGACGCAGTGCCACGGCGTAGTGATCAGCTATTTAGGCTTATGTATACATCAGGCACTACGGCCCGACCCAAGGGCGTAATGCACAGCTACGAAAACTTCTATTGGAAGTGCATGGATCATGTTATTGCGCTGAATCTAACGGCTGAAGATAAATTGCTAACAGTAGGCCCTTTGTACCATGTAGGGGCCTTCGATTTGCCGGGGGTGGCGGTGCTTTGGCGTGGCGGAACTATATGTTTGCAGCGTGAATTCATTGCTGAGGACGCGCTGGCCAGCATAGAACAACATCAACTTTCGTGTGCCTGGACCGCGCCGGTCATGCTCAACCAAATCCTTTCTTTTGAAAGCCCTGAGCGTTTCGATTTGAGCAGCTTGCGTTGGTGCATTGGTGGTGGCGAAAAAACCCCTGAGAGCCGCATTCGTGATTTTACTCGCGTTTTTACATCGGCTCGTTATATCGATGGTTACGGACTAACCGAAAGCTGTAGCGGTGACACGTTGATGCCGCCAGGCATGGAGATAGAGAAAATCGGATCGACGGGACGTGCCCTTGCCCATGTGGAGATACGTATCTGCGATGAGCAAGGCCATCCATTACCTCCCAATACGGATGGTGAAATTTGCCTGTGTGGCCCGAAGGTTACCCGTGGCTATTGGAATGATCCTGTAAAAACGGCAGAAAGCTTTTTTGGCGAATGGTTTCGTACTGGCGATATCGGACATTTGGACGGTGATGGTTTCCTTTTTGTAACTGATCGGCGTAAAGACATGATTCTCACTGGGGCGGAAAATGTTGCCTCTTCAGAAGTTGAAAACGTGATCTATTTATTGCCTCAAGTTGCAGAAGCGGCGGTTGTCGGTCTGCCGGATGAGCAGTGGGGGGAACGGTTGGTCGCTGTTGTGGTTCTCCGCGAAGGGAAAACGCTTAGTTATTCCCAGCTTGAACAGCACTGCCGTGGTCATCTGGCGAATTTTAAGGTGCCTAAACAGTTGCTGATCAGTGAGGGCTTACCACGTAACCCATCGGGGAAGATATTGAAGCGCGAGCTGCGAGAGATGTATGCGCGACCGAGTTTCGTTTCTTCTCACCCAAAGCAGACAGGATAGAGGTAAGCAACATGAGTCTAGCGATGCGGTTGGCAGAATTTGTTTGTGAATTGAAATTGGAAACGTTACCTGAAGAGGTGGTCGAAAAAGCCCGTACCTGTGTACTTAACGGTTATGGAATAGCCTTAGGTTCGCATACAACGCCTTTTTTTCCAGTAGCTGCACAAGCTGTACTGGCGATGGATGGAGAACGCGAGCTTGGTTCAACGCTGTTGGCAAGTGGTCATAAGAGCACCGTGGCTGGGGCGGCGCTGGCCAATGCAGCTTTGTTTCATGGACGTGCTCAGGAGGATACCTGCGGAGTAGCGCATTTTGGTGCGGTGCTGCTGCCTCTACTAACCGCCATGATGGAAAACAATGAAGGCTCTGTAGAACAATTGTTGCCAGCTTTAATTGCAGGTTATGAGGTGGGCGGCTTATTGGAAACCGCCTACTCTGCCAAAACAACGGCTAAAGGTCTGCGTGCTTCTCCCCTATATGGCACGATTGCAGCGGCCGCAGCAGTAGCAAAAATGCGAGATTTGAAGGTTGAGCAAACGGCGGCAGCATTAAGCAACGCTGCCTCATTCACAGGCGGCATTCTTCAGTCGTTTGGCGATGGCACAGACGAGTGGCGTTATCAAGTAGGTATTGCCGCGCGTAATGGACTTGCGGCGGCAACACTAGCTGAGGCGGGTTCCATATCGGCACACGCCGCTTTTGAAGGACGTAGTGGTTTCGTACGTACTTACGTAGGAGAAGAGTGCGATGTGTCGGCATTGGTTGCTCAGCTTGGAAAAGAGTGGTCAATATCTAAAGTAACCTTTAAACCTTACCCGGTTTGTGCTTTGAACCAAACACCGGTAATTGCAGCGCTTGCTATGCATAAACAGTTAGACGGGGCTCAACCACAAGCGGTGCGTATCCGGATGAACCCCACCTGTGTTGGGTATGCCGGTATGGACAATATCGGTCCTTTTAGTTCACTTTCGGGTACTTTGATGAGTATCCAGTTCTGTGTGGCTACAACCCTGCTTTATGGCGAGCCTAGCGTTGAGCGTATGAGCGATTTCTCTGATTCTGCAGTCATGGCGTTGATGCCATGCATCCAGCCCATTGCCGACCCTGCCTATGATTTGTTGTCTTGCTGTATTGAGGCAGAGGTTGAGGGAAAGGATCAGGCTCTAGTGCAAGAGTGCTTAGTTGACCATACCGAATATAGCTATGACCGATCTCAGGTCTCGACATTAATTCGCCGCATTGGGGTTGAAACCGGTGTCCCAGAGCAAGCCTACGAGTATCTGGAACGCTTCGCTGAAACATTACCACAGGCGAAGCTTAATGATGTGCTTAGTGCATTTAAAACAATCCAATAATAACAACTCAACACTATCTCCTGAAGACTTCACTTACAACGCATGATGATAACGACAAACAAAAGCTAGGAGTATCTCCATGAAACGTCAACAAAAAACAGCTTCTTTTTTGGCTAAGACTACTTTAGGGCTGTGTGTAGCCGCTATTTTAGCATCCCCTGCGATAGCTGAGTCAGATACCATTAAGATAGGTATGACCTCGGCCTTGACCGGCCCTTACAACGAATTTGGGGAGGGAAATCGCCGCGCTGTTGAACTGGCTATTAAGCAGTGGAATGAAAAGGGGGGGATCAACGGTAAAGAAATTGAGCTGGATATGTTGCTTGATGACCAATTGAACCCAGATCGTGCCGTTCAGAACATCCGACGAATTTTTGATAACGAAGAAATCATTGGCATCATTGGGCCTGCAGGCAGTGGCCCCACCTTGGCTGTCATCGATATGGCTGAGGCTGATGGACGACCATATATGAACCCTATTGCACAAACGCCAATGGTGACCTATCCAAACGGTACAGGGACCACGCCGAGACCAAACGTCTTTTCCTTTGCTTTGCAAAATGATGTCGAAGCTACGGCTATGGGCCAGCATTTGTCCGATAATTTTGAACGGGTAGGCGTAGTACATGAAAGTACTGCCTATGGAGTGACTGGCCTGGATTATCTTTCCGAAGCCATGACCGCAGCAGGTGGTAACGCCCCCGTGGCCGCCGACAGTTATAACCAAGGGGCGCAAGATATGACCGCTCAAGTGGCACGTATGAACCGAGCCGACGTGGATGTGATTGCGGCCATCGGACTTGGACGCGACTTGGCGGTGTTGCGCAGAACTATGGAGCGATTAAATGTTGATGTGCCACTCATCGCCACCAACGGTGCTTTGGGGCAGCCTTTTCAGGATGGCGCTGGTGATCTCGTTGAAGGTGTCCAGGGCACAATGATTTCTGCCTTTGGCCAGAGGCCTATGCGAGAAGCTACCCAAGAGTTTGTTGACGCGTATAAAGCAGAGTATGGCGTTGACCGCTGGTGGGGAAACGACGAGGAAAATCCGCAACTTTTTATGGCGATTTCCGTTGCTAACGGGTATGACGCAGCCAATATTCTGTTTGAAGGCATTCGCCTAGCAGAATCCACTGTCCCGAACGACATCATTGCGGCTATTGAGTCTATTCAAGACTACGAAGGCGTTAACGCGGTTTATAGCTTTGCCAATGATCGCCACCATGCAA
This sequence comes from Halomonas sp. HAL1, assembly GCF_030544485.1. Lineage (NCBI taxonomy): Bacteria > Pseudomonadati > Pseudomonadota > Gammaproteobacteria > Oceanospirillales > Halomonadaceae > Halomonas > Halomonas sp. HAL1. The sequence continues at coordinate 1,281,589 of NZ_CP130610.1, forward strand.
TCGAGGCTGATGGGGTTGAGGTGTTTGAGTACGTGCAGGAAGGCGACAGTTATCCCTTAGTTCCGGTAAGTAACCTATAACGTTACTTCTTGTCTCCTGGCGAGCCCTTGATGGGCTCGCTGAATTTACCTCGTAAGCGAGCACCTAATTATGGACTTCTTCCTGCAAATGGTACTGTCCGGGCTTAGTGTTGGGGCAGTATATTCGCTGATAGCATTGGGACTGAATTTAACATTCTGGACAACAAGGGTGCTGAACTTTGGACAGGGTTCAGTGCTTATGATTGCGGCGATGCTTACTGCTGTAATGATCGGTGCTGGCCTGCCGATGCTATTAGCTCTTCTTATTGCAATGGCGGTAGCTGGTACGGTGTTGATCATTACTGAAATTGTCGCTATTCGTCCGCTCCTTAAAGTAAAAGGCAGCATGGGATGGGTGGTTTCGACGCTTGGTGTGGGTATTTTTCTACAAGGGGTAGCGAGTGTCGCCTTCGGTACCCAAGCAGTAGCTTTCCCTGATGTCCTGTTCAGCAGTTCAGCCTCAGTCGAAATATTCGGCGCCTGGGTGTCCCTTCAATATATAGCTGTATTTGTCATCAGCATAATGATAGTTGGTTTGATGGAGCTTTTTCTACGCTTTTCAACGTGGGGTTATGGCGTACGTGCCGTTGCTCACGACCCTGACCTTGCCTCCCTAATGGGTATTCCGGTGCGAAAAGTTGTTCTTTACTCATTCTTTTTCAGCGGATTGTTGGCTGGTATAGCCGGAATTTTGGTTAGTCAAATCTCCGGCACGGTAGACCCAGGTTTTGGCTTACAACTTCTCATTCTCGCCTTTATTACAGCGGTAGTAGGTGGAATGGGTAGTGCTTCTGGCGCACTGATCGCGGGGCTAATGTTGGGTGTGCTTGAGAAGCTTATTGCTGGATATTACTCCCCTGCAGCAGCGCATATGGTTGCTTTTGTGCTGTTGGTGGCTGTTCTGGCAGTTCGGCCTCAAGGTCTATTGGGCAAGAAGGAAATGGTGAAAGTATGAACCCCCTACACATTATTGGTCGGGTGATTAGTAACCCCTGGTTTGTCGGGGGGCTTTGCACCGTCGCGGCAGTGGCCGCAGGATTTGTTGATCAGGGCACAGTACAGATGTGGTGCTTTTTAATTATCAATATCATGCTTGCACAAAGCATCAATCTATTAACCGGCATAGCGGGGCAAATATCCCTTGGACATGCAGGGTTTCTTGCCATTGGTTCTTATGTAGCGGCTATCCTGCTCAAGGATTATGGCGTTCCCTTTCCATTGGCTATTGTCTTTACTGTAATTGTGTCTGGCATGGTGGGTTATCTACTTGCCATTCCCTCTGGTCGGGTACGGGAGTTTTATCTAGCGATGATGTCGCTGGCGTTTGGTTTGATTGTCTATGAACTGCTCCGAGATTGGCGCGGAATAACGGGAGGTGTCATGGGTACACGTGGCATACCTTCGCCTAATCTCAATACTTTAGAGTTGTTCGGCTGGCAAGTTACCATGGAGTGGTATTTCCGGATTATGCTGTTAAGTTTGCTGGCATTAATGTTCATGCTGCGTAACTTTGTGAAGAGCTATTATGGGCGTGCATTCTATGCCATTCACGTTAGCGAACTTGCTGCCAGTAGCCTCGGTATTTCTCAAGGTGGTACAAAACGCTTTGCCTATATGCTGAGTGGAGCGATTGCCGGCATTGCTGCTGGGTTTTACGCTTATATGGTAGGCTATTTAACCCCAGAAAGTTTTACCCTAATGCGTTCGGTAGAAATACTAGTGATGGCCATCGTAGGTGGACTCGGCTCGCTTATAGGGCCAATCTTGGGTGCAACTTTGTTCACCTATTTGCCACAGCAGTTGCAAGCATTTAATGATTATCAATTTATCGTTTACGGCCTGATCTTAGTCTTTTCCTTTATATTATTGCCGCGTGGTATTGCGGGCTTGTTAGGTACCCATACCCGCTACAGCAAGCATGATCAACTTTCTGCAAACATCTCACAAGCAGAGACGCTCATGAGCAGGAGAAGTGTTGATGGTGGGGCGCTGGTGGAGGTGCAGAGTGTCGTCATGGAATTCTCAGGCTTAAGGGCTTTAAATGATGTAAGTCTACAGGTATTTCCAGGCACTATTACTGGTCTAGTGGGGCCTAATGGCTCTGGTAAAAGTACCTTGGTCAACGTGATCAGTGGGATATATAAGCCCAGTGCAGGTACGGTACGTTTTAAAGGCCAGACAGTCAGCGGATGGCCAACCCACAAAGTAGCTAGCCTGGGGGTTACGCGCACATTTCAAGATCCTCGTAATGTGCCGAGTTTAACTGTGCGTGAGAACATTCTTATGGGGGCGCATAGATTATACAAACATGGTGCTTTTGCTGCCTCTATCAATAGCCGTGCCGCTGCAAGGGAAGAGACTAAATTCTTGGGCCGAGTACAAGCGCTTATGCAAGAAGCTGATCTATTGCAGCATGCTGACGATGCAGTAGGCAGTTTGCCATATGGCATACAGCGGTTGGTAGAAGTGGCCCGAGCACTTGCCAGTGACCCAGAGCTACTTATGTTAGATGAACCTGCCGCTGGTCTCTCTGAGCAAGAGTCAGAGCGGCTGATTGCAATGATACGTTTAGCTAAAGCTCATGGCGTAGGAATCATATTGATCGACCATCATATGGACTTTTTGGAACAACTGGTAGATGAAGTAATTACTTTCGACGCTGGTCAGGAGATTTATCGAGGTGATATGGCCGGTATGCGGGCTGATCTTGCTGTCGTAGAAGCATACTTGGGTAAGGAGGAAAACCATGCTTGAGCTGCAAAATCTGTCTGTAAGCTATGGTGCTATTGATGCGGTGAAATCAGTTAGTTTAACTGCGCAGCGTGGCGTCATTACTGCATTAATCGGTGCGAATGGCGCGGGAAAATCCTCATTGCTTAAATCCATTTCTGGCTTGGTAGCCCCCGAACAGGGGAAAGTTATGCTAGACGGTAATGATTTAGCAAAAATCGGACCTCATGAACGGGCGCGTCTAGGGATCGCTCATGCGCTAGAGGGTCGGCGAATCTTTCATCAACATACAGTGGAAGAAAATCTTATTACTGCATGGCACTTCCGTAAACCTAAGGGAAACTTTAAAGCTGCTCAAGAGCAAGTCTATTCAAATTTTCCAATCCTTCATGAGCGGCGTCGCGCTAAAGCTGGCACGTTGAGTGGTGGCCAACAACAGATGCTAATTTTATCTATGGCGACGCTTCACAAGCCTACGCTAGTGTTGCTGGATGAGCCTTCCCTAGGGTTGGCTCCCATCGTAATCACCCAGATTTATGATTTTATTCGCCGCTATGCTGCGGAGGGTGAACGAGTGGTTTTGATTAGCGAACAGATGGCTACCCTTGCTCTCAAAGTGGCAGATTATGGACATGTTCTTAGACAAGGGGTGCTGATGCAGTCGGGTACAGCCGAGCAGCTTAAAGGCGCTGGGTTAACTAACGCTTATTTAGGCTAAAGAGGAAACCATGGAAAAAACTGTACATGCCGGGCTATTGGTGCTTGGTGGCGGCCCTGGAGGATACACGGCGGCCTTCCGGGCTGCCGATTTGGGTTTAAACGTTGTGCTAGTGGAGCGCGACCCCTACTTGGGTGGGGTATGTTTGAATGTAGGGTGTATTCCTTCAAAAACGCTGCTGCATGCTGCCCTTGTTTTGAAGCAAGCGCGAGAGATTTCAGATCATGGGATTAGTTTCAGTGAACCGAGGATAGAGCTTACCAAATTGCGTAGTTGGAAAGACTCAGTGGTAGATAAACTTACACATGGCTTAGCTGGCCTCGCGCGGCAAAGGAATGTGAAAGTACTCCAAGGAGAAGGGCAGTTCGCCGGTTCACATGAGCTGAGGTTAACAGGGCCAGAGGGGAATCAACGAATATTATTCGAGCAGGCTATCATTGCAGCGGGGTCACATCCCGTACGGCTGTCTATGCTGCCATCCGACCCGCGAATTATGGATTCGACATCAGCTTTAGATTTGGAAGATATACCCAAGCGTTTATTAGTTCTGGGTGGCGGAATCATCGGACTTGAAATGGCTGAGATTTACTCTTCGCTTGGTAGTCAAGTCACTATTGTTGAGCGTACTGATGGCCTAATACCTGGTTGTGACCGTGATTTAGTAAAACCACTGAAGTCGGAGGTTTGCAAACGTTACGAGGCGGTGCTAACTAAAACAGAAGTAACCGCCGTTGTGGCCGAAGCTCAAGGCTTGCGAGTAACCTTCAGTAATAGTCAAGAACCCGCTTACTACGATAAGTTACTCTGTGCCGTAGGACGGGCACCAAACGGTAACGCTTTGAATGCCGAAAAAGCTGGTTTTTTAGTTGATGCTGAAGGCTTTATTGAGGTAGATGAATTTCAGCGTACAACGGTGAAGCATATATATGCCATTGGGGATGTAGTTGGTAACCCAATGCTTGCTCACAAGGCGACATATGAAGGTAAGGTGGCTGCAGAAGTAGCTGCTGGATACCGAGTGGCTAACGATGCGAAGGTGATCCCATCAGTTGCTTATACCCACCCCGAAGTTGCCTGGGTAGGACTAACCGAAACGCAAGCCCGTATAACTGGTAAACAATATATAAAAGCTAGCTTCCCTTGGTTAGCCAGTGGACGGGCACGAACATTTGGTGCGGAGCAGGGTTTGAGCAAGCTATTGGTAGATCCAGATACGGGCGTAATTATTGGTGCCGGAATTGTGGGAGCTCATGCCGGTGAGTTGATTGCCGAAGCTGCACTAGCTATCGAGTTAGGTTTAGAGCCCTCAGAAATAGCCTTAACCATTCATCCTCATCCAACGTTGTCGGAAACTGTAGCATTTGCGGCAGAAGCCTATGACGGCACTCTCACGGAGCTGTATTTAGATAAGCTTAGCAATTAACATTGGCCTGATAAATTACCTGTACTGTCCATTTGAGTGTTTGAATGGTCAGTATAAATTGCCCGTGACGGGCACACCGCTATAGGAATTTGGCTTGTGACGACTTGGAATAATTCCGTTCTCGATAAGAACGAACTGCGTTTAGCTAAGCGAGAAGCCTTATTGCGTGAAGCAGTAACCGCATTTAATCAAAGAGGCTTTCATGCCACTTCGATGGAGGATATTGGTAAGAGCTTAGGCGTTACCAAGGCAGCTCTATACTATTACTTTCCCAATAAGCAGGCGCTGCTTGCCGCCGCGTTTGACCATGTATTAGAAGTGGCTTTTGAAAGCCTGGAGTCTGCAATAAAAGCAGGTGGTACAGGTTACGATAAACTTAAGGCCACTATTCGAGGCTATTTGAGCGAAACACTTAGCGAGCTTAATCGTTGCGTTGTTCTCACCGAAGAGCATGCACTTATACCCAAGCAGCGTGAGGTTATCTTCGAAAAACGGGACCGTTTTGAAGCAGGCTTGCGAGAACTTGTTCGTGAAGGTATTGCTGATGGAAGTATTGTTCCTTGCGATCCGAAGCTAGCCATCTTTACTATCTTTGGTGCGGTTAACTGGGTGCCGAAGTGGTTTTCTACCGAGGGAACATGGAGCAGTAATCAATTAGCTGAAGCAATGACTGAGCTTGTTTGCCGTTCTATCGCAGCCCAGCCGGTCCCAATCCTTATAGAAGATGTTTCAACTGGCTAATTCCAATAAAGATAGCATGCCCTGGAGTTAGATGGTTGAATCGCCCCGGATATTCTAGACACCCGTTAGGCTCTTAAGGTAACGCCTTTCATACTCAATCGGTGACAAGTTATCACTTGTGCCGTGTCGGCGCTTTGGGTTGTAAAGAACCGGTGACTTGGACAGCCAACAATGGTTTTATTACGTACTGTTAGCGTAGCAGGCCCTAAGCGACCGGCCTGCTACTAGCCAGCTTTTCTATGCGCCGTAGCTGCGTACATTTTGCCTCTGTTCTCCGAGACCTTCGATCCCCAGGCGCATAACGTTTCCAGATTTGAGCCAAACTGGGTCGGGTTTGACGCCCATCCCAACACCAGGCGGGGTGCCGGTGGAGATGATATCGCCGGGCTGCAGGCTCATGAACTGGCTAACATAGGAAACTACATTAGCGACACTGAAAATCATCGTTTCAGTCGAACCGTCCTGATAACGCTTACCATCAACCTCGAGCCACATGCCAAGCGCTTGTGGATTGGCCACTTCATCCTTAGTCACCAACCAAGGACCTATAGGACCAAATGTATCACTGCCCTTACCCTTGTCCCAGGTACCGCCGCGCTCAATCTGGAAGTGACGCTCAGAGATGTCATTGACAACACAATAGCCAGCCACATATTCCATGGCATCAGCTTCATCGACATAACGGGCTTCCTGACCAATGACAACACCAAGCTCAACCTCCCAATCGGGCTTGATGGCATTCTTAGGAATAACCACATCATCGTTCGGACCAATAATAGCGCTGGTAGCCTTCATGAAGATGATCGGCTCGTCCGGAATAAGTGCGCCAGTTTCTGCAGCATGATCAGAGTAGTTGAGGCCGATGCAAATAAATTTTCCGACGCTGGATACGCAAGGACCAACGCGCTCCTCGTGGTCTAGCTCGGGGAGGCTGGCAATGTCAGCATTACGGAGCCTATCAAGCCCGGCACAAGAAAGTGTATCACCACCAATGTCACTGACGATGCTTGAGAGATCGCGAAGGGAGCCATCAGCGGCAAGAATAGCTGGCTTCTCGGCGCCTTTTGCACCGACACGGAGTAATTTCATACTAGATATTCCTTCTTTAGTGAGTATTACACTCATTTCAGGTTCAGATGAGCCTGGGTTTTACCGAGGCAGGATGCTTAAGCCGTCCAACCCCCGTCGATAATATGGATTTGGCCGGTCGTATAGGTGGCGCCAGCAAGGTATACCACTAGATCCGCAATTTCTTCTGGCTGTGCAATTCGGCCTATAGGCTGGCGAGCGGCAAACGCTTGACGGGCTGCTTCAACGTCACCGGTAGCGGCCCATCGCTCATGCAGACTTGGAGAATCCACAGTGCCGGGGCAGATGGCATTTACCCGGACATTGCTGCTGGTGAAGTCGGAAGCGATAGATTTAGTTAATCCAATAACGGCGGCTTTAGAAATTGAATAAGCAGCTCGATTAGGCACGCCTTTGACAGAGCTGGCAACGGTCGCCATGTTTATAATAGCGCCATCCTTGCGCTCCAGCATTTGGGGCATTATTGCTTTGATAGTACGAATCTGGGCCTTAACGTTTAGCTCAAGGGCAAAATCAATATCCTGATCACTCATCTCCAATACTGTGCCGGCATGCACAACACCGGCACAGTTAAAAAGTATATCGATATGACCGATGTCAGCGACCACTCGTTTGACGGAATCATCAGATAACACGTCGAGAACGCGAGTCGTAACATTCGCCACTCCCTCCAGCTCAGAAAGCTTGGCCGCATTAATGTCGGTAGCAACCACTAGGGCTCCAGCACTGGCAAAAGCCTCTACCGAAGCACGACCTATGCCTTGCGCAGCTGCAGTTATAAAGACGATTTTCCCTTCTAGGTAAGCCATTTTGTTCTCCCTTGTCATTGCTTGACCACCAGAATTTAGCCATATATGATAAACAGGAATCATATATAAAAAAACAACAATAGCATTAATGTAAACCGGAGAAGAACACAATGAGAAAAACAATTTTGACGACTTCAGCAATCACCATGATTGCTGCCAGCTTTACTCTTTCTGCTAATGCGCAATCGGTTGTTCGGTTCGCACACATGAACTCACCGGAGCATTTCGTACACATCGCTGCTGAAGAAATGGCAGAAACCGTAGATATGCGTACCAATGGCGAGGTAAAGATTGAGCTCTTCCCGAGCGGACAGTTAGGTGAAAACGGTTCAGTAACCGAGCAGATGTCATTTGGGGCCGACTTGATGGGTCAAGTGGGCATAGGCATGCTGGCCGATTACGCACCAGATTATTCGATCGTACTCTACCCCTTCCTGTATCCGGACTTCGAAAGTGCCAAGCGCTTATTGGCCAGCGATCTCATCAAAAATCTTGAAGCGACGGTTGCTGAAAATAATATAAAGGTTATGTGCTACGCCCATTTTGGCGTTCGCGATCTTTATACGCGTAACGTCGAAGTACACTCCCCCAGCGACTCCGAAGGCCTTAGTATTCGTGTTCAGCCGGTGACAATTTATACCGAGTTGGTTCGATTGGTATTCGGTGGCGCAGCTACCCCAATGCCCTGGCCAGATGTCTATAGCGCTCTTGCTCAAGGCGTGATTGACGCAGCCGAAGCACCGCCTTCAGCCATGATTGACCAAAAACACTACGAGAACACTCAGTTCTTCATTCAGACCAACCACATGACTGATATTGTCCCAGTGACGGTCAGCGCTTCTTGGTACAATAATCTATCTGAAGCCAATCAGGCGATTTTCCAAGAAGAATCTAGTGCTGCGTGTGACAGGATGTCGGAAGCGTCCATTGCCAGCTATGAAGCAGGTATTGAGAAGCTAGCTGCCGAGGGAATGACCATAATTTCCGATATAGATCGTGCAGCGTTTGCTGAGCGCGCTGCAGGCATTGCTGAAGCCTTCCCTGAATGGAGTCCAGGTCTCTACGATCAAGCTAAATCCATCGTCGAAGGCCAATAACATTGAGTAATGGCCCGGCGCTAGTCCGGGCCAAGACACAAATAGAGGAGAGGGAACTTGCCCACATTCTCCAAATTGTTTGATAGTGTGCTGCAGGGACTGGACAGATTGCTCATTCTGCTGTGTGTAGCAGCTCTTGTAGTGCTGGTCAGCGTGATTTTCTTCGCAGTAGTTATGCGGTATGCATTCAATGCGCCGCTAATATTCTCTTTCGATCTATCCACATTATTGTTTGCCTGGGTCATCTTCGTGGGCCTGATTATTGCCGATCATGACGACTCTCACATGGGGCTTGATCTCATCCCCATGCTTGCAAACGTGCAACTACAAAACACGCTTATCACATTGCGCTATTTGCTGGTGCTAGCACTTAGCATTTACCTAGCCTGGATTGGCTACCAATTATTCCAACGTACTGGCGCACAGATTTCATCGCTGCGCATCTCGGCGCGTTGGCTTTATGCAGCGATGTCCATCGGCTTTGCGCTACTTGCCCTATCCTATATCGGCCGCATTCTGCGCCATCTAGCCGGCTGGAGGCGCTAACATTGCTTACACTTATTGCCATTCTTTTCGTCCTATTATTACTACTCGGCATGCCCGTTGGCCTTATCCTACTCAGCCTATCGGTTTCCTATGTACTGATTGAGCCAGCCGTGATGGATGTGGTGCTAGCCCAGCGCATCGTTCAGGGCACTCAGAGCTTTCCACTCTTAGCCGTACCGTTGTTTATCCTTGTTGGCGAATTGATGAACATTTCAGGCATTAGTCGCCGAGTAATGGACTTTGCTTCAGCTCTTACTAGACGTATTTGGGGCGGGGTAGCGCAGACAAATATACTTCTATCCACCCTTTTAGCAGGCATGTCCGGTTCGGCGAATGGCGATGCCGCAATGCAGGCCAAAATACTCGTCCCCGAAATGACCAAGAGAGGTTACCCGCTCGGTTTTTCCAGTGCCATAACGGCTATGTCATCACTGATTGCACCGATGATTCCACCGGGTATCGGACTGATTTTATTTGGATTCGTGACAAATACCTCAATTGGATCTCTTTTTGCTGGCGCCATTCTGCCTGGCTTATTCCTGGCGTTAGTGATGATGGCGCAGGCGTATTTCATCGCTAGAAAAAACAAGTGGGATCCCCCCTCCCGTCCAAAAGCTGAGGGCCCTGCCCTCCTGAACAGTTTTTACGGCGCGCTGCCCGCAATAATGCTGCCGGTGATGATTATTGTAAGTATACGGGGTGGCATCTTCACACCTGCGGAAGCTGCTGGAATCGCAGTCATCTATACCGTGTTGTGCATGATGTTTTACCGCGAGGCTAGCTGGACTCAGGTCTGGCAGGCCCTTCGGTCGACCATCGCAACCACCGCAGCGATAATGCTAGTTCTTGCCGCCTCAGCGGCCTTTAGCTGGGTGCTGACCTTCGAACGCGTCCCGCAAACAGTCGCAGAAGGGCTGCTTACCCTCACCGACAGCCCGACGCTGCTTTTAATGTTAATCGCAGGCGTTTTGTTGATCGCAGGTGCCTTTATCGAAGGCACGGCGCTCATCCTCATTCTTGGCCCTATTTTCTTACCGGTGACGAACGCGCTGGGCATCGACCCAGTACAATATGGCGTCGTGTTTGTCTTAATGGCCCACCTGGGGGGCGTGACACCTCCCGTCGGCACGATTATGTTCACAACGTGCACTATTACCAAAACCCCACTTACAGAATTCATACGGGCAGTGTGGCCGATGATCGTGATCTACCTCATCTTCGCGCTTTTGCTGATCGGTGCGCCCGTACTCAGCACTGGGCTAGCGCATTCATAGAGGAAGAGCAATGAACAAACTTAATGATGAGGTCACCGAAAGCGCCCAGCCTAGCTACTCTGCGCCAGCAGTAGACAAGGCTTTCGAGATTATTGATCTCGTGGCTGGAGAAATGGCAGGCCTAACGGTAACAGACATGGCAGCCCGCCTCGGACGTTCGACCAGCCAAATTTATCGCATTGTGGTGGCACTTCATCGTTTAGATGTCCTGCATCGTGAAGAAGAGACAGATCGCTACTCTCTCTCTCTTAAACTTTACGAGGTTGCGACTCGTCGTCCCCCTTTGCAACGCATGATTCACCATGCAACGCCCATCCTCCAGCGGCTAGCAAGCGAGACAGATCAATCCTGCCACCTGGCGGCTATTACAGGCACATCGCTGGTTATACTTGCGCAGGCAGACAGTCCCATGCCCATGCATTATACCGTCAAGCTCGGTTCAAGCTTTCCAGCCATGGAGACTAGCTCAGGCGTAACGATTGCCGCATTTTCGTCTCAATCGCGACAGGCAGCACTGCTGGATGAATTCGCTGCACCTGAGCGACAGGAGTTCAACGAGCGTTTTCACCAGACGAGAAAAGACGGCTTCGAACGGCGAGAGAGTGATGTGACGGCAGGCGTGATTAACTTAACCAAGCCAATCCTTGATGCGGCACAGCAACCACTAGCGGCCATAACGGTACCTTTCCTGCCGCAAAAACGCATGCGCCTTACGATCGATGAAGTTCTTGAGAAAGTTATCGTTGCCGCAGACGAGCTTACCTCCATCATGCAAAAAATATAAATAATTGAAAATATAAGCTTAATTGCTCATCGGAGATAAAATTGACGACACTGAAAGGTATGACATGGCGCCACCCTCGCGGCGTTGACCCAATGATTGCTACATCTGAGGCATGGCGACGAAAAACTGGCATCGAGATTAACTGGGAACAGCGTAGTCTCCAAGATTTCGAAAGCTACCCAATTGAAGAGCTCGCACGCAATTATGACCTGATCGTCATCGATCATCCGCATGTTGGCCAAATCGCAGACGAAAATTGTATTTTACCGCTTGATCAACCAGAGCGTATGGCGGATATAGCAGACCTTGCGGCTAACTCTGTAGGGCTATCGTTTCCAAGCTATCACTGGCGCGCTCGCCAGTGGGCTCTGCCTATTGACGCCGCAGCGCAAGTGCAGGCCTATCAGGCGAATGCTTTGCAAGGACCCGTCAGTCACTGGAAAGAAGTACTGGAGATGGCGCGGAAGGGTAAGGTTTTAATTCCAATGCGCGCCCCGCATAACCTCATGTGCTTTTATACGCTTGCCGCCAACCTGGGAACACCATGTGCTTCTGAGCCAGGAGGCCAGATTATCGAGCCCGAGGCTGGGGAACGTGTGATAGATGAACTCGCAAAGCTCACAGCACATATCCGCCCAGAGTGCTGGAACATGGATCCGATTGCCGCTCTTGAGTACCTAGCCACGGGAGAGGGCCCCGAAGTTCTCATACCCTTCACCTACGGTTATTTAAGCTACGCCGTTGAGGGCCTAAAGCCTCATCGCATCGTTTTTTCCGACATTCCGACTCTAGGACACCAAGGGCCGGTGGGCTCAGCGCTAGGGGGTACGGGCATTGCAGTGTCTGCATTCTCAGCCCATGCAAACGACGCTATCGACTATGCTTTCTGGGTGGCAGGCGAAGAAGTACAGAAAACGATTTTCGCCCAATCAGGCGGACAGCCTGGACATGCCGTAGCCTGGAAAGATGAGGCGGTTAACATGCCAGTACATAATTTTTATCGTAATACCTCAGCGACTCTTGAGGGTGCTTGGGTGCGACCACGTCACAACGGCTATATGAGTTTTCAAGCCGAAGGTTCAAGCATTCTGACATCAGGACTGCAAGGCGGTTATTCCGCGAATAGAATTATAAAAGAACTTAATGCGGCTTATGCCCAAAACAGTTCAGTTAATCACCATACGAACAATTTTCGCCAGAATCATTGAGACAAGCCCCCCTTTAGGCACAGTTAGCTGGTTAAGGCTTGTAACGTGTCAACGCAATGCCGCAAGCAATCAGGCCAGAAGACACAAAGCGCCATACACCGAAGCCTTCTTTCAGAATGATGGTAGAAATCAGCGCGGCGAACAGCACGCTGGTTTCTCGTAGGGCCGAGACCATGCCCAGTGGCGCGTAGGCCATGGCCCAGATAACGAGCCAATACACTCCGACCTGCGCAACGATATTCAGAAGGCTTACATGATTCTTAATCCAGGCTATTTCCCCCAGGGGCGCTGGCCTGGAGAAGGCCGCCGCCCCCTGGTGTTTAGTCAGCAGCTGGCCATCAATATCACCTACCAGAAGCTGGCGCCCTCCAGTGGCAAGCATCATGGCGGTGAATGGCCCGCCAGGCACCGGAAAGACCACACTATTGAAAGACTTGCTCGCCTGCATCATCGTAGGGCGAGCCAAGCTCCTTCTTGAGTACAACTCTCCCGAAGATGCCTTTGCATCCATGGCGGTCGACGCATGGAAGAACGGGGATAACTCACAGAAGTATTACCCACTGGAGAAACACCTGGAGAAATTCTGCGTTGTGGTGGCGTCATCGAACAATGGGGCAGTCGAAAATGTTTCGATGGGTTTCCCTAAAGCCGATGAGGTGGATCAGGTCTGGGGAGCAAATGACAGCCCTTCGTGGACGTTGCGAGTCATTTGCTTGGAGACAAAGGCCCGGCCTGGCGCATGATGTCTGCTCGCTTGGGAAGGCAAAGTAATCGCAAGGATTTCGTCAACAAATTCTGGTGGCCACGCCTCGATCCGACCCTGAAGCCGTCAGAACAAAAGAAGAAAGAGAATATGCTCCCGGGCATGGAGAAGCTGCTAAAGGCGGGCAGCTAGGTTGCCCCACTGAGTTGGCAGGAAGCGCGCCAGCGCTTTGCTTTGGCGTGCCGCAAGGAAGCGGGGGCCATGGCCAAGCGTGAGACGATGGTCAAGGCGCTGGAGGAAACGGAAAATGCGCTGACCAAGTGCGGTAATGCGCGAGCCGCCTGCCGGGAGAATGTTAAGCTCTATACCGATGCCTTCACGCAAGCAAAGGCGGCGGTGGAGAGGGTAGACGCTCCTTTGAGGGCAGCTTACGAAGCTGAGCGGGAATTACGCCTCCGGCACGCAAAGGAACGGGCGCAGACACTGCGTGAGTCCCTGGAAGGCAAGAGCACCCTCAAAAAGCGTCAGCTCACCAAAGAGCGTGAATTGGCAGAGCTGAACGAGACTGCTCCGGCGGCTATCTTGCAGTGGCTAGGCAAATTCATTCCCATGCGCTCGGTTGAGCGTTGGAAAAGCGAAAAAGCGTCCCTGCGACACGATATTAAAGAGGTGGACAGTGCGGTGTCGTATGCTTCGGAAGTGATTGCTTTAACCCAGGCATCGCTGAACACTGCTAATGAATAATGCACACAACAAGCGATTCTGGGCGACTTGAAGAAAGAAGTCGCCGCCGTGAAGGCGGCCAAGCGAATAGAGCGTGAGGCCATGCTGACTTCGCAAAAGGCAGACAAGGCTCTAGCGGAAAGCGAACAACAATATGACCTCGCCAAGACAGCACTAGCGGCAGCGTCTTCCACCTTTAAAGCTTACCGAGATAAGTAGTACGGGAAGAAGGTTGGGGTTTTACGTCCCGAGGTCACCCGTGATGCCGCTGAGCGTGAACTATCCTCGCCCTGGGCGGACGACGACTGGAATGAAGCGCGGGTCCAGGTGTTGCTTGCGGCACTCGATTTACAGGATGCTTTCGTGCTGCATGCTGGCAAGAAGGCCTATCTCAATATGATGACGGCCATAAAACTGATCAACGATGAGGCGCCGGCCAAAGGAGTTACCCGCGAGGTGGCTCAGTCCGCCTGGGCGATGTTCTTTTTGATGGTACCGCTGGTCTCGACCACCTTCGCCTCTTTTCATCGCCAGTTTCAGCAGCTGGAAAACGAAGATATTGGCTGGTTACTCATTGATGAAGCGGGGCAGGCCGCGCCGCAGCATGCTGCTGGCGCCATATGGCGCAGTCAGCGCGTGATGGTGGTGGTTGATCCCTTTCAGCTTGAGCCGGTGGTCAGACCAGCTCCAGGATCGACTCCGGCAGCATGCTTGCGTGGAAGAACAATGGTTGCCAGGCGCAACCTCGACGCAGGAGTGCGCGGATATCCCCAGCCAGTACGGAAGCTACATCAAGAAGAAATGGGTCGGCGCGCCCCTGCTGGTTCACCGGCGCTGCGATAGTCCCATGTTCGATATTTCCAATGCCGTGGCTTACGAAAATGCCATGGTGAACGGCAAACCCACCGGGAAGTCATCCATGCCTGCGAGCAGCTGGGTGCATGTGCCCGCGATAAATGCCCAGAACCACTGGATACCAGGCGAGGGTGAGGCGGTACCGGCTCTCATTACACAGCTGCGTAATAGCGGGCTGGCGCTTAGCTCGATCTTCCTCATATCGCCCTTTACAAAAGTCGTGGCTGGTCTTGAATCATTGATTCAAAAACATCGCTTGCACGGTGTTCAGACCGGAACAATCCATAAGGTGCAGGGCAAAGAGGCGCCTGCAGTGATTCTGGTATTGGGGGCCGATCCCGCCAAAGAAGGGGCTAAGCAGTGGGCCACTAGCAAGCCCAACCTAGTCAATGTGGCGGTGAGCCGGGCGAAATCGCGGCTCTACATCGTGGGGGATCACAATCGCTGGAAGGGCTATCCATACATCAAAGACTGCTTGGACAATATGACAGTAGTGAATGCGCCGTCTCCAAGCGCTCATACGGCCGATCTCGACGTTTAAAAAGCGACAGAGTGCCCGTCGTCTGCTCCGGAGCCTGTGCTCGGCGGGAAGTACTCGAATGGCATCATTTATGGCCGCTTCCCCGGCCATATCAAGATTAGAAAACGCTGCTGCTGGAATACGAGAAGGCCAAAGCGGCAACGATCAGCTGGCATGGGTCTGACTGTGAAATGCCGCGGCTGATGAAAGTGCCGAGACCGCCAGCTTCAATATAGGCGGCAATGGCCATGACGCCGATATTAAGCACCACTACGGTACGTACCCCGGCCATGATTAACGGTACCGCCAAAGGAGTTTCCACCATACGCAAGCGCTGGTTGGGGCTCATTCCGATGCCTCGTGCTGCCTCGCGCAGGGCTGGGTTTACGTTGTTGATAGCGGTGTAAGTATTACGGGTGATTGGCAGCTGGGAGTACAGCAATACCGCAATTACTGCGAGTACATAGCCGATCCCGTATCCAATCAGAGAAAGAATCGGGATCATGATGCCGAACAGCGCAATGGAGGGAATGGTGACGATCATCGAGGCCAAATAGAGTACGTGGCGAGCCAATCGCTCGTACTTGGTGATAGCGATGCCGGGCACCCCGGTAATGGTGGCGATGCCCACTGCTACGCCTACCAGCGCAATATCAGCAACTCAATATTGGCAAGCATGTAAAGGATCAATTCCATATAGGAGCCTCAAATCAAGTTGTGGTTGTATTGCCCTCTCAAAGTCAATGTGTCAGGACTGCTATGATTTAATACTATTAAAGTCAACCTAATCCGTTATGTAGACTGCCCATTCCTGCATCATCGCCCGCCGCTTCTCGAATAAATCCCCGCGGCGATAAGCTGCTTCCACCTTGTTCTCGATGGTGTGTGCTAGTGCCATTTCTGCCACGTCGCGGGGATAGCTGGTGACTTCGCCTGTCCAGTCACGAAAGCTTGAGCGGAAACCATGAGGTACATAATTTCCTTTTTCACCACTAGGTCCATAGCCCAGGCCACGCATAAACTGCAGCAACGACATATTCGAAAGAGGGCGCCCCTGTTTCATGCCTGCGAAAATGTAAGTGTTGCCTTGCACGCGGGGCAGGTTGGAGAGCAGTTCTACCGCTTGGCGAGAGAGTGGAACGCGATGCTCGCGATTCGCCTTCATTCGATCGGCTGGAATCGTCCAAGTAGCATTGTTCAGATCAAGTTCATCCCATTCAGAATTCAGCACCTCCGAAGTGCGTGTAGCGGTCAAGATCAAGAACTGCAGTGCTTTCGATGACATGCTGCTGTATTCCTGCACCACCTTCAAGAAGTCGGCAGCTTCGTCGTAGGGCATGGCTGGGTGGTGATTGACCTTCTGAATCCTTGAAGGTTTGGCCAATAGCTTATCCAGATGCCCACGCCAGCGAGCAGGATTTACCGGGTCACGGAAGCCGTGAGCAGCGGCGTAATCCAAGATATTCTCGACTCGGCCTTGAACACGCTTGGCCGTTTCATTTTTCTTCGTCCAGATAGGCGTAAGTATTTCAAGAACGTCTTGCGTGTTGATTTCATCAATGGGTTTGTTGCCGATCTTGGGCCGAGCATAAGACTTCAGGGTGCTGACCCACTGGCGAGCATGCTTGATGTTTCGCCAGCTACGGCGGTGCGCTTTGATATAGCGTGCGGCGCAGGTCGTGAAGGTGATGCGAACCGCTTCCTCTTCAGTTTCTTCAACGCGGGCTTCAAGAGGATCAGTGCCTTGTTTGACAAGTTTACGATTATTCGCAGTCAGCTCGCGAGCCTCTGAAAGAGGGGTTTCGGAGCAGCTGCCTAGACCCATGTCGCGGAGCTTGCCATTCCAGCGGAAGCGATAAATCCAACTGGCCCCACCGCTTTTTCCGATCTTCAGGTATAGGCCATCACCGTCGTTAGTTAGCGCCGGTTTGGATTCTCGAATCAGCTTCTGAACCCCTTTGGTGGTTAGCTTGCCCATGGCTACGCACTCTGATGATGAGGATCAGAGCGTACCATACAACAGCCCATACATCAGCCCATACTTTTGCTTAGTATTCAGGTGTCTCTCATTGGACTGCTTAGGACAAAAAAATAGAAAAGTCCTTAAAAATCAGTTTTTAATGATGATAGTTAGGTCTTGCTTGTACTCTTTGTATGCGGACTCCCCCTCCGCCACAGAATTTAAAAAGGGAATCAAGCTTTTAGCTTGATTCCCTTTTTCGTTTTTGGCCGTTGGAAGCGTTTTTTTGGGAACAATCCTGGATAGGCGTAAAAAAGCCCGCCGAAGCGGGCTTGGATCTATCAGTTCATGAGAAAGCGAGTAGATTATTCCAACTGCCATTCGGCAAGCGGTACTTCGTTTTGGCAGCTGGTGTCCACCTGCGCGAGTGGGTCGCCAAGAAATTCCTTAATCACGGTGGATCGACACTCATTGACTGGGCTATGTCCCAAGGCCTGCATCTCGATAGCCTGGAGGTTGGGCATGGTGTCGGCTAGCTCATCGCTCCAGCGAGTACCGCAGCAAGGGTCCATCTGACCATGGATCGCCAGGGCGGGCGTCTCAGCCGTTACAGTGTCGTTATGCTCGGGCGGCACGTCACCATCTCCACCCCACCAGGCGCAGAGCCAGATAGGCTCAAAGCCAATAATGGCGGCTTCACGCTGTACTGCAGCCATCGAGTCTTCTGGCGTTGGGCGGTTTGTCCCCATGTCGTTACAGGCCTGAGCCAGGAACGCGCCCATGGCATAGTTGGGTGATTCGGTAACCGGGCTGTAATCATCAATCATGAAGAAGTCATGAAGCGATGAGTAGTCACCCTCAGGCACTTCGGAAACAATGCGAGGCAGTTCGTCATAATATTCCGGCAGCATCAGGTAGAGCGTGTCGAGGAAAGCGGCACCATCAAAGTAGAGAGTTTTCTGCTCGCCCTCTGATTCCACCTGGGCAATATAAGGCTTGTCGTCCAGGGCGCGGCGAGCCCTATCTATGGCCAGGAACCATGCCGGGATCTGTTCTCGACAAGCTTCGCTCTCTTCAACGCACATGGCCAGAACGTCCGTGAATCGACGTTTTAATGTATAAAACTCATCTAACGGCGCTCTATTGCGCAGGCTGGCGTACCAGGGCCAACCAAGAATGGCGGCGCTCACACTGTCGGGATAATAGCGAACATAAGAGAGCGCTGTGCCACTCCCGGTAGAGGAGCCGAAAATATTCACGCTATCGTAATCAAGCAGGTTACGAATCTCTTCGACATCGCGTGAGGTGGCACTTTCCGTATATTGGGCAATCTCAACGCCTTCACCTTCAAGCTTTTGGTAGCAAGCGGCTACTTCGTCGGTGATGTGTTCCATCCGCTCCATGGGATCAAGTGAAGACGTTAGCGCCGGTGTGTGAATGATATTGTGGTACGGGGAGACGGCTGCGTAGCCAGGACACTCCAATGATGGGGTGGCATGCTTAAAGCCGCGAGGGTCAAACACCACTAACGAGCGGTTGCCAATATCCTTTCGCAGTTGCTCGATGTAATCAGCATTGCCGAGGATGGAGTATCCTGGGCCGCCGGGGAAAAAGACCACGGGATCACTTTCCGCGTCGGCGTCAGTTTCAGTCTCTGGGTCGATGACACCTATGGGTAGCTCAACCCTAGTGCCGTTTGGGTCGTCCCAGTTTTCTTGCCCGTAGAAGGTGTAGCAACTGGCATTGAGGTCTTTTAGCGCTTGCGTTGCACAGGCTGTGCTTTCTAACCGAGGGATCGTGTCTTCATCTTGGTCTTGTGCTTGAGCCATTCCAGCACCTAATGCAGCGATAAGGCAAAGGCTACTCAGCGCTTTATGCTTGTTGGGGGGCATCACATCTCTCCATTCACAGATGATTTTGTTAGCGAGAAAGACGGCAAAGCTTTACCGTAAAATCACTATAGGTTGAGTAAACCCTGAGTAACAATGTTTGGCATTTCCCAACAAAGAGCCCGCCCTTCGGATAACTCCCAGGGTGGCGTGAGGGGGCTCCATGCGCTCGACCAAGTATTCAATACAGAATGTATGGCTTTAGCCCTACGTAGAAGTAGACGAAGCTTCTTCTGGCAATTAGCGCATTGCAAAATTTCATCGCCTCCAACGTGTCTATTATTTCCCGAAGCACCATCGATTTTCGGTACAAGGTTGGATCGCTTCTCGATGAAACAGGTCGATAGCTGGAAGGAGTGATGCGAGCTTTCATCTTGGGCAGTCACGGCTTATGCTTTTTGCTACACGCACCGTTAAGGAGAGGGAGCATGCCATTGCAATGGACTGGCCAAGTGACGCTACGTATCTTGGGGCCTGTGGAGGAAGAGGTTGTCGTGCAAGGCCAAGACCTTAATTTGCTACACGCTGGCTTACGTATTCTCGATAATGATGAAATCCGACATGAATTCGTTTATCGCTACGACGATCCCAGGTTTGAGCTGGTGCTCAACGCTACTGTCGAGACGAACATTGTGGAAGTCGATTCCCCTCTTCTCGATGCAAAAACAGCAGTAGGGTTAGAAGAACAGACTAATACACTGGCCGCTACATTCCATCATGATCCCGATATTGATGATGAGCCTTTAACACCCGTTTCAAGTAATTAGTGGGAGGGGGTTGTAAAGGAAAGGCTTGATCAAATGGGGTTTCTACCTTGGAACATAACATATTTTTTGGGTGGCCTTCTGATCAAGGCCCACCCTCCAGTTGGAAAGAGGAGCTTCTTCCTACTTACCTGATGATGCCGCTATTATATGCTTACAGACAGGAGAACGGTTTTTAAGGTGAGGTGTTTGGCCCTGGCGTCCTAGCTACTAACGAGAAGATTAACAGGTCGGGTTTAACTCTTGAATCCGCCTTTCATGGCTATTATATCAAAAGTAAAAAATACTTTACCCTATGACCTTTTTCTCAAGATGAAGGTAAAGTGAATCAAACTCGCCAGCCTCCTTTAATTTCTGCCAGTCAGGTATGGTTACCTTTCTTTTGTTCGTAATGATCAAGCCATCGTTACGAAGGGCCTGTAGCACTCGGTTTACGTGCACTGGGGTCATCCCCGTTGCATCCGCCAGCTCCGCTTGGGTAATGGGCATATCAAAAGTGTTCTCATCCTGTACCAGCCCCACCGCCTCCAGGCGCAGCAAGAGCTCACAGATAATATGAGCGACCCGTGAATAGCCTTCACGTTGCCCAACATTCAACAACCATTCTCGGAAAATGGAAGCATCCACCAACGTCTCATGCCAGAAAGCCGCAGTGAGGCGAGGGTGGCGCTCAAATAAAAGCGATAAGTCTTGGTGTTGTATGTAACCGAGCTTGCAGGGGCTAAGTGAAGCAATGTTGATATCAATAACTTGCAAGTGCAGGCTTTGGAGATCAGGCATATCCCCAGGAATATGCAACGCCATTATTTGCCGTTTGCCCTCAAGGGTTAATTTGTAGACACACGAAAAACCTTCCAGCAGTAAGCAACATTGACTAGGTTGGTCGCCCATTTTAACGATGTCTTGGTTAGACTTGACGTCTTGTGTTTGTACCGGTAATTCCTGGAGTGCCTGCTTCTCTTCGGCGGTAAGAGTAAAATTACTTTCTAACTTGCGAATCATCAGGTGGGTATGAGGAGGCAGGGCAGTAGGCATGTTTGGCTCCAGATTTGGCAGGAATGAAGCCCTTCGCAACAGTGTCTCTGCTAAATTTCTAATATAAATAATGTTTAGGCATATAACCGAATATTATTGACAATTATAGTTTAAAAATAAATTTGTAAAAAGCCTGTTTAAATTTCTTAAAAAGATAAAAAACTACCCTGCTAACTAGGGCGCTTAGGGAAATTAAACATATAAATTAAACGGCAATATCTTTATGAAAATAAAGGTAATTTTTTATGCTAAATTAAAGCTAGCCATTTGCAGGCTAGCTTGTTTGATTTTTTAATCTTTTTTATTTTAACTTTTGATAAGGTGTTTGGGCAGGGCAGGGGTGTGAAGCGCGGCCAGGCGCCCGACGTTAACCACCTTTACGAGCGATTAAAAAGGCAGCACACCGCCGAAGCCAATGCCAAGCACGGCAACGATAACCACAATGATAACGACGATAGTGGTAGTAGATGGCATGTTCTCTTCCTTTGAGTAGTGAGCGTTGCTACATCTTAGGCACGATTGCACCATTTTGCACGCTGTCATGCTTATCCGGTTTCCCGTAACGCCTTTCCCAGCCTGGCAAAATAGTCGCTAAACGCGGCATTGATCTGCTCCCGTTGTGCGCTCTGTGGGTAGAGCCCTTTTTCCGCTTCAAGAGAGGCCTTGGTGCCTTTGACCAGGAAGTGATTGGTGATGTCGGCATCCTGCACAAACGCCTCAAAGGCGCGTGCACAGAGTTCTTCGGGTTTGCTGTAATAGAGCTGGCCAAGCTTTTTATCCATCTGCACCGAGCTTTGAAACAGAGCGCTAGGCTGGTCGCCTTCGGGCTGCAGTAGTACGGCTTTGAAACAGCGCATCAGCAGTTGATTCAGAGGGTGGGCGATGGGCGTTGCATCGGCAAGCCAAGCAGTAGAGGCGAACATACCGGCAGGCGTGCCGCGAAAACACTTACTGGCGATATAGTGATCAAAAGCATGAAACCACTCGTGGGCAATGCTGCCGGGGCCTGCGTTTTTGGCCAGCGCAAAACTGCGTTGGCTGGGGTCGTAGTGGGCAGAAACGCCAGGTCGTCCACCGCTGCCGTACTGCAGAGCTATGGAGCCGCGTAACGAAATCAGCGCCTCTGGCCCCTGTAGAATCAGCATGAGATCGCACAGGGCATCGTGAAACAGCTCGGCGGCACGATCGCGCTCAGCGCTGGTGACCCAGCGGCCAATCTCAATAGAGCGAAAATCAAACTGGTGTCGGATCAAGGCAAAACTGCTGGCTTGCCCTTGGCGGTGATCAGGGCCGCTGCGGTAAAAATCCCGCGCTTCAATACTCACTGGTCGTTTCACCTGGATGATGACTGAATGACGCCATGATAAAGCGCCACTAACAGATTGACACTAGTGGTGGTCATTTACTGTTTGAGCCAGTGACGACGATCTTGGATATCTCCTTGCATTCCTCCTCAGAGGCCCCCACTTAGAAACAACAAGGCCTTTTAATAGCCTCATTTTTCACCGCTAGGAGAAAGATATGAGCAAGCGCATTTTAGTGGTACTGACGTCTCACGATCAGCTAGGCGACACCGGTAATAAAACCGGCTTTTGGCTGGAAGAGTTGGCCGCCCCTTACTATGTCTTCAAAGACGCGGGGGCCGAGGTAACCCTGGCATCGCCTCAAGGTGGCCAGCCGCCGCTGGACCCCAAGAGCGACGCTGAGGATAGCCAAACCGATGAAACGCGCCGCTTCAAGCAAGATGAAAAGGCTAATGCTGAGCTTGCAGCGACCCATCGTTTGGGCGATATGAAGGCCGATGACTTTGATGCGGTGTTCTACCCTGGCGGACATGGTCCGTTATGGGATCTTGTTGACGATAAAGACTCCATTCGCCTGATCGAAACGTTTATTGCTCAAGGCAAGCCGGTCGCTACCGTTTGCCATGCGCCGATTGTCTTAGTGAATGCCAAGAACAGCGCAGGCGAGCCGCTCGTCAAAGGCCGCCAAGTAACAGGCTTCACCAATGGCGAAGAAGATGCGGTTGGCCTGACTGACATCGTGCCGCATCTGGTCGAAGATGCGCTGCAACAGTGTGGCGGTATCTACACCAAGGCGGAAGATTTCACCCCTTATGTGCGTGAAGATGGCCAGCTGATTACCGGGCAAAACCCGCCTTCTTCAGCGCTAACGGCTGAGACGCTGATGGCGTGGCTGGAGAAATAACCGCTAGGTGGTAAAGCAGGCTCAATAATAACGGCGAGGCTATCCTCGCCGTTTCTATTTTGGTCACAGACCATATTCTGACTACCTTTATAAGGTAGAGAGGGGATTTGCTTAATAGGTAGTTTTCAGACACGCATCAAGGAGGTGGTCAACATGGAGACGGCACATGTTTATCGGATGAAAACGGCAGAGCACCTTTGCCCGTTTGGTATGAAAACGGTCGATTTGTTAAAGCGTAAAGGATATGAGGTTGACGATCACCCATTAACCTCCCGAGATGAGATAGAGGCGTTCAAGGCTCAGGAAAATGTCGATACCACGCCGCAAACCTATATCGGTGATAAACGTATTGGTGGTTATGAAGAGGTGCGCAAGCATCTTGGGATGAGCGTGCCGAATGCAAAAAAGACCACATATCGACCGGTAATCGCGATTTTTGTTACCGCCTTGCTGATCGGTCTGGCGGTTAGTTGGGTCGCCAATGGTACCTTGTTGGCCGCGCGGATGCCTGAATACGCAGTGGCAACGGCGATGGTGCTGTTGGGGTTACAGAAACTTCAGGATGTAGAGAGCTTCAGCTCTATGTTCCTTAACTACGACCTGCTGGCTCAGCGCTATGTCCCCTATAGTTATGTATACCCTTACGCTGAAACCCTGGCCGGGGTCTTAATGCTGGCAGGCGCTTTTATTTGGCTGGCGGCGCCGTTGGCACTGTTTGTCGGTACGGTGGGGGCGGTGTCGGTGTTTAAAGCCGTGTACATCGATAAGCGTGAATTGAAATGCGCGTGTGTGGGCGGTAGCAGCAATGTGCCACTAGGCTTTGTATCGTTAACGGAAAACATCGCAATGATACTGATGGGGCTATGGATGCCGCTTAAAATGTGGTTTTGAGCAGAACCACCAGAACAGCACCACTAGAACCAGCCACTAGAACCAGCCACTAGAACCAGCCACTAGAACCAGCCACTAGAACCAGCCACTAGAACCATGCCACTAAACGCAAAAGCGCCCTAAACGTGAAGGGCGCTTTTATTTTGTCCAGGCTCAATACTGCTAGAAATTATAATTGAGCGATACACCCGTCACGGTCTGCCATTCGCTGCCTAAATCCTCAACGATGGGGCTGTCAGACGCATTGCCAGTCAGGTAGCTGGTGCCAACAAAACCAGTGGCCGACCATTGAGGCGTTAGCGCATAGGTTAGGCTGGTACTAACCCCTAAACGCCAGGTGCCGCCATTAGGATGATAGCTGGCAATACCGCTACGCAGGCTGTCACGTGTAGAAACCGCGAACATCGACTCCGTCCACTCTTCGTCGGCATAGGCCACAGTTGGGGTAAAGGTGAAGAATGTTCGCTCATTGAGCGCTAAACGCCAAGCTGCCGACGCTTCAAACTCTGCACCATCCACATCTCCAGAAACCGGTGCACTGCCCGCCAAGCTATATTTCCACTGCCCTTGCTCCAGTGCTACCCGTAAACCGAGCGTAGCGCCGCCATCCACTTTCTCGAACGCCGAAATATCACCTTCATTATCGCGGCCAAAGGTATAGCCAATAAAGGGCGATACGGTCCAATCACCGTTGCGAATCACATGCCATTCAATGCCACTACGTGGGCTGATCGAAAGAGCATCACCATAGTTTAGGTCGATAGAGGGCCAAAGCTGGGTATCGTAATCGTCGCTGCCCAGATAATCGGGGGCATACAGGACACCCGCACCGAGACTGCCTTCCCATTGCTGGGCCCATGCTTGAGGAGCTAACGCGAGGCTAAGCGCGGCGGCTGGCCACCAGTACTTTGAGATCATGATCGCACTCATTTTAAGAAGGATTAAGCAAACGTGCATGATTGTATGTGCTTGCTTGGAAGCTTGGCAAGCCGCTTGTTAAAATGGCAAACGAGCGTTTAATAATAATTTATTTTCTATTGCCTAACACAGGTTAAGTAAACCTGTTTCTATAAAGTTCATTGTGTGCATAGCGAAAGGAGCTCGCGAAAAGGAAGATTAGACAAGGATTGCTTGCGTAGCACAAGGATGCACAAATAGGATATTTGTGACGTACGGTTATGGAAGACCTAATAAAGCTCAACCAGAATATGGTTGAGCTTTATTTTTTGCTGAAGATGATAAAAATTAATCAATCGTTTGTTGAGCTTTAATGGGTGACTAGGTTAGTAGGATTAATTATTTCTCGATATTGTCAATCGTTTGCTAGTCGTAATGACCGATAGTTTTTCCTAAGCTACTGAAATTATTGGTTTTTTCGACAGTTGGCTGGTTGCGAAGTAAGGCCGACGTTGCTTGGGTGCTTTAATCAAAAATGCCTTAAAATTAGAAAATTATATAATGCTTATTTGACATAATGATGACAAGATAAGCATCTTCTTAAAGCGCGCGATTCTCGCTAAAAAATACTTGGCATAGTGTAAAAACTATTTTCTCATTAAATAACCTAGGTTAGTTAAAATCGTCGTTAAAAGGTGCATCCTAATCATCAAGCACAAGGATGTGGTGACAAGGAAGGTAGGGCCAGGACGGCTTAAACTTTCATGGACGCGCAAACAGGATGTTTGTGAGGAAGAAAGATGCGGTAATAAAACCCTAGCCAGGGAATGGCTAGGGCTTTTTTTTATGCTTAAATAAATGACGTGTTAGTTACATTCTTATGAATTTTCTCATTTAACGTAAATAGCATGCTAAGGAAAAGGGCAGATGTGTTAGCCATCTACCCCTTCTTTTTTATTAGCTGGCCTGTTAGCAAAATAAGCTATTGATTAACCAGCCTGCCCACTAACACGCATGGTGATAATAGAGCGTGCTTAGTTCATTCAAGGGCACTTCAACTGCTGTTTGGCAGTTAAGGCAGCGCACCGTCGCCGTGTTTTTCCCTGTGCCTTCTAAACGAAAGCGATTAAAAAATGGTGACTTGGCTGTCTCTGAATTGCCGCAATGACGACAGATGACATCTAGTTCATTGATTTTATTGCTTATTATAATGTTGCGCACGCTGACCTCCTACCATTGGGTTGATGATGGTTCAGGCGTGGTAACCTCCCTGTTGTTCCGTATCGTTACCGACACGTTTTAAGTATAAGTGTCAATTCATATATTCGCCATGCGAAATGTATTGCAAACGTGCATTAAATCGACGCAACAAGGCTATTTTAATATTAAAGCAATATTTTTTTGATTTAATAACCTGGGATAGATAAATACAGCGCTATCACGTCCATTGTGAGCACACACCACAAGGAAGTGGAAACAAGGAAGGCAACGCCAGGAAGGCTAAACGCTCTCAGGGAAGCACAAACAGGATGTTTGTGAAGAAAATCAAGGAAGAGTTGATAAAGCCCCGGCCAAGGAATGGCTGGGGCTTCTTTTTATACGCTTGTTTTATTTTTTCGCTTTTTTCTTGGTTTTCTTACTAGCAGCATCATTGCTGTTGGCACTGCTTTCCTTACTTTCCTTACTCTCTTTGCTTACCTGGCTCTCTTTGCTGTCATCACTCTCACTGTCGGGCTTGTCGCCGCCCTGGTGGGTCAGTGGGCTCGCTTGGTCTAAGCGTGGGTGATTATCCAGGAACTCACGCGGTAGATCCGGCATGGCATCCATTGCCTGCAGGGTATGGGTGAGGGCATGAATAGCTGCCAGCACATCCTGGGTATGGCCGGTTTCCGAGATCGTGTGCATGTTGCGGATAGGGAAGCCGATCGAGGTAGCAGCACTATCGATAGATGCCAACACACCCGCCATACCATCGGTACCGGTGTCCACGCCCACGATATCGCGCTGTAGCGGAATATCGTGCGCTTTAGCGGCTGTCGCGATAATCCGGTTGAGCTGTTCGCTGGCAATCGAACCCACCGCCATGGTGAAGCCCTTGCCCATTTCCAACGGCTGCATGCGTTTGTCGCCGATGCCTGGCGCGCCCACGTAGTCGTGATTGACGTCAACGCCAATCAGCGCATCCGGCTTCATTTCACCGGCCATCACGCGGCTACCGAAGCGGCCAATTTCCTCATAGCTGGCAATCGCAAACAGTACGCGTACATTTTTAGTACCGCCTGCCTCTGCGATAAGACGCGCCACTTCGGCGGCCACAAAGCAGCCCAGGCCGTTATCCAGGTAAGCGCCATAGAACGTATTAGGGCTAAAGCCGGGGCGGATAGGGCGGTCAAAGATAATCGAATCACCAGGGCGCACGCCCAGGTTCAACACCTGCTGTTTCTTGTTGTCGCCGTGAATCTGCAGATCCAGGTAGATCTGCTCTTTCTTGATCCCTTTGCTGCCATCACGCTGGGCAGGGTCAGAGAAGTGGATGGCGCCGAGTGCTTCTACCGTGCCGCCTTCAATGCAGCGATAGCTGCCAGGGGCATCCGGGTCTTCGCTGAACAGCTTCACTTCATGGCCGATCAGTACGGTGGGCAGGAAGGAGTCGGTGTTGATCCAGATCTTGCCGTCTTCACCAATCGAGCGCACCTGCATACGGATTTTATCCGCATGGCCGATCAGCATGACCTTGAACATATCGTCACGGCCGGGGTGGGTGTCCAGTACAACACCGGCGTTGCCCTTGAACTGGTGCAGGTGCCAGCCTTTAGGCGCAAAGCTGTCAAAATGCGGCTTGAGCACCCCGTAGGTCATTGCGGCTTCAAGGCCCACGGGGCTAGGCGCAGCAAGAATATCGCGCATCAGTTTGAACTGCGCGTCGGGCATGGGTTGTGTCCAGGGTTTTGCTGTATCGCTCATCGTATCGCTCACTTAGTAAGGTGGATGTTCATCGGCTCTAGTCTGCCAGATTCCCACCCCAGGTGTAGAGAAAGCCGTACCGAAAACGCTTATTTGTGGAAAGTCCTCATTCGTGATCACGAATCAGTTGGCACAGGGCGCTGGCGGCGGCGGAAGGGGGGTGGCGTCGGCTCAATATCATGCCCAGCTCGCGACGGATAGTCGGTTCGACCAGCGGGCGGTGTTCAATGCCATCGGTGGCAATCTGGCGAAAGCTGAGCGAGGGCAGCACGCTAATACCCAAGCCCGCCGCCACCATGCGGCCGACGGTGGCGATCTGGCGGGCATCGCACAAGATATCCAGCCGTTCCCCGACGCTCTGCATGATGCGGTCAATATCCTGGCGTGAACTGGAAAGACGATTGATGCCGATAAACGGGTAGGCGGCGAGCTGCCCCCACGCCACTGCCGGTTGTGCCAGCAGTGGGTGCCCGCAAGGGCAAACCGCCACGTAGCTATCTTCGAGCACGGGTTCAAACGTGAGGTCATCTGCGTCACCGGGAGGTACGGAAAGTCCCAGGTCGGCACGGCCTTCGCGCACCATCTGGTTAATCTGTTCGGCCAGCACATCATGCAGGCTGAGGTTGATACGGGGATACGCCTCGTGGAAAAGCCGGATGACCTGCGGGAACAAGCCCGCCGCCAGGGTGGGTAAGGCGGCGATCGTTACCTTGCCGCGCTGCTTGGAAAACTGGTCGTTAAGATCCTCAAAGGCTTCGTTCCAGTCATTTAACAACCGCACGGCAACCGGTAGGAAAGCGTCGCCTTCCGGGGTCAAGGCAAGCTGGCGTGATGTGCGGGCAAATAGCGCACCGCCTACGTTCTCTTCCAGCTTGCGTAGTGCAATCGAAATCGCCGGTTGGGAAAGGTGTACTCGCTCGCTGGCCTCCGCAAGGCTGCGGGAGTGGGCGACGGCAATAAAAACGCGCAACTGCTGGATGCTTGGATTCATTTAGAAAGTAAAACATAAATTAAAAACTATTCAATATACAAAATGAAACCTTCACACCATGCTTGGTTTATCGCGATGCGTGCGTCGCGGTCATCGTTCTACAAAATCGTTTTACAATAACCGTATTTACAACAACAAAGGCTCGTACAGCGAGCTTCGGAGACACAATGAAAACGCTACTTACCGCCATGGTGGCAAGCGCCGCGGTGCTGGCTGCTGCCACTTCCCATGCCGATGAGCGCCTGCTGATTGGTTCTACCTCCAGCTCCTCCAGCCACTACAGCTACTTTGTCGCGGTTAATCAGATCATCAACAATCAGGTCGAAGGGGTGAGTTCTTCTGTCGCTGAAACCGGCGCTACGGTTGATAACCTGCGTCGTTTGGGGCGCGATCAGATTGATATGGGGCTGGTAACGACCAATACCGGCTATCACGCCTACGCCGGTGAGGAAGATTTTGAAGGCCGCCCAGTGGATAACCGTCTGCTGTGGGTCTACACCGTGGCACCCCAAAACGCAGTGATGCGCCAGGATGCCAACGTTGCCACCTTCGCTGATTTGGATGGGGTGCGTTTCAACCCCGGTATCACCGGGTCGGCCACTGAGAAAACCACTGAAGCCGTGATGCGTACCCTCGGCATCGAGCCCGACTACGTGCGTGGTTCCACCACCGATATGGTCGACGCCATGAAAGATGGCCGGGTGATGGGCTCGGTGAAATCGGGCGTCGGAGAGCGCCTGGATGGCTCCTCTATGGATATCGCGACATTTACCCCCATTAGCGTGCTGTCTCTCGATGACGCGCAGGCCGACACACTGCGTAGCGAAATGCCCGACGTGGCGATTGTCGATGTGCCCGAAGGCGCCGCAGACGGTATCCCCGCTTATACCACCTGGGCGTTTGGGGTTGCCGTACATGCACACCCGGATATGGATGAAGAGACCGCCTATCAAATCGTCAAAGCCGTGATGGAAAACCCCGAGCCGCAGGTCAACGCCTTTGCCGCGATGAAAGATGCCGATATGGCGAAGATGACCCTGGAAGTTGGCACTGTGCCGCTGCATGCCGGTGCGGCGCGCTATTTCGAAGAGCAGGGGTACGACATCCCCGATGCCTTGCAGCCTGTCCAGTAAGGCCATTCGGAGAAGATGATCATGCGTGAGACAGTCACCAAAGGCTTGGCGCTGCTATTGGGCGGTCTAATCCTTTATACCTCCGCCACTGGGCCGTTCGAGAGCTTGATTCAGCGGAGTATCTTTCTCGCGCTGGTCATCCTGCTAGGGCTTGCCGTCTACCCATTAGGGGAGGGCAAGCGCTGGCGCCCGCTGGGTATTGCGATAGATGTGGTGCTGGCAGTGGGTGTGGTATTCGCCTGCGGCTATGTAGCGCTTAACCACGAACAAATTCTGGTCGAACTCCCCTGGGCAACACCCCGCGACATGCTGCTAACCGGCGTGCTGTTAGTGGCGATTTTGGAGCTTTCGCGACGCGCGATCGGGGCTATTTTCCCACTGTTGGTAGTCGCGGGGTTAGCTTATGCGTGGTTCGGGGCCGCGATTCCAGGGCCGCTTGGCCACCGGGGGTTTGATCTCTACTACATGACCGAAACCATCTACCTGGGTGATCTAGGCGTGTGGGGCATGCTGGTCGGCGTTGCCGCCACGACCATTGCCGCTTTCGTGCTGTTCGGCTGTTTGCTACTGCACACCGGGGGCGGCAATACCTTTATGGATTTGGCGCTGCGTATTAGCGGCCGTTCGCCGGGCGGTGCAGCCAAAGTAGCCACGGTAGCCTCTGGGCTGTTTGGCATGGTCAGCGGCAGTGCCGTGGCCAATGTCGCCACGACGGGCAATTTCACCATTCCCATGATGAAACGCTTGAACTACCCACGCCCGTTTGCGGCGGGGGTAGAAGCGGTCGCCTCCACCGGCGGTCAAATCGCACCGCCGATCCTGGGCGCTGCGGCATTTATCATGGCGGAAATTCTCGGTGAGAGTTACCTGCGTATCGCCTTGGCGGCCTTGCTGCCAGCGATCCTTTTCTACCTGGGCGTGTTTGTCACGATTCACCTGGTGGCCAAGCGCCGTCAGTTGCAGGTGGTACCCGATGAAGAGCTGCCCAGCTGGTCAGACGTGATACGCGCTGAACGGATCATTCCCATTCTGGCTGCGTTGGGTGGGCTATTTTACGGTGTGCTTAGCGGCCGTTCGATTCAGATGTCCGCTTTTTACGGCATCCTGATGACCGTACTCACCTTTGTGCCTTTTGCACTGCTGTCCAAAATGCCCCTGCGCGAGATCCTCGGCAAGCTGGTGGCAGGCTTGGTCGATGCAGGCAAAGGCATGGTGATTATCGGCGTGCTGTTGGCCGGGGCGCAGATTCTGGTGGCGATGATCGGCATGACCGGCATCGGCGTAACGCTGGCCAGCTTGATTGTCACGGTCGGTGGTGAATCGCTCTTCCTGGTCGCCTTTATCGTTGGCGGTGTGTGTCTGATTTTAGGCATGGGCATACCCACTACCGCGGCCTATGTGTTGGTGGCCTCGGTGCTGGCGCCAGCGCTCACCACCATCGGTGTCGAGCCGCTGATTGCCCACTTGTTCGTTTTCTATTTTGCGACACTCTCGGTCATTACGCCGCCTGTCTGTATTGCGGTATTCGTGGCCTCAGGCATTGCCGATACCAATTGGCTGCCTGCCGCCGTCGAATCGGTGCGTTTGGCAGCGGCGATCTATGTCATTCCTTTCCTGCTGCTGATCTATCCAGCCCTGGCGGGGTTTGGGACTCCTCTGGAGATCGTCTTGGCCAGTTGTCAGGGGGTCGTGTTCGTGATGGCCTTCGCCGCGCTGATGTCTCGGGTAGCCATGACGGGTAAGCGCGTGATTGATGTGGTGGCCTTGATCGCGGTGATTGGGCTGGCGCTGACGCCAGGCTGGCTGACCACGCTGGCAGCGCTCGCTCTGATCATTGGGCTATTTATACGCCGCCGCTCGCTGCTGGATGACGAGCCGGTAGTTGCCTCCGGCGACCACCACTCCCTTCAGGCCAAGGAGACACATTTATGAGTTTTTTACTGGGCAGCGGGGCAGGCTTTTCCGGTGACCGTACCGATGCGGCCGTGGCGGTGGTGGCAGAGTTGATCAAGCGACAGCAACCCTCTGCCTTGGTATTCGAAACCCTGGGCGAGCGGACATTGGCGGCCGCCCACCGGGCAATGCGTGAGGACCCCGAAAGCGGGTTTGAACCGCTGCTGGACGAGCTGCTGGCGCCAGTGCTTCGCGATTGCCTGGATCACGGCATTAAAATTCTAGGCAACTTCGGTGCCGCCAACCCTGGTGGCGCGTGCCAGGTTATTGCGGAGCTAGCCGCCCAGCTTGGTCGTCCAGAGGTGCGGATTGCCCAGGTGCACGGCGATGATATCCGCCAGCAACTGCATGGCCTGGACTTGCAGCGTTGGGAGGCCGAACGGCTGGAGATGCCGGGCGATGACGCCTTGATTTCCGCCAATGTCTATCTGGGCGCCAAGGCACTGGCCGAAGCGTTAGCCATGCAAGCCGATGTCGTGGTCACCGGGCGTGTTGCCGACCCGGCACTGTTTTTAGCCCCGCTGATGCACCACTTCGATTGGCGTTGGGATGATTGGGACCGCCTGGCTTGCGGCATGATGGCCGGGCACCTGGCCGAGTGTGGTGCCCAGGTAAGCGGCGGCTACTTTGCCGACCCAGGTTTTAAAGACGTGCCTGGCCTCGCCACGGTGGGCTACCCGATTATCGAAGTAGAGCAGGATGGCAGCCTAATCATCACCAAGCCCGCCAATACCGGCGGCTGTGTTACCGAGCAAACGGTGAAAGAGCAGCTGCTCTATGAAGTTCATGATCCAGCCAATTACCTGACCCCGGATGTCACGGTGGATCTTACCCACGCCGAAGTACGCCAGCTTTCACCCAATCGCGTGGCGGTGACGGGGATTCGCGGCAAGCCTGCCCCAGAGCGATTAAAAACCACCGTGTGCTACGAAGGAGGGTGGCAGGGCGAAGCAGAAATTTCCTATGCCGGGCCCAACGCGCTAGCAAGAGCCCAGCTTGCCGCCCAGGTACTGCGTGAGCGGTTGGTATTTCGCGCCCCGGCTGAGCTGCGAACCCGGTTGGATATCATTGGCCTGGCCAGCGTATTCGATAGTGATAGTGGCGAGCTTCAGCGTAGCGCATCGCCTTCCACCAGCGGGGATTACCGGCTGCGCTTGGCAGCGGAGCACAGCGAGCGGCGCTGGGTAGCCCGCGCCACCCAAGAGCTGTTGGCGCTTTACTGTGCCGGGCCTGCCGGGGGCGGCGGGGTGCGACGTCAGTTTCAACGGCGGGTGTTTACCGCCTCGTATTTGGTTAAGCGTAGCGACATTCATGCCCATGCCACTCTATTTGAGTCGCCGACCCAGGAAGCCCACAGGAGCGAACGCTATGCTGCAAGCTGAACCCACACAAACGTCAATGCGTGCGCCCGCCTCGATCTCTCTTCACCAGCTGGCGCACGCCCGTGCGGGGGATAAAGGCGAACGCCTCAACGTGGCACTGTTTGCCTACGAGGCGGATCACTACGCCACCTTGCTGGAACAGGTCACCGAGGAGCGAGTGCTGGCGCTATTCTCCCATCGCGGCGCTAGCCGGGTGCGGCGCTACCCTCTACCTAACTTGGCAGGCATGAACTTCGTGATCGATGATGTGCTTCAAGGCGGCGTTAACGGGGCACTCAATCTGGATGGCCATGGCAAAACGCTATCGTTTTTGTTGTTAAGCCTGGAGGTTCACCTTTAGCCAGTTTTTTAACCACGCACTCGACCTAGGTGGTCATGACGCGCTGCTCAAAACGCCCTACTATGCATGAACTTGCATGCGAGCTAATCAATATAGTGATAGCTAATATAATAAAAGTGGTGTTTAAGGAGCAGCCCGATGACCGCAGCAACGCTAGGTTCCCAGCGCTTTAGAGTGCTATTGGCGGGCGTTTTCAGCCAGATATTGTGTGTGGGTATCGCCCGCTTTGCCTATACGCCGTTGCTGCCGGTGATGCAGCAGCAAACCTGGATGGGTGACGCCGATGGTGGTTGGCTGGCGGCGCTCAACTACGCGGGCTATATGCTGGGGGCGGTGTTGGCCGCCACCATCCGCAGTCTCTATATCAAAGACCTCCTATTCCGCTGTGGGTTAATCCTGGCAGTGCTTACCACTGCGGGCATGGCGCTCACCGAGCACTTCTGGGTATGGGCGGGGCTGCGTTTTCTGGCGGGACTTTCCAGCAGTGGCTCAATGTTGCTAGCGTCCGGGTTGATTCTTCACTGGCTGATGCAACACCGTCAGCGCGGCGAGCTGGGCATCCACTTTGCAGGTTTGGGCATCGGTATGGTGGTGGTCTCCGTCGCGGTTGAAATGATGCTGCAACTGTCGTTTAGCTGGCAGACCCAGTGGTGGGGCTTTAGCCTGCTGGGTGCAGCTCTACTCGTGCCCGCGTGGCGGTGGTTGCCGCGCCCGGAGAAACCGGTCGTCGGTGCGCCCGCGGCGAACAGCCAACCCGCGATGCCGCCCACACGCACCTTTATGCGCTGGATGCTGGCTGCCTATTTCTGCGCCGGTTATGGCTATGTGATCAGCGCTACCTTTCTCGTCGCGATTGTCGAGCGTGAGCCGCTGCTGGCGGGGATGGGGAATTGGACCTTTGCCCTGGCCGGTTTAGCCGCGGCCCCTGCGGTGATGCTATGGGATTTAGTCGCCCGCCGCGTCGGTTACCTGGGGGCGCTGATTATCGCCATGTGCATTCAGGTAGTAGGCATCGTACTGCCTGCGATTACCGCGAATGCAGCGGCGGTGTTGCTCAGCGCCGTGCTCTACGGCGGTACCTTCCTCGGCTGCGTCAGTCTGGTGCTAACCATGGCGGGGCGGCTTTATCCTTCAAGCCCTGCGCGGTTAATGGGGCAGATGACCCTGGCCTACGGCGTTGCCCAGATATGCGCCCCGGCCTTGACCGGCATGCTGGCCGAAGCCTCTGGCAATTACAGCCTAGGGCTTTGGTTGGCAGGCGGCTTTGTGGCCCTCGGCGCTGTGCTACTCGCCTGTTTACGCAAGGTGGATCAAACCGCCCAGCGTCTGGATGCTGCCGCCAAAACCGCCGTATACGCGTAGGCCTGTTAGGCATTGCCCGCGAAATCCTATAGGATGAGCGCCTTTTTCTGACAGGGTAACTGGGCAAATGACCTCTTCTGGGCAACCTCGCACCCAGTGGCTAGGCCGCTGGGGGTTTATGTTGGCAGCAACCGGTTCGGCGGTTGGGCTGGGCAATATCTGGAAATTCCCCTATATCACTGGGGAGTTCGGCGGCGGTGCCTTCGTGCTGGTGTACCTGGCCTGTATTTTTGCCGTGGGTGTGCCGGTCATGATGACCGAGATCGCCTTTGGACGGCGCGGCCAGGGCAGCCCGGTGGATGCCATTCGCCGCGTGGTCAATGAATCAGGCCGCTCGTCGGTGTGGTCGCTGATTGGCTGGATGGCCATGCTCTGCGGCTTTATGGTGCTGTCGTTTTACGTCGTTGTGGCGGGCTGGTCGTTCTCGTATCTGTGGAAGATGCTGACCGGTGGCTTAGCAGGCAGCAGCGTCGATGAGATGGCCGCCGTGTTTGGCGCCAACAACGCTAATCCGCTGAATCTCGGTTTCTGGAGTACCTTGGTGACGCTGCTCACCATGCTGATTGTGGGCAAGGGCGTACAGAAGGGGATCGAGAAGAGTGTCAGTTGGATGATGCCAGGCTTGGTAATCATGCTGGTGATCCTGATTGGCTTTGGCATGTTTTCCGGTGGCTTTGGCGCGGCGGTGAACTTCCTGTTTTCGTTCAACGCAGGCAGCCTCTCCAGCGAAGGCATGCTGGCAGCGCTGGGCCACGCCTTCTTTACTCTCTCGCTGGCCTCCGGGGCGATCCTTACCTACGGCAGCTATTTACCTAAAGATGCTTCCATCGGCCGTACCACGGTCAGTGTGGCCGTGGCGGATACGGTCGTCGCGCTGATGGCGGGGATGGCGATCTTTCCGGTCATTTTTGCCAACGGCATGGACCCCGGTGAAGGCCCAGGGCTTATTTTCATGAGCCTGCCCCTGGCCTTTCAGGCGATGCCGCTGGGAACGCTATTTGGCATTTTGTTCTTCCTCATGCTCTCCATGGCCGCGTTGACCTCTGCCATTTCCATGGTCGAGGCGACGGTTTCCTGGCTGTGCGATAACAAAGGCATTTCGCGCCCGGCAGCTGCTTGGGGCACGGGTATTGTGCTGTGGTTGATCAGCACCCTGGCGATGCTGTCATTCAATCTGGGCGCGGATTGGACGCTGGCAGGCAAGACCTTTTTCGACTGGCTGGATTACCTGACCTCACGCTGGATGATGCCGCTGGGCGGCCTGGGCATGGTGCTGCTGGCGGGCTTTATATTGAAAAGCGACACCTTCCGCGAAGAACTCGGGCTGTCGCCACTGCCTTATGCACTATGGCTGGCCATGGTGCGCTACGTTAGCCCGCTCGGCATTGTGGTGATTTTTGTCGATGCGCTGGGTGTTTATCAGGTCTCGTTTGCAGCGCACTGGCCCTGGCTGCTGGCGATACTGGTGGTCATGGCGGTGCTTGGGGAAACCCTAAGCCCGCGGCTGCGTCACGCGCTAAAAACGGCGTAATCCTCTACGGCATCTATCCTTTACGGTGCCTGACCTGATAGCAAACGCCGCTGCTGTGCTTTTATATCCTCATTGCGCAGCGGCGTTTGGCAGGTTGCAAACACCTCGACTAAGAATTTTTTGCGCGAACCCCGGTAGGTGCCGCTAAGCAGCGCCGCCTGGGTGAGTGCATTGAGCAGTGTTTGGCGCGCAGGGGCAGGTAACTGGGCATAGTCGCGCAGGGCAATGGGCCAATCTACCTCCAGTGCCTGCGGCTTACCCGTTAGGCTGTTCAGCAGGCGAGCCAACAGTAGCACCAGGTTAGGGTGAGGATGCTGATTGCGCATGATAAGTTCGCCCACCCCCTGGGCTACCAGACGCCGGGTATGCTCATCGCTGTCAGCCAGTGTTTTCATTAAGTGTTTCACCAGGGCAGGGCCA
Source organism: Halomonas sp. HAL1 (assembly GCF_030544485.1). Classification (NCBI taxonomy): domain Bacteria; kingdom Pseudomonadati; phylum Pseudomonadota; class Gammaproteobacteria; order Oceanospirillales; family Halomonadaceae; genus Halomonas; species Halomonas sp. HAL1. The sequence goes on from NZ_CP130610.1 coordinate 1,318,609, forward strand.
CGCGCCTGCAAATAGGCTTCTTGAATAATGCGTGCGGCAATCCAAGCATTCCACGCCGCGTATAGCGGGCCGGTTAAAACGGGTAGAAAACCGCGTAGCGTCAGTCGGCCTAATAATCGACGCAGCAGTAGGCGCAGTAGAAAGCTGCTCAAGCTGATTTTTAAGCGGTAAAGCAGTGATCTAAAGGTTAATCTCCAGCCGTGCAGATAGGCGTGAGGGTCTACGCCATAGATTAGACTACCGGGGCTGGGGTATTCCAAGGCCGCTCGGGAAATACCGTGAACAGTCAACTGAATATCGGGCTCCAGTGCGTCCGTTTGCCCATAACGTAGGCCCGCTAAGCGCGTTATATTCGCGACGCCGCGCAGCGCATTCCAGTACAAAAAGCCAATTTCCAGCGCGGTAACGGTACCTGCGACGGCCAGGTAGCCCGCCCAGTAGGGAAGCTGTTCCCGCAGGCTCATGGCTTTCCAGTTACCAGTGGCAAATTCGCGCATAAACCACTCGGCGCCACCAATCAGCGTGCCGGAAATCATGCCAGCTAGCGCTGCCCAGGCAATGATCCAGCGCCGTGCACGCTTAAGAGCATGTGGATCGGGTGAGTCTAGGGCCGGCTGACGGCGTAAATAGCCCTGTACATAGCGGCTGGCCCAACGTTGCGCTAAGCCAGGGGCAGGAGCGTACTCTTTATCTGGCCGATTGAGAGACATGAGAACGGCGTTTCCTACGCATTTGGCCTCTTAGGGTAGCGGTTACGTCCGCGAAGTACACGCATCGATAGCGCCGGGGTGAGTGCCCACTTTCATCAGCTCATCCCAGCGTGTGGTAAAGCGGTTGGAACGGTGAGCACAGCGTAGCTGCCAGGCAGCAGGCGCATCGGTCATGCCAAAGCTGATGGTGCCTTGCCCCATGCGCTGATTGATCTGATCGACTGTGGCCATCAAGAAGGGGTGACGCTCACGGGCCGGGGGATGCAGCAGTGAAAGCTGATGCTGCTCGGCGTCCACCAAGTCGAGCAGCATCACGCCCGCTTTCATAAAACGAAAGCGAGGACGGTGAATCTGCTCAAGCCCCTGGCGTACGGCATCAAGAATCACCCGCGTATCGTCGCTGGGTGAGGGTAGGGGGATCAGTGCCTGAGGAAAATACTGCGGCTGGTCGCGGCGGTGGCGGTTGGTATTGAGAAACACCATCACCGCTCGGGCCATGCTGCCCTGTTCACGCAGTTTCTCAGCGCTACGCTGGGCGTGGTGGCGCAACGCGTTGTGCACCTCGGCAAACACGCCGGTCGGTTGGCCGAACGAGCGCGAGGTCATAATGCGCTGGCGCGGCTGGTCCAACGCATTCATTTCCAGGCAAGAAGTGCCGCGCAGTTCAAGCGCTGTGCGAGCCAGCACCACCGAAAAGCGCTTGCGCAGCAGTTTTTCATCGCTTTCGCGTAAATCCCAGGCGGTATTGACGCCGCCAATCGCCAAGCGCTCGGCCAGCCGACGCCCGACCCCCCACACACTGCCCACCGGGGTGCGCTTTAGCAGCGCTTCCGTGGTGTGGTCCTGCCCGCTTAATAAGCAAACGCCTTCGTAGTGAGGGTCTTGTTTTGCAAGGTGATTAGCCAGCTTGGCGAGTGTATGGGTAGGGGCAAGCCCCACGCACACCGGCAACCCTAAATGACGACGAATACGCTGACGCAGCTTTCGTCCCAGTGCTTCACACTGCTCGGTGGTGAAACCTTCTAAATAGACGAACATTTCATCAATGGAGTAGGGCGCAATCTCTGGGCAGGCATCGCGGAGCAGTTGGGCCAGCCGTGCGGACATATCGCCATAAAGCTCGTAGTTGGAAGAGAGCAGATGGATCTCGCCACGCTGGCGCAGCCCTTCGAGTTTGAAGGCGGGCGTACCCATGGGAATATCCAGCGCCTTCAACTCGGCGGAACGCGCGATCACACAACCGTCGTTGTTGGACATCACCCCAACGGGCCTACCTTCCAGCTTGGGCTGAAATACCCGCTCGCAGCTGACATAGAAGTTATTGGCGTCGACCAGGCCAATCATCGCACGTACTCATGGATGACAGCGCGCACCACGCCCCATAGCTGACAGTCGCTGCCCTCAAGAGGCAAGGGCGGGTAGTGGGGATGGGTGGAGCAGAGGTGGGGCGTACCCTGGTAAAGCGCGTAGCGTTTGATCAACGCTTCACCCTCCAGCATAGCGACCAGAATGTGGCCCAAGCGAGGCTCGATACCGCGGTCGACGATCAGCAGGTCACCCTCAAAAATCCCCCACCCCTCCATGCTGTTACCGGTAGCGGTGACATAAAACGTCTGGGTAGGGTTTTTAACCAGCCGGGTATTGAGATCCAGCGTACACGGCTCGTAATCCTGCGCAGGCGAAGGGAAACCACTAAAGCCAGCGCGGCCCAAAAAGGTTAAATACGGCAGCGGCTGGGCGCTTAACGGCAAGGCGGGGGTAAAATGAGAAGACTGGCCCGGCATTGTCGGCATCCTGACTCTTAAAGTGTATGTATGAATATACAGTATTTTTCAGAGTGAAGGAAAATGCAAATGGACCGCTCGCTAATGACTTCTAATCTGGTAGCTAAGTTGCCCAATCGGTCAGCCTTTGCTGGCTCGCGCAACATGAAGCACGCTCATGCACGACCTGACGCGGATGCGATGAAAGTAGTGTCAGGCTGCGTTATGATACCGGCCTCGCTTCTTCCATGATGATCCTTTCTCGTTACGAGGTTCCCGCCGATGTTCAGCCGTGATATGTCAATTGCCGGATTCGATGATGTGCTGTTTGATGCCATGCAGAAAGAAGTGGCGCGCCAGGAAGCCCACATCGAACTGATTGCTTCAGAAAACTACGCCAGCCCCCGCGTACTCGAAGCCCAGGGCAGCCAGCTGACCAATAAATACGCCGAAGGTTACCCCGGCAAGCGTTACTACGGCGGCTGTGAATTCGTCGATATCGCTGAAAACCTAGCGATCGATTACGCTAAAGAGCTGTTCGGCGCTACCTATGTAAACGTACAGCCGCACTCCGGCTCGCAAGCCAACAGCGCCGTTTTCCAGGCACTGGTCAAGCCAGGCGACACCATTCTAGGCATGAGCCTGGATGCTGGCGGTCACCTGACCCACGGCGCCAAGCCGAGCTTTTCGGGCAAGCACTATAATGCCATTCAGTACGGATTGAATGATCAAGAGCTGATCGATTACGACCAAGTGGCTCAGCTGGCTCGTGAGCACAAGCCCAAAATGATCATCGCTGGTTTCTCAGCCTATTCACAAATTGTTGACTGGGCCAAGTTCCGTGAAATCGCCGATGAAGTGGGCGCTTACTTACTGGTTGATATGGCGCACGTCTCAGGCTTGGTAGCGGCGGGTGTTTACCCAAGCCCCTTACCTCATGCGCACGTGGTCACGTCTACCACCCACAAAACACTGCGCGGACCGCGTAGCGGTGTGATTCTCTCGGCCGAAAACGACGCCGATATCGAGAAGAAGCTGCAATCAGCGGTATTCCCCGGTGGCCAGGGCGGCCCGCTGATGCACGTGATTGCGGCCAAGGCAGTCTGCTTCAAAGAAGCCATGGCGCCCGAGTTCAAAACCTACCAGCAGCAGGTAGTGAAAAACGCCAAGGCAATGGCGAAGGTGTTTATCGACCGCGGTTACGACATTGTCTCCGGCGGCACTGAAGACCACCTGTTCCTGCTCTCGCTGATCAAGCAGGGCGTAACCGGTAAAGATGCCGATGCGGCGCTAGGCCGTGCCCACATCACTGTGAACAAGAACGCCGTGCCTAACGACCCGCAAAGCCCGTTCGTCACCTCCGGCCTGCGTATTGGCACCCCGGCAGTCACCACACGCGGTTTCGGTGAAGAAGAGTGTACCCAGCTCGCGGGCTGGATCTGCGACATTCTAGACGTGCTGGCCAAAGGCGAAGACACCAGCGCCATCGAAGCGAAGGTGCTGGATAAAGTGGCTGAGGTTTGCGCGCGCCTGCCTGTTTATAAGTAGTAGCTATAGCGATTCTCCTGGCTAAGGACAGCCCAAAAAACGGGTGACCCATGTGGGCCACCCGTTTTTTGTCTCTGTTGTGGTAGCCCATAAAAAAAGCCCGCCGGGGGAGGCGGGCATGAAAGGGCTTGGCTCACTGCAGCCCACTGGCATCAGGTGAGGGGGTATACAGGATTACCAGTGGGTACAAGTTGAGTATAGCTATTTATGAGGCGTTGCCAAGTACTGTCTCAGTTTTTTTAAAGTTTGGTCTCATTTCTTAATGGGTATCAGTGCGACAGTGCACTATTGTGTTTCATGCGTTATTTTGGTGCATTCAAGCTGCTTCTTTTTGGTGCTTGGGAGTGTGACGCGCCATAAAATTCTAATAATCCCCGATAACCCTCTGCTAAAGCTACATTTCTCTGATTTGGCTTATAACTTGCTATCCTTTTCATAGCCAACTACTCGTTGGTCATCGCCATAGGGCATCGCAGGCTACTGCCTTGACGATGTGCTAAGACCGAATAGAGGTAGTGCCATGCCGGAATTCAATCAGTTTTCAGCGCCGCTTTCTCCGTCGCCTTCTCCGCCACCATCGCCGGTAGACCCTGCGTTTCAGCCGCGTCTGGTAGTGACCGATTTAGATGGCTCGCTGCTGGATCACCATAGTTATGACTTCAGCCCCGCCGCGCCGTGGCTTGCTCGTTTAAAACAAATGGGCGTGCCGGTCATTCCGGTCACCAGTAAAACCCGTGCGGAGTTGATTCCGCTGCGCGAAGCGTTGGGCCTGACGGGTACGCCTTTTATCGCAGAGAATGGAGCGGTGATTGGCTTGCCGCCCGGTTGGTGCCATGCCCGTTTAGACCGCCCTGGTGGTGGCCGAGATGGCGTGGTGATTAAACACCCTGGGGTGGATATTGGCTTTATTCGTGCGCGCTTAAAGGTGTGGCGCGAGCGTTTGAATATTCAATTTACCCGGATGGGTGAACTGACTGTGCAAGAAGTCATGGAGCTTACCGGCTTGGATGAGTCCCGCGCCCGTGATGCGCGGCAGCGAGAAGGAAGCGAGCCGCTGATATGGAAAGACAGTGACTCAGCATTAGAAGCATTTCGTGCAGCTCTGGAGGGAGATGGCCTACAGCTAACACAAGGCGGACGTTTCTGGCATGTCATGGGGCGCTCCGCGGATAAAGGCAGTGCAGTGGAGTGGCTGGTGAAACGCTTTACGGCATTAAGAGGCCGCACACCTCTTTCGCTAGGGCTGGGGGATGGACCGAACGATATCTCTATGCTTGAAGCTGTTGATCAAGCTGTTGTCATCCGCGGTTGCCACGATTTAGTCGTAGAGCCGCGTAACACTTCGTTATATCGCACGGAAGCAACAGGGCCGACCGGCTGGGCAGAGGGGGTTGCCCACTGGTGGGGGCGAGATGACCGCCGTTTAGCGACGGCGGAAAAAAATGATGCTGTTGTTGTTTGAGAATGGTTCGGTATTTGAGAACAGTTCCATGAATCCAGGGAGGCAAGCGCATGAGTGACTTTCATCAAAATGGGATTATTACCGATTTCCATAACCTGACTAAGCGTTCAGTCGAGGCACTTGAAGAGGAGCTATGCCAATTTTCCCGACGGCGGCCGATGGGTTTGATTCTACCGTCGCTTTTTTCCGAATTGGAAGGACCTGCGCTTTCAGCGATTGTGGATGAACTGGTTAAGGTCCCTTACCTCAATGAGATAGTCATTGGCCTGGATCGCGCCGACCGCGAACAGTTTTTATACGCCCGCGAATTTTTCTCACGTCTGCCGCAACATACGCGCATTTTATGGAACGATGGACCACGCCTGAAAGCGCTTGATGCGGAACTGGAAGAGCATGGGCTAGGGTCGTTGGAGCCGGGCAAAGGGCGCAATGTGTGGTACTGCGCTGGTTATATGTTGTCGTCTGGGCGCTCGACAGTGGTCGGGCTGCACGATTGCGATATTTTGACCTACGAGCGCGGACTGCTGGCGCGCTTGATGTACCCGGTGGCCCACCCCAATTTCAACTACAGTTTTTGCAAAGGCTATTACCCCCGTATTGCGGAAGGCAAGCTCAATGGCCGTGTCTCTCGGCTATTAGTCACGCCGTTGCTGCGGGCGCTTAAAACCGTCTGTGGGCCGCTGCCGTATCTCGACTACTTGGATAGCTTCCGGTATCCGCTTTCGGGTGAGTTTGCGATGCGTAGCGAAGTGCTGGAAGGCATTCGTATTCCCGCTGATTGGGGGCTGGAGATCGGTGTGCTATCGGAGCTGCAGCGTAACTACTCACTGCGTCAGCTCTGCCAAGTCGATATTGCCGATGCCTACGACCACAAGCACCAGCCGGTTAGCGAAGATGATCCCAACGGCGGCTTAAACCGGATGAGTTTGGATATCTCAAAAGCGCTGTATCGAAAATTAGCCACTCAGGGTATTACCTTTAGCAGCGAAGATTTCCGCACGCTCAAAGCGACTTATTACCGCTTCGCATTGGATTTGATCGAAGCCTACGACCACGATGCCACCATGAATGGCCTGAGCCTTGATCGCCATAGTGAAGAGCAAGCCGTCGAGCTATTCGCCAGCAACCTGCTCGAGGCCGGTAATCTATTCCTGGATAACCCTAGAGAACGGCCTTTTATTCCCAGCTGGAACCGCGTACAGGCAGCCGTGCCCGACCTCCTCACGCGTATGCACGAGGCGGTTGAGCTGGATAATCAAGGTAAGGTTTAACGCCACAAAATACGTAATGAAAAAAGGCCAGCTACCCACCGGTAGCTGGCCTTTTTTGTAATTGAGTAGCACTGCCACTATTTCTTTACTATCGGCTTAAACAAGATAGAGATGAGCGAAATTTCTCATAAAACTGTTTGGCCCATCACTCCTCTTTTGTGAATTGTAGCTGCTGTAATATTCAAAAATAGTCTAACGATAGAACCTAGAATGCACTATGCTGTCTTTAAAGCATGAGAATGCGATTACCACTAATGGGAGGCAGCAATGCAACGCCCAATCGTTAAGCACTTTTTTGATGAACCCACGAACACCTTTAGCTATGTTGTTCAAGACCCCGATAGCAGTGCCTGCGCGATCATAGATTCGGTGCTCGATTTTGATTATGCCGCAGGGCGAACGGATGGGCGTTCAGCTGACAACATCATCGCCTTTGTTCGCGAACACCAGCTCGACGTCGCCTGGATTTTGGAGACCCATGTGCACGCCGACCACCTTTCGGCAGCCCCCTATCTGCATGAGCAGTTAGGAGGCAAAACCGGCATCGGTGCCAAAATAGTCAAGGTGCAAGAGATCTTCGGCAAGGCGTTCAATGCGGGTACCGAATTTGCTCGGGATGGCAGCCAATTTGATGCGCTGTTTGAAGAAGGGGATACCTTCGCCATTGGGCAATTACAGGGCCGTGTACTGCATACCCCTGGCCATACGCCCGCCTGCTTAACCTACGTAGTGGGGGATGCTGCCTTTGTAGGCGATACGCTCTTTATGCCGGATTATGGCACCGCGCGGTGCGACTTTCCCGGCGGCGATGCACGTACCCTGTATCACTCTATTCAAAAAGTGTTGGCGCTGCCCGAGCAGACGCGGCTGTTTTTATGCCACGACTATAAAGCCCCCGGCCGCGATACCTTTCAGCATGAAACCAGCGTAGCAGAACAACGCAATGAGAATGTGCATATTCACGAAGGTGTCAGCGAAGAGGCGTTTGTGAAGATGCGCACCGAGCGCGATGCCACCTTAGGCATGCCACGGCTCATTATTCCTTCGGTTCAAGTCAATATGCGGGCAGGAGCGCTGCCTCCGGCGGAAGAAAATGGCACGGTCTATTTAAAAGTGCCGATTAATTTTTTCTAACCGTTTCTATTTTTTTAACTTGTGAAAGCGGAATGCTTGGGAGATACCAGTGGATTGGACAGCAGGTTTACAAGGCTTAGCTGGGGGCTTGCTGATTGGGCTTTCCGCCACCTGGCTAATGGCAACGTTAGGGCGTATCGCGGGGATTAGTGGGATCGTTGGTAACTTAATAACCCAGCGTCCCAAAGGCGATAGCGCTTGGCGGGTGGCATTTGTTTTAGGGCTGATTAGCGGGCCGCTGTTGATCATGGCATTAGGTGGCGGCTTGGGAAACGTGGCCGGTAACCCAGGTGAGGTGATTGGCGCGCCAGCCGGAGGCGTCGGATTGATGTTGGTGGCCGGCTTGCTGGTGGGTGTGGGCACAGGGCTTGGCAGCGGTTGCACCAGTGGGCATGGCGTATGTGGCTTGGCACGCTTGGCGCCACGCTCCATGGCTGCCACCGGTATGTTTTTGCTGACGGCGCTAGTGACCGTTTATATCTCGCGCCATCTGTTAGGCCTAGGCGGTGTGCAATGAACAGGAACGCGATGAAAACAGCGGCTGGTTATGCGGCGGGGCTGATTTTTGGTTTGGGTTTGGCAATTTCCGGTATGACCGACCCCGCACGAGTGCTGGGGTTTTTAGATGTAGCGGGCGCCTGGGACCCGACGCTGATGTTTGTGCTTGGCGGGGCCGTGGTAACCACCTTTATCGGCTATCGGCTGGTATTCAAACGTTCGGCACCCCTGTTGGGCGGCGTCTTTCAGTTACCCACCAAAAAGGAGCTGGATGGCAAATTGCTGGGCGGCGCAGCGTTGTTTGGCATTGGCTGGGGGCTTTCCGGCTACTGCCCTGGGCCTGCGATCGCCTCTATTGGCGGCGTATCACTACCGCTAGCGGCCATGCTGGTGACGATGGTGCTGGGGTGGTTTGCCGCCAAAAGGCTCGGCTAATAAGTCGGACTTATATGGTCGCTGCTGCTAACGCCCTTGCCTTTACTGCAAGGGCGTTTTGTTTTCTTAACGCTGGGTTAATGCGTGGCAGTCATGCTGTCAGGTAATAAAAAGGAAACCGTTATGCACGTCTTGCTGATTGAAGATGACCCGCTGGTGGCATCGGGTATCCGCTCTGGATTAATGACCTTCGATTTTGTCGTCGATCACGTCTCCACGCTCAACGCCGCTCGCCAATCGATGCGAACAGTCACTAGTGATGTGGTCATTCTTGACCGTGGCTTGCCGGATGGCGATGGCCTGCAGTTGTTGGCCGAGTGGCGTGAGCAGGGCGTCGATGTGCCGGTGCTGGTGTTAACTGCAAGAGATACCGTGCGAGACCGGGTGGATGGTCTGCAGGGCGGTGCCGATGACTATCTGGTAAAGCCCTTCGATCTGGATGAATTAGTCGCGCGCCTGCACGCTCTGCTGCGCCGTGTGGCAGGGCGTAGCAGCGGCATGATTTCCCATGGAGCCCTCGCGTTAGATCCCGCCGCCCGCGAAGTGTATGTCGAAGGGCAACTGATCGCACTGTCTCGCCGTGAGCTGGTGCTGCTGGAAACCTTCCTGCAATCGCCGCGCAGCGTACTGTCGGCCGATCAGCTCAAAGACAGCCTTTATGGCATGAATGATGATGTCGAGAGCAATGCCCTGAATGTGCATATTCACCACCTGCGCCGCAAGCTCGGGAGCGGAGTGATCGAAACGGTGCGCGGGCTTGGCTATCGGCTGGGCAAGCCTGAGGCGGTGCACTTGGCGGGCACACTCTGTAAGGACCAGCTATGAGTTTACGCGCGCGCTTACTGCTCACCCTGGGGCTCACCCTGGCGTTGCTATGGGGTATCGCCGCTGCGTGGCTGATGCGTGATCTGGAAGACAAATTTGTAGAAACCCTGGACCAACGCCTGGCGCAGTCGGCGCGAATGGTGGCTGGGCTGGTTTTGCAGCTTCCCCTTGACGTATGGGAGGACGCCGAACATCCAGTGCTCTCCATTCCCTCTATTGAAGGGCTGGCCTGCCAGGTGCATTCCCCCCAAGGCGAGGTCATGGCGCGCACCCATGCCGATATGGACGATGTGCTGGCGCCAGGAGAGGGCGGGCACACTTATCGCCAGGCTGGTGATGTGACCTGGCGGGTCTTCACCTACGAGCGCAATGGCATCGTGATTACCACCGCCGACCGAATGGATGAAAGGAACATACTGCTGAGCGGCGTTATTCGAGTGGCGGTGGTGCCGTTTGTGGTGGCGCTGGTGGGCAGCATGGTGGCGTTGTGGCTAGGCATCTGGCGTGGGCTGGCACCGCTGACACGGCTGCGAGAGTCGCTTGCCAACCGCCATCCGGATGCGCTGGCCCCGGTGGCTACCTACGGCTTGCCAAAAGAGATCCGGCCCCTCATTACAACGCTTAACGCGCTGTTGGCGCGGGTGCAGCAAACCATTATCCGCGAACAGCGCTTTACCAATGACGCCGCGCACGAGCTGCGCACGCCGCTGACGGCCATCAAAACTCACCTGCAAGTTGCCCGCCGCGTTGACGGGGAGGCGGCGAAGGCATCGCTCAATCAGGCGGAAGAGGGCGTGGTGCGGCTGAGTTCGACCCTTGATCAGCTGCTGACTCTGGCACGGGTAGAAGGACGTGCCCGGTTTGATGATGGCGAGGTAAGCCGTGTTGCCGATGTTGCCGAGTGCGCCCTGGCGGATTGCCACCACAGTCACTCTGGCCGCTTTGTGGTGCCCGCTGGCTGGCCAGAGACCACCCTGGCCATGCCCCGTGAGCTAGCGATTACCGCGCTACGCAATTTGCTCGATAACGCGCTGCACCATGGGCCGCCGGAAACGCCCGTAACGCTGGAGGCGCAGTGGGAGCACGGGCAGCGCTTTCTTACTTTCAGCGTCAGCGATCAGGGCCCTGGCGTCGATGACGCGACGCTCAAGCAACTGACGCAACGCTTCTGGCGTGCCAGCAAGCAGCAGGGAAGCGGGCTGGGGCTGGCGATTGTCGCGGCAATCGCTGAACGATTCGATGGCGAAGTGGCATTCGCCAGCCCGGCGGGTGGCGGGTTTACCGCTCGCCTGATGGTGCCAGTAGCGGACAGCTAAAAATGATAACGCAAGGGAGAAACCGATATGAATAACAAATACGTTAGCAGGGTTGGTCTCTGTGTAGGTCTCACCCTGATCGCCGCAGGGGCGGTGGCCCAGGAAGGGGATGTGGAGCGGGGTCAAGCCGCCGCGGCCAGCTGTAGCGCCTGCCACCAGGCCGATGGCAGTGGCATGAATGTGCCTGATGGTGAGTCCTGGCCGCGGTTAGCTGGCCTGGATGCCGACTATATCGCCAAGCAGTTACATGATTTTAAAGCGGGGCGGCGTGAAAACGCGACGATGGCAACATTTGCCAATATGCTCAACGACCAGCAAATCGCTGATGTGGCCGCCTACTACAGCCAGCTACCCGCTACCCAGGGGCAAGGCGGCGATGAAGTCGACGAGACGCTGCTGGCCCGCGGGCAGCAGCTCGCCGAACGTGGCGATTGGAACGCCTACATTGTTTCCTGCCAAAGCTGCCATGGGCCTGGGGGCAGGGGGGTAGGTGATACCTTCCCAGGCATTGCAGGCCAGCATGCCGGCTACATCCGCACCCAATTGTCGGCGTGGAAAAACGAAACTCGCAGCAACGATCCGCAAAACCTGATGGGTGCCATTGCCAAGCGCATGAGTGATGACGACATCCAGGCTGTATCCGCCTGGTACGCCAAGCAACCCGCCTCCGCCGACCAGGAGTCAGCACAATGATAACCTGTCCACGCCCTCTCGTTTTAGCGCTTACTGGCTGTTCATTGACGGTCGGCATCGGTATTAGCGTATACGCCACCAGTGTCTTTGCTCAGGAAGAGCGGGCGGATGCAGCGCTGAACCAATTGGTGCACGAACCGCCCACCATGGAAGATCTGGAAAGTGCCGATATTCATCCGGAACTGAAAAAAGTCATCCGCTACGGTCACGATCTATTCACTAATACGCAGCAATTGCGTGGTGAGAATGTCTTCAATGACATGAACTGCTCCAGTTGCCATCTGGGGGAAGGGCGGGTGCCGTTCAGCGCGCCGGTGTGGACAGCGGCCATTACACTGCCGGACTTCCGTGGCAAGAACCAGCATGTGAATAACCTGGAAGAGCGTATCGCCGGCTGTTTTGCCTACTCCATGAACGGCGTGCCACCGGAGTATGGTAGTGATGAAATGTTGGCACTCAGTGCCTATCACCAGTGGCTGGCCACCGGCGCACCGATGTATCCCGACAAGCCGATTTATGGTCGTGGCTTCCCGGCGCCAGAAGAGCCGACCGAAGAGCCCAGCTACGCTAGAGGGGAAACTGCCTACCAGGAAAACTGCTCGATATGCCACCAGGAAAATGGTGCCGGGCACTATGAAAATGATGAGTACGTGTTTCCCCCGCCATGGGGCGACGGCTCCAATAACTGGGGAGCAGGCATCGCGCGGCTGGAAACCATGGCGGGCTTCATTTATCAGAACATGCCGCTTGGCCAGCCCCGCTCGCTCAGTGATCAACAGGCCTGGGATATTGCCTACTACATCACCAGTCAGGAGCGTCCTCAGGATCCTCGCTATACGGGGGACGTCGCCGAGACGGCGGAACGGTTCCATGGCCGTTCACTCTATGGTCAAACCCGCGAGCATGATGGTCATGTGCTGGGAGATCATGACAACTTCGGCGAGAAAGGCGATATCAAACCCTGGAATGTAGGCATGCCGAGGTTTGAGAAACTGTCGGAGGAGTAAAATCGGTAATCGGTTGCAACACTGCAGGAATTAACGTCAGCTCGCGATCACGGTGTCGCGAGCTGACGTTGAAGAGTGACGCCGCGGCTTCAGGGCGCTTCACTGCCCATCATGTCGATCAGGCGCTCATCGCTGGGTAGGCCCTGGATGCGGTCGATGCGTATCGTCCCATCTTCTGTTTCGCGCTGAAAGGCGCTGGTGGGGGTTGCGTATAGCCCCAGCTCTTCAAAAAGCTGGTTGTTGGCGTACACCTGCTCTTCAATCTCGCGAGGTTGTGCGCTGGCTTCAGCTTCTTCGCCACTATTGTGCCCGTGCAGTGTGGCCGCTGGATCTGCGGAGCCAAGTATGGCGGCGGCCTTGCCAGGGCTGTCGGGCGCTAAAATACCCACCATGATATGACGCAGTTGCACTTCACCGGCCTCTACCCAGGGGCGAACGTCTTGCCATAATTGACGGCAATAGGGGCAGTTGGCGTCCGTGAAGGTGTAAATCACACGAGGGGCATCCACGTCACCATCCTGAATCCAATGACTTTCGCTCAGAAGCTGCCAGGTCTGTGCTTCTAAAGGCGCACGCACGTGCTCATCCAGTTGCGCTTCAGTGAGGTCGTTACCCTCGCTATCCATCAGTGTCCCCACCACCGCGTGCTCGCCATCTGGGGTCAGGTAAATGGCCATGTCCTGGCCCTGAGCGCTGGCGCCGTAGCCGCGCAAACCGCCAGGGGCGTCAAACTGGCCATGAATTTCCAGGCCCTGGTCGGCCAGTGCCTGAACTGGGGCGGGGAGATCATCGGCGTAACCTGTGGATACTCCTCCCAGCCCTGCCAGGAGAACAAGACTGCTGATAGTGGTGTAGTGGTTTAAGCGCATTGCAACATCCTGTTTGAGTGAGGTGACGTTAGCCAGGCGAAAAAGGTGGACGGTTCATGCAGCAATCAGCGTAAACGCTCCAATCCTTGCTGCAGGGTGGCGCTGGAAAGTTCGCCAAAATGAGTACTGACGAGTTGACCGTCGGCATCGTAGTAAAGTGTGGTAGGCATCGCATTGGCGCCGGTAGCCTGGCCAACGGCATTGCGTGGGTCTTGCCACACGTTCTTGAGAGAAAAGCCGTACTCATCCATGAAAGCGTTGATCTGGCCGAGCGACTCCCCTTGGTTAACGAACACAAAGGTGATGCCGGGTTCATTATCCTGCGCTTGCTCAAACACCGGCATTTCACGGATACAGGGCGGACACCAGCTGGCCCACAAATTGACCACCATGGGTTGCTGGGTCGAGCGTGACAGGTGGGGAAGGTCAATGGGCTCGCCTGAACGGGTAGTCAGCGCCACCTCCGGCAACGGCCGGGATTGATGCTCTATCATGGTGGCGCTAGCGGCGGTCAACCCCCAGACAAGGCCGCCCGCCAGTAGGGCACCGGAAAGTGGCACCCGCTGGCGGGGGGAGCGCCACAGCGTCCAGCCGGCGTACGCCAGTGCCGCGATAAGGCCACCGACAATATCAAAGCCGCCATCTCGAATATCCAGACGGCCAAGTAGCCCCTCGTATTCTCCCCAGTAACGCAGGACAAAAACCAGGCGCGCGCCGACAAGGGCAACCAGCAGCAGTGTAAACAGCGTATCGCTGACGGCTACCCGATGGCGCCTTCCCAACAGCGCGCCAGCCAGCAGTGCCAATAAAAAGGCCAGGCCGATCAATAGCTGGTGAATACTAAAGCCCATCGGGCCAAGGGCGATGCTTTGTTGCAACATAACCAGTAACGATCCTTCATGTGATCTTGGACTGGCATCATCGCAGCACTAGATTATTTAAGGATTATGTTAGTCGCCCCTGGGACGTTATGTCGCAACTGGCGAGCGAGGCGCCGCGACTAACCGGTGGCCACCAGCCAGCGCACCGCATAAGGCGGAAGGGCGCCTTCGGCCTCCCACGGGTTGCTTGGGTCAAGCGCGTGCCATGCGTGTTGGTTCAGCGCTTGGGTTACCGCCTCACCCACATTCGCTAAGGGGAGCGGCAGGTCGGTAACGTTATACAGCGCCAGCAGGCGACGGCCATCATGCAGGGGGCCACGTTCCACCGCCAACAATTCTGGTGGCGACTCCAACACCCGCTGGGCAGCAGTGGGATGGAAACAGGGCTCTTGACGACGCTGATCCAGCAGCCGGTTTAAGGCATGAAACACATCGTGGGTAGGGGTGGAAGGACTATCCAGTAGCAGGTCCAGCTCGCTACGCTGCCAGCGTCGCCGATTGATCGAGCGCAGGCGACCACTGCGCTCAACGCCTTCTACATCGTTGAGTGTGCCCGTTAACGTATGGATATAGAGGGCTGGAATTCCCTGCAGGCTGAGCATGATCGCTTGGCTGCATAGGAAGCGGGCTATTTGCCATGGATCCGGGCCACGGCGAGTGCCGCGCATGGCTTCAAACCAGGTGATGTTGATCTCGTAGGGCGTGTCGCTGCCATCCGGGTTGCTCCGCATGCTGACAAAACCGCCGAACTTGTGCATCAGCTCCAGTAGTGCATCGCGCTCGTGATCGGGCAGTAGGCCTTCCAGTGGGCGCACACCAATACCGTCATGGCTGGCGGTAAAATTCAGGTAAGTACAGTGGTCAGGCAGAACCGGCAGACTGGCAAGCCAGGTTTGCAGCGTGCTGGCCTCGCCACGGGTTAAGGTATGGAGCAGCAGCGGTGGCAGCGTGAATTGATAAATCATGTGCGCTTCATCGGGCGGCCCCTTGGGGAGCCGTTCAAGCCCGAAATAGCTGATGTTCTCTTGGTGCGGCACGTTGGTTTCGGTAATCAGCAGAGTGCCTGGGGCGACATGGTCGACAATCGCGCGAAGCAAACGCACCACGGTGTGGGTTTCCGGCAGGTGAATACAGGAGGTGCCCAACCGCTTCCATAAGAAAGCCACCGCATCCAAGCGGATAATCCGTGTGCCCTGCTCCAGGTAGAAGAGCAGAATACCGACGAACTCCAGCAGTACATCCGGATGTTCAAAGTTTAGATCGAGCTGGTCTTCGGAGAAGGTTGCCCATAGATAACGAGTGCCGCGCCGGGTTGAAACAGGTACCAGCAACGGGTTGCTGCGGGGGCGAACTACCTGGGAGACATCGGTGTCAGGGTCAACTTCGATGAAGTAGTCGCGGCCGGGTAGGCTGCCGCTCAGGTAATCCACAAACCAGAGCGACTCCCTGGAAACATGGTTGAGCACCAAATCGGCCATCAGGTCGTAATGACCGGCGAGCTCGCGGATATGCGACCAGTCGCCAAGCTCACTGTTCACTTCCCGGTAGTGGATCACCGAGAAGCCGTCGTCGCTACTCCACGGGAAGAAGGGCAGCACATGCACGCCGCTGATACGCTCACCCAGCCGCGCTTGAAGAAAATCGCTAAGGACTGCCAGTGGCGGCACACCCTCTTCTATAATGGAGTCACCATAGCTAATCACCCACTGATCTTTTTCGCTCCATGAAGGTGCGTTTTTGGAAGGAGCATCGCCGGGGGCAGACGAAAACGGTGCAAGCGACAGAAAATGCTCAAGGTGTTGATTTAAGCGGCGCTGCACTTCGCCAGCACGCGGCCCGTATAGGTGGCTGAGGTAGCCGTGCACGGTCTGCTCAAAGGGGGACATGGGTGGCTCCTGATAAACAATCTGCCACAAACGCTGCAGCTTGTGTGCCAAATCGTTACAATGCGAGGTTGATAGCGCGTTTAAACGCTAACATCCATTAGCTTAAGACGTTGATGCCGGTTTAAACGCCATTAATAGCATATTCATTGCCAGGTTATAACACGCTAACTCGTGCGGCACGCCCGCACGAGCTGACAACAGGTTGACCGCTATGCATTGCCCTTTTTGTGGTGCAAACGATACTCGAGTGACCGATTCGCGGTTGGTAGCCGATGGCGATCAAGTGCGTCGTCGTCGCCAGTGTGCGAGCTGTCAGGAGCGCTTTACCACTTACGAAACTGCTGAACTAGTAATGCCTCGCGTGGTGAAGTCAGACGGATCACGGGAAAGTTTTCATGAAGCCAAGCTCCGGGCGGGCATGCTGCGTGCGCTTGAAAAGCGCCCGGTCAGCGCGGAAGCCATTGAAGCGGCCGTCGAGCGCATACGTCAAACCCTTCGTGCCCGAGGCGATCGTGAGATCAACGCCCGTGATATTGGTGAGTCGGTGATGCAGGCGCTTAAAACCCTCGACCATGTGGCTTACATCCGCTTTGCCTCGGTGTACCGCAAGTTTCAGGATTTGGATGAGTTTCGTGCTGAGATTGATCGGCTTTCCCAAGAGCCCGATCAAGAGCCCTCTTCTACAGTGAGACACACTAGCGAGCCGCCAAAATGAGTGCCCTGTTTAGCCAAGACGATTACCGTTTTATGGCGCAGGCGCTAAAGCTGGCGCGCAAAGGGCTTTACACCACCGATCCTAATCCTCGGGTCGGTTGTGTGATTGTGCGCGATGAGCAGATCGTCGGGGAAGGCTTTCATCGGCGAGCCGGTGAGCCGCATGCGGAAATCCATGCCTTAAACGCGGCCGGTGAACGGGCCCAGGGCGCGACGGCTTACGTCACCCTTGAACCTTGCTCGCACACTGGGCGTACCGGCCCCTGTGCGGTTGCTCTGCAAAAGGCCAAGGTGGCACGGGTAGTGATTGCGATGCAGGACCCCAACCCCCAGGTTAGTGGCCGGGGTATTCGCTTGCTTGAGGAAGCCGGTATTGAGGTGGCAGTAAGCCTGCTTGAAAGTGAAGCGCGGGCATTGAACCCAGGCTTTATTGCCCGAATGACCACGCAGCGCCCCTTTGTACGCCTGAAAATGGCCATGAGTTTGGATGGCCGTACTGCCATGGGCTCAGGCGAGTCTCAGTGGATTACCGGCCCCGAAGCGCGAACGCAAGTGCAGCGGCTGCGAGCGCGCTCCAGTGCGATATTAAGCGGCGTTGAATCGATTATTATGGACGACTCGCGGCTTACTCTTCGCGCTGAGCAGTTGTCGCTTGCCAATGCCGATGAGGTGGTACAGCGCCAACCGCTGAGGGTGGTGTTAGATACCCATTTGCGCTTGCCCTTGGCGGCCGCCTGTTTAAGCGAACCGGGGCGAACCTTGGTGGTGACCACCCCAGACCATGTGGCTCAAAAGCGCGAACGGTTAACCAAAGCGGGCGCCGAGGTGCATGTGTTGCCTGCCGGTAGTGATGGCCGCATTGATTTAGCCTTGATGCTGAATTGGTTAGCCGAAAGCGAACAGGTTAATGAGCTGCTGGTAGAAACCGGCGCGACCCTGGCGGGTGCTCTGCTTGATGCGGCGTTAGTCGATGAGCTGCAGCTATTTGTCGCCCCCACGCTGTTGGGTGGAGAGGCACGACCGCTATTTGCGCTGCCAGGGCTCTCACGCATGGCCGATCAGCGACGTTTAACCATTCATGATATGCGAGCGGTGGGGCGCGATTGGCGCATTATCGCTTCCCCTCAGTCGACTAGCGCAACTGGCGATAGCAAGGTACCCTGACGCGCGAAATCGCAGCTAACGTGACAACCTTATTTCGTGACGACTTTTCGTTACAAGCTGGCGCAACAGCTTTTTTGCGGCAACGTTACGCGACAACTTTTGGAGATTCCATGGCGCACTCCTCCTCTAGAGGCTTAGCCCCTATCGCCGAGCTGGTGGAAGATATCCGCCAGGGCAAAATGGTGATTCTCATGGACGATGAGGATCGCGAAAACGAAGGTGATATCATCATGGCCGCCGAAAAAGTGCAGGCTGAGCATATCAACTTCATGGCCCGTTTCGCCCGTGGTCTTATCTGTATGCCGATGACCCGTGCCCGCTGTGAGCAGCTTAATTTGCCGCTCATGGTGCGTGACAATGGCTCCGGTTTTGGCACCAAGTTTACGCTTTCGATTGAAGCGACTGAAGGCGTTACCACCGGTATTTCAGCGGCGGATCGCGCACGCACGGTTCAAGCGGCAGTGGCGCCCCATGCCAAGCCCTCTGATATCGTTCAGCCGGGGCATATTTTCCCGTTGATGGCAGAGCCTGGCGGCGTGCTTCGCCGTGCGGGGCATACCGAAGCAGCGTGTGATTTGGCCGCACTGGCAGGATGTGATCCCAGCGGTGTGATCTGCGAGGTCATGAACGACGACGGCAGTATGGCGCGTCGCCCAGAGCTTGAAGCGTTTGCCCAAGAGCACGGCATTAAAATGGGCACCATTGCGGATTTGATTCACTACCGCATCGTCAACGAGCAGACCATTGATCACCTGGAAGCCTCAACGGTGATGACGGCGCATGGCGAACTGACGCTGCACGTTTTCCGCGACCGCATTCAGGGCGCTCACCATTTGGCGCTGGTGAACGGTCAGCCCACCCCAGAGGAGTCCACCACGGTTCGCGTGCATCTTACCGATACGCTGCGCGATGTGATGGGCCTGATGAAAGGCGACCAGTGCCGCTGGGATGCCCATCGGGCGCTGGAGGAGATTGCCAGTTCGAACGCAGGGGTGTTTGTGTTGATTGATGACGGGCGCCCCCATCAGGATTTAAAAGATCAACTGGATATCTTTTTGGATCGCGTTCGCCAGCCGCGTACCAGTGATTCTGACGGCGCTGGTAACTATTTAACCATCGGCACCGGCTCGCAAATCCTGCGCTATTTAGGCGTGGGTAAAATGCGGTTATTGAGTTCACCGTGGAAGTTCTCCGCGCTATCCGGCTTTGATCTCGAAGTCGTTGAGCGTCTGGGGCCTAATGACACGGCGGATGAGCCAACCTTTCAGCAGGAGTGATCCAGCAGGATCACTCCAGCAGGACTAATCTCGCAGTACTAAGCAGCAGGAATAAATTGATGAACTCCCTTTCTCAAGTTGAAGGTACTTTTGTTGACGTCGATGGGCATTATGTCATCGTGGTCGGTCGTTTTAACCATCACGTGGTGGATAGCCTGGTGGAAGGGGCGGTGGACAGTTTGACGCGTCATGGCGTCGATGCCGAGCATATCCATATTGTTCACGTGCCGGGCGCCTGGGAACTACCGCTAGCGGTCAAGCGCGTGCTGAAGGTGATGAAGCCTGATGCCGTCATCGCGCTAGGCGCGGTGATTCGCGGTGGAACGCCACACTTTGAATACGTGGCGGGCGGCTGCAACACAGCGATTAATCACTTGCAGCTTGAGTTCGATACCCCGGTCGCTAACGGCGTGTTAACCGTTGAGACGATCGAACAAGCGATTGAGCGTGCGGGCACCAAAGCCGGTAATAAAGGCACCGAAGCGGCCATGGCCGCCATGGAAATGGTCTCACTGCTACGCGCGCTGCCGTTAGGAGATACCCAATGAGCGAGCGTAAACCCTCTGCTGCTCAGCAAGGCCGCCACGCGGCGCGTGAGTTAACCGTGCAGGGGCTTTATCAGTGGCACATGACGGGTAAATCCATCACTACCATTGAAGCCGAGTTTCGTAGTCAGGTAGCCGATGACGACCTGGAAGACCACGAAAACTGGGTCAAGGTGATGGAGATCGCTGACAAAGCGCTGTTTCACGAATTGCTGCACAACACCGTTCGTTTTAAAGCGGAACTGGATCGTGAAATCTCCCCGCTGCTAGATCGCCGTCTGGAAGATCTCGATGCCATCGAGCTGGCGATTCTTCGCTTAGGCGCTTATGAGCTATCCCGGCGAATGGAAGTACCCTATCGTGTAGTGATTAACGAAGGCGTTGAGTTGGCTAAGTCATTTGGCGCCACCGACGGCCATAAATACGTGAACGGCATTCTAGACAAGCTGGCGATTCGCCTGCGTAGTGCCGAGGTCAGCGCTCGCCGTCTCTGAACGCGAGCGTCATGACAATGCGTTTAAGGGGCCTTTGTGCTTGCCGAATTTGATTTGATCCGACGCTATTTCATGTCGTCGCAGGAGGCGTCGACCGCGTCAAATGGCGTCACACTAGGATGTGGAGACGACGCCACGCTATTGATGCCGCAAGCGGGCCAACAGCTGGCCGTGAGCGTTGATACCTCGGTAGTAGATGTTCACTTTCCCCGCGAAGCGCCAGCGTTCGCGGTGGGTCATCGTGCCTTGGCGGTCGCGCTTAGCGATTTGGCCGCCATGGGGGCCAAATCCCGCTGGTGCCTGATGGCATTAACCTTTGATCAGCGCCACTTTGCCGATGATGAAGCAACGCATCTTTGGCTTGCTGACTACGCGCGTGGTTTTCATACACTCCGCCAGCAACACGCCACCACGCTGGTGGGCGGGGACGTCACTTCCGGCGCGCTTTCGATTGGTGTGACCGTGATGGGCGATGTGCCAGTGGGCGAAGCGCTGACCCGCAGCGGTGCTCAGCCTGGCGACCTGATTGCCGTTACTGGTGCATTAGGCGGCGGGGGCGGTGGGCTAGCGCTTTGGCGCAAGGGCGAGCGTGACTTGGCGCACCCATTGCTGCGCCGCTACTTGCTGCCTGAACCGCGTTTGGCGGCGGGCGTGGCGCTGCGTGGATTAGCTACCGCGGCGATGGATATTTCTGATGGCTTAATGGCCGACCTGGCGCATCTTCGCGAGGCTTCGCAGGTCGGGGCAGTCATCGACGTAGCCGCTTTACCGCTGGCAGAAGAGCTGGAAAGCATGCTGGGTCGGGAGACTGCACTAAAGGCGGCGCTTTCCGGTGGCGATGATTATGAACTGCTCGTCACCTTACACGCTGACGATATAACCAAGGCTCAGCAACGGCTGGCGTCATTAGGCTTGACGCTAACGGTGATTGGTCGCTGTTGCGAGACGCTAGGCATTAGTGCTTCTGACCAGAGTGATCTGAGTAGTTATGTAAATGGCTATGCCGGTTGGCAGCATTTTAGTGGGGACACGCCATGAATCGTGCACCGAAAAGTGTCTGGCGTCGCCCAACACATTTTTTTGCCTTTGGCTTAGGTAGCGGCACGGTGCCGTGGGCTCCCGGCACATTCGGCACGCTGGCCGCCATTCCGTTCTACTGGATGATGGCGGATTTGCCCTTAGGGTGGTACCTAAGTATTTGTTTCGTCGCTTTTGTGGTTGGCGTTTGGCTATGCGATAAGACGTCACACGACTTAGGCGTACACGACCACTCAGGGATTGTGTGGGATGAATTTGTCGGCTACTGGCTCACCATGGCCGCGGTGCCCTTTTCATGGGAAGCTGCGCTATGGGGATTTGTGGTCTTTCGTATCTTCGATGTTTTTAAGCCCTGGCCAATACGTTGGGCTGACCGCCGTGTAGCCGGTGGTTTTGGCATTATGATTGATGATGTGATGGCAGGGGTCTACGCCTGGAGTACTATGCACTTATGGTTCTGGCTGCATTAGAAAATTCATTAGGAAAACGGTACGGATACTAGGTATTACAGATACTAGGCATTGTCATTGTCGGTAGCTTTCGCCATTTAAGTGCGTTGGCATCAAGGAGGCAGTATGCGCAAGGAACGTCTGATTGTCCCTACCCTGGCGATAATCGCCGTGGTATGGATGGCAGCGCAACTTCTCTCAAGCGTGCTCTTTGAACGTAGCCTGCGTCAGGCGCTAGAGGATTTGGAAGCGCGGGGCGAATGGCGTGTCAACAGAACTGAGAGCCACCAGGGTTGGCTAAGTTCCCAAGGGCGGCTGATACTTTCTCCGCTATTGGGTCGCCCCTGGCGGCTTGAACTGACCTATAGCGCCCGCCACGGCATTTTAAGCACGGATGTAGAAGGCACGGT
Organism: Halomonas sp. HAL1; assembly: GCF_030544485.1. Taxonomy (NCBI): domain Bacteria; kingdom Pseudomonadati; phylum Pseudomonadota; class Gammaproteobacteria; order Oceanospirillales; family Halomonadaceae; genus Halomonas; species Halomonas sp. HAL1. Next base: position 1,340,998 of record NZ_CP130610.1, read on the forward strand.
ATTACCTCGATTGGATACTGTGTTGCAGCAAGCAGTGGGGGAGGTTACCGCCCCTTCGGTGCCACGTTGGCAGGGGCGTTATCACACCCTTAGCGGCCGCAGTGAACTACGCCTTGCCCTGGCGCCCTTTGTCATTCAACAAAATGGTCGCGAGTTAGCCGTCCGTGGTGGTCGGCTGCGCCTAGAAGGCGTCTTTGGTGATTGGCGCCTGCGTGGGTTATTGGATCAGCTAACGCTGACCGATGGTTTGGCCCAGCTTGCATTAGGCCCCACGGTACTTGAAAGCCGCTACACCTATATCGATGGTGCCTACCACTTTGCCCAGCGCGACCATCTGCATATTGAGACACTGACGCTTAGCTATCCCTCCTATGACATCCAACTGGCGCCGCTCGATTTAAATAGCCATATGGTGCTGGATGAAAGCGAACTGCGCATTACAGGCGATTTAGAAGTAGGGGAGGTGATGGTTCCCTCAGAAGCGCCCGACACGCCGTTGCTTAATGGACGAATAGAGATGGAGCTTTCGCGCATCAATGCCGATGCGGTTCGCCACGCCATTCGTCGTTTACGCCAGGAAGCCGCCTGGGGGGATGCCAGCCTGCCCATGGCTGAAGGGGTGCTGGCCCGTCTTGAGCCTGATTTTCGGAATATGCTTAGTGACTCGCCGCGCCTAGATGTGCCCACGGTGGCGGTAGACAGCCCACTGCTTGGCATTCGGCTCGATGCGGATGGCGCGCTGTTTTTTGACGCCCGCGCGTTGGATGAGCTTAGCGTGGTGCATCTTGACGACGAGGACGAGCAGGCGAAATGGCTGGAGCGTATTGATGGCGACTTCACCTGGCATGATGCCCCCACCGTTGCCGCGCTATGGTTAGGTTTGCCGCTCGGCACCCGTGAGCTGCAGTTTGATGTAGTGCGCGGTGTCTGGCGTGTTAATGGTCGCCCCATGCCCGAGCTATGGCCTTAAGTTTGGTACGAAAAGTCTTGGCTTTATCCTCTCAGCTGCATGACGTTGCACCGGTCGCTGGCTACCGCTGCTTCCCACAAATCAGGGTCTAAGGGTTGAAGTTTTGGCGCACTGCCCGCATTCCATGAACAACGCTAGGCGGTTCTCACCGCCGGTATCGGTTCATTGGAGGACGCATGAGCGACCAGGATTACGAACGCGATCACGAACACCTTGATTGGCAAGTTGACGATGAAGCGTCAGCATCAACTACCGATGACGAGTACCGCTCCGACGGCGAACGGGTAAATTCCATAGTGCCCGCCAGCGATATGCTGCCTGAGCGCATTTATCTTCTTCCTATTCATAATCGTCCTTTCTTCCCTGCCCAGGTTCAACCTTTGGTGGTTAACCGTGAGCGCTGGGAAGAGACCATGCGCCGCGTGGGTAACACGCCGCACCACACCCTGGGTGTCGCTTATGTCGGCGAGCAGGGCGTCACCTCTCTTGATCACGAAGGTTTTCCTGAGGTTGGCACGGCGGTAAAGGTGCATAAACTCAAGGGCGAAGACGATCAGATTCAGTTTATCGCTCAGGGCTTGCAGCGCTTTAAAATTACCCGTTGGCTCTCCAAAGAGCCGCCTTATCTGGTGGAGGTTACCTACCCGAAAGAGCCGGTTGACGCGGAGAATGAAGAGACCCGCGCCTACGCCATGGCGATCATCAACGGCATCAAAGAGCTGCTACCGATTAACCCGCTGTACGGTGAAGAGCTCAAGCACTACCTTAACCGCTTTAGCCCGCACCAGCCGGGCCCGCTGACCGATTTTGCCGCCGCCATCACCTCCGCAAAAGGCCCAGAGCTGCAGGATGTGCTGGCCACGCTGTCGGTGGAAGAGCGGATGCAGAAAGTGCTGCCGCTGTTGCGTAAAGAGATTGATGTAGCGTTGTTGCAGGGTGAGATCAGCGAGCAGGTCAACGCGCAAATGCAGGACCGCCAGCGCGAGTTCTTCCTGCGTGAGCAGCTCAAAGTGATCCAGCGCGAGCTAGGCATTTCCAAAGACGATCGCGAAAACGATGTCGATACCTTTCGAGCGCGGCTGGAAGCATTGGTCGTGCCCGAGCGCGTACAAATACGTATTGATGATGAGCTGAATAAGCTTAGCGTGCTGGAAACCGGCTCGCCGGAGTATGGCACCACACGTAATTATCTCGACTGGCTAACGTCGTTGCCCTGGGGCGTGACCAGCCAGGATCAGCTCGATCTACCCCATGCGCGGCAAGTGTTGGATCGTGACCACGACGGCCTGAAAGACGTTAAAGAACGCATTATTGAGTTTCTGGCCGAAGGTACTTTCAAAGGCGATGTCGGTGGTTCGATCGTTCTGTTGGTAGGCCCGCCAGGGGTGGGTAAAACCTCTATTGGCCGCTCGATTGCCGAAGCTTTAGGTCGTCAGTTTTACCGCTTTTCGGTAGGCGGTATGCGCGACGAGGCGGAAATTAAAGGTCATCGACGCACCTATGTCGGCGCCATGCCCGGCAAGCTGGTGCAGGCGTTTAAAGAGGTCGAAGTCGAGAACCCGGTCATCATGCTCGACGAGATCGACAAGTTAGGGCAATCCTTCCAGGGCGACCCTGCTTCGGCGCTACTGGAAGTGCTTGATCCCGAACAGAACGTCGATTTCCTTGATCACTACCTCGATGTGCGCATGGATCTCTCCAAAGTGCTGTTTATATGCACCGCTAATACGCTGGATTCGATTCCTGGGCCTCTTCTTGACCGCATGGAGCAGATCCGTCTTTCTGGCTATATCGCCGAAGAGAAACTGGCAATTGCCAAGAACCACCTGTGGCCGAAGCTGCTCAAGCGCGACAACCTAACGAAAAAGCGTATCAGTTTATCCGATGCGGCCTTGAAGCAAGTGATTGAAGGCTATGCCCGTGAAGCCGGTGTTCGCCAGCTTGAAAAGCAGCTGCATCGTATTGTGCGTAAATCGGCCGTCAAGCTGCTCGAAGAGGAGCCCGAAACGGTCAAAATATCGGTGAAGAATCTGGAAGATTTCTTAGGCGCACCGATCTTCCGCAAGGAAAAAGTGCTGACCGGCGAAGGGGTCGTGACCGGTCTGGCGTGGACCTCCATGGGCGGGGCAACGCTACCCATTGAAGCGGGCAAGGTACACTCCCTGGATCGTGGCTTTAAGCTGACCGGCAAGCTGGGTGAGGTGATGCAGGAGTCGGCCAATATCGCTTACAGCTATACCCTTGGGCACCTGCAGGAGTATGGCGCCGATGCCGATTTCTTTGACTCGGCATTTGTGCACTTACACGTGCCCGAAGGGGCCACGCCGAAAGATGGGCCTTCGGCCGGTGTCACCATGACCACCGCGCTGCTGTCGTTGGCTAAGCACCATGCGATCGACCGGCCCCTGGCGATGACTGGCGAGCTAACCTTGACTGGCCAAGTGCTGCCCGTTGGCGGTATTCGCGAAAAAGTGATTGCCGCACGGCGCAGTGATATTTTCGAATTGATCCTGCCCGAGGCCAATAAACGTGATTACGAAGAGTTGCCGGACTATCTGAAAGAGGGAATGACGGTGCACTTTGCCAAACGCTATCGCGATGTAGCAGACGTCGTATTTGGTCGCGGGTAGGCTCAACCGTTACACCCATGACGGTAATTAAAGCGCTGTACGTAAGTACGGCGCTTTTTTACATCTGTACGAGATAACCCTACATCAGCGTTACAGTTAGTAAGGGCAATTACCCTTGCTCGCTGTGTTTTCAGAGTGGGCCTAGTCTCTGTGTAAAGCTCATGCCACAATCCAAGGTTGCTGATATTATTCAGAATAGCTTGGCCTGCGGCCATCCTTGCTGTGGGCTAATAAAAATAGTGAATCGTCTTTGAGATAGACATCAAGAGAGAGACGCCATGCCAGAGTATCGCTCACGAACCACCACCGCTGGTCGTAATATGGCCGGTGCACGCGCCCTGTGGCGCGCCACCGGTATGCAGGACGGTGATTTTCAAAAGCCGATTATTGCCGTCGCCAACTCCTTCACCCAGTTTGTGCCGGGCCATGTTCACCTAAAGGACATGGGCCAGCTAGTGGCGCGGGAGATTGAGAAAGCGGGTGGCGTAGCGAAAGAGTTCAACACCATTGCGGTGGATGACGGCATCGCCATGGGGCACGATGGCATGCTTTACTCGTTGCCTAGCCGTGACCTGATTGCCGACAGCGTTGAGTACATGTGCAACGCCCACTGTGCCGATGCGCTGGTATGTATCTCCAACTGCGACAAAATTACCCCTGGGATGCTGATGGCCGCGTTGCGCCTCAATATCCCGGTTATCTTTGTTTCCGGTGGCCCCATGGAGGCGGGTAAAACCAAGCTGCTTAACCATGGCCTTGATTTAGTCGACGCCATGGTAATGGCCGCCGATGACAGCGTGGATGATGAAACCCTCGCTGAAGTCGAGCGTAGCGCGTGCCCCACCTGCGGCAGCTGTTCAGGAATGTTCACCGCCAACTCGATGAACTGTCTGACCGAGGCGCTAGGCTTGGCTTTGCCTGGTAATGGCACCGTGCTGGCCACCCACTCTGATCGTCGTCGCCTATTTGAAACCGCCGGTCACCGCATTGTCGAGCTGGCCAAACGCTATTACGAAGGCGATGAAGCGCACCTGCTACCCCGTGCCATTGCTTCCAAAGCAGCGTTCAAAAACGCCATGACGCTGGATATCGCCATGGGCGGCTCTACTAACACTATTCTGCACTTCCTGGCTGCTGCCCAGGAAGCCGAGGTGGACTTCACCATGGCGGATATCGACCGCCTCTCCCGTGAAGTGCCCCAGCTCTGCAAAGTAGCGCCCAACACTCAGAAATATCATATCGAAGACGTCCATCGTGCGGGCGGTATCATGGCGATCCTCGGTGAGTTGGATCGTGCCGGTGTATTGGATACCTCGGTGCCCACCGTGTATGGCGACAGCCTCAAGGCCGCGCTGGATGAGTGGGACATTATGCGTTCGCCCAGCACCGAAGTAGTTGAGTTCTTTAAAGCCGGGCCGGGCGGTATTCCCACCCAGACCGCCTTTTCCCAAAGTGCCCGCTGGCCGAGCCTGGACGGCGATCGCGCCACCGGCTGTATCCGCGACCTGGAGCACGCCTTCTCCCAGCAGGGCGGCTTGGCCGTGCTGTATGGCAATATCGCGCTGGATGGTTGCGTGGTGAAAACCGCCGGGGTCGACGAATCAATCCTGGTATTCGAAGGCCCCGCCTATGTGGTTGAGTCTCAGGATCAGGCGGTTGCCGATGTATTGGCGGATAAGGTCAAAGCGGGCGATGTCGTCGTGATCCGCTACGAGGGGCCTAAAGGTGGCCCCGGCATGCAGGAGATGCTTTATCCCACTTCTTATCTCAAGTCTAAAGGGTTAGGCAAAGCCTGCGCGCTGCTCACCGATGGTCGCTTCTCGGGCGGCACCTCTGGGCTTTCGATTGGCCATGTGTCGCCGGAGGCCGCGGCAGGTGGCGCCATTGGCTTAATCGAGCAGGGCGATATCATCCGTATTGATATTCCTAACCGGACGATCAACGTCAACCTGGGCGATGCTGAGCTGGCAGCTCGCCACGAGGCGATGGAGGCAAAAGGCGTCACCGCCTGGAAGCCCGTTGAACAGCGCTCCCGCAAGATTACCCCAGCACTGAAAGCCTATGCGCTATTGGCCACTTCTGCTGACAAAGGGGCCGTTCGGGACCTAAGCAAGCTGGATTGATAGGGCACTAAGCTCGGCAATCATCAGTCGCAGTCACAAACTTGAAGGAATCAAATGAAGGCAATTATTAACGTTGGATTAGTCGGCTACGGATTCGCTAGCCAAACTTTCCACGCACCGCTTATTCAGGCCACGGAGGGCCTGGATTTGGTGGCGGTATCCTCAAGCGATGCTGCTAAGGTGCAGGCGTCACTTCCTAACGTAGAGGTGGAGGCTCAGGCGTTAGCGCTTTGTAAGCGCAGTGATATCGATCTGATTGTCATTCCGACACCGAACGACACGCATTTTTCACTCGCGAAAGCGGCGTTGTCGGCGGGCAAGCACGTGGTGGTCGATAAGCCGTTCACGGTCACGCTGTCTGAAGGAAAGTTACTTAAAAAGTTGGCGGATGAAAAAGAGTGTCTATTGTCGGTATTTCACAACCGCCGTTGGGATAGCGATTTCTTGACCGTTAAAGCGCTGCTTGAAGCGGGAACGCTAGGGCGACTGGTGAATTTTGAATCACATTTTGACCGCTTCCGCCCGGAAGTGCGTGATCGCTGGCGCGAGAAAGCGACCCCCGGTGGTGGAATCTGGTACGACTTGGGCCCGCACCTGCTGGATCAAGCCTGCGAATTGTTTGGCATGCCTCAGGCAATCTTGCTGGAACTAGACGCACTACGTGACGGTGCCCAGGCCGACGATGACTTCCTGGCACTGCTCGATTACGAAGGCTTCCGCGTGACCTTGGCTGCTGGCACATTGGTTGCTGATCCAACCCCGCGTTTTCGGATTCATGGCACCCAAGGCAGCTTCGTTAAGTACGGCCTGGACCCCCAGGAGGGTCGCCTGAAAGCAGGCGAAGTGCCCGCACCGCAGTGGGGCGAGGATAGCCAACATGGCACGTTAACGCTGCGCGAAGGAGAGGGTGAAAATGCGCCGCTGGTGCGCCGTGAACTTCCGACGCTATCGGGCGATTACCTGGCTTACTACCAGGGCATTACCGCTGCTATTCGTGATAAAGCGCCGCTACCGGTAAGCGTCGACGACGCCCTGCGTTCGATGGCTCTGCTGGAAGCGGGGTTAGACAGCCACCGCCAGCGGCGCTGGATTACTTTGAAAAATCATCTTTAGATAAGTATGAGATAACTATCGCGAGCTAAAGCTGCCTCAAAGCAAATCCGTCGCACTATTGCGCTTCTCTTCACGCAGCCTGTCCCGCGCAATATAGAGCGCGGCGATGGCGCGGGCTTCGTGAAAATCCTCGCGCAATAGCAGTGAAGGGAGCTCCTCAATGGCGTGGGTTTCCACAATCAATGGCTCGGGTTCATCCCCTGGCAGTCGCTTGGGGTAAAGGTCGGTGGCAAGCAGTACCTGCATACGGTGGCGCATATAGTTCGGCGCCAGGGAAAGTTCAACCAGCGGTTCAATGCGGTGCGCACCCACGCCACACTCTTCCATCAACTCGCGATTGGCAGCGGTGATAATGTCTTCACCGGGATCGACCAACCCTTTGGGCAAGGTGAGCACATAATCTTCAAACCCGGCGGCGTATTCGCGAATCAGCAGCACGTGCTCCGGGTCAGGCATTGCCACCATCATCACCGCACCCCGATCCGCGCCGGTTAAGCGTTCAAATTGGCGCTCTTCGCCATTGGAAAAACGCAGATCCAGTGACTCAATCTGGAATAAACGGCTTTGGGCAATCTGCTTACGAGCAAGAATCTGTGGCTTTTGCTGGTAACCCGAGCGGTTAACGCTGCCATCTTTAGGGTGATTAAAGGTGGGGCGAGTAGGGGGAAACGTAGACATAAACATGTGCCTCCATGGCTGGTAAAAGGCGGTTAAGCTACAATAGCACGCTTACTCCTAACGTGACTGGAGCGGCAATGATTGATTGGCGCGAGATAGACACTGTCCTCCTTGATATGGACGGCACGCTGCTGGATTTACACTTTGACAGCCACTTTTGGCTGGATCATTTACCGCGACGCTACCGCGAATTGCACCAACTTGATGAAGCCTCCCAGGAAGCGCTGCGCGCGCGTATCATCGGCGAGCAGGGCACTTTAAACTGGTACAGCCTAGCGTACTGGAGCCGCGAGCTGGGCGTGGATATCGTCGCCCTGAAACGAGAAGTCCAACACCTGATAGGCCTGCGCAGTGACGCACTGGATTTCCTCAAATGGCTTAAGCTAGCACATCCTCGGGTGGTGCTTGCCACCAACGCTGATCGCGCCAGTCTTGCTCTGAAACTGCCCCTCACCGGTCTGGAAAGCTACCTGGACGCCATCGTCTCTTCCGAAGATGTGGGGGCCGCCAAAGAGGAGCAGGCGTTCTGGTTTGCGTTGCAGGAAATCGAGCCTTTTGACCCGGCACGAACACTATTCATTGATGACAATGCCCGCGTGCTGGAAAGTGCTCGTGAGTTTGGCATTAAGCATTTGCTGGGCATTAAACAACCTGACAGCCAGCGGCCTGAAAAAGAGCTACAGGAATTTATAGCCCTTGATCGGTTCGCTCACCTGTTTCCCGAACAACTGCCGGAACAGCTGTCAGAATCGCAAGGAGAGCGTTAATGAGCGAGAGCGTACGCTTAGATAAATGGCTCTGGGCAGCACGTTTCTTTAAGACCCGCGCGCTGGCTAAAAAAGCCATTGAAGGTGGCAAGGTTCACTATGACGGCGGCCGCGCTAAAACCAGCAAGCAGGTCGAGTTAGGTGCGCTTATTCGGGTGCCCCAGGGCTGGGAGGTCTTAGAGGTAGAGGTGATATCGCTCTCGGATCAAAGACGCGGTGCGCCAGAAGCGCGCACGCTCTATGCAGAAACCGACGCAAGTGTGCAGCGTCGTGCCAAGGAAGCCGAAGCAAGGCGTCTCACTAACGAGGCGATGCAGCATCCGCTCAAACGCCCTGATAAAAAGCAGCGCCGCGATATTCAGCGTTTCCAACGCAATCAGGGTGAGTAGCCCTCGCGGCTATTCACTCAGTGCAGCAGCATCAATAGCCCAGTTAAAGATTAGTCGCAGCTAAACACCCGTCGTCCTTTATAGTAGGTTGCCAAATTATGTCCGATCAAATTCAACGCTTTATGTTCGATCACACCAATGTCCGCGGCGAGATCGTCACCCTGGCGGCCGCCTATCACGAAGTGTTGGATCGCCACGCCTACCCACCCGCGGTCAATGAGCTATTGGGCGAGCTGTTAGCTGCCGTGGCGCTGCTCACCGATACCGTTAAGCTGGATGGCACGCTAAGCATCGAAGTGCGCGGCCGCGGCGTTCTGTCATTACTGATGGCCGAATCCAACCCCGGTGGTGAATTGCGGGCGATTGCCCGTATCGCGGAAGACGCCGACCTGCCTAGCGAGCATGCCTCTTTCCGTGAACTGGTCGGCGAGGGCCAAATCGTCATCACCCTCGATCCCCGTGAAGGGCATCGCTATCAAGGCATTGTCGCGTTGGATCAAGAGACGCTAGGGGGCTGCCTGGAAGCCTACTTTACCCAATCCGAGCAGCTGCCAACCCGCCTATGGTTAGCGGCGGATGAGAAGCGCGCAGGTGGGTTGCTGCTCCAACGCCTCCCCGCAGAGTCACAAAACCAGGATGTCGATGCCTGGGATCGCAGCGTGCAGTTAGCCGATACGATTAAAACAGAGGAACTGCTCGGGCTTGAGCAGCGCGAAGTGCTGCACCGACTTTACCATGAAGAAACCGTGCGCGTTTTTGAGCCTAAAGCCCTGCGCTTTGGCTGTACCTGCTCCCGCGAGCGAATGAGCCATGCACTGCACACGCTAGGCAAGGAAGAACTGCGAGATATTCTTCACGAACAGGGCGCTATCGACACCCAATGCCACTTTTGCCATACGAAATATCACTACACGGCGGCGGATATTGAAACTTTGTTAGACGACCCCGAAGCCCCATCGCCCACAATTCACTAGGTATGTAGTCGCGGCTGTACAGTCGGGCGTTTTTTTAGTGTCGCTAGGCGGGCCAGTGGAACCAATGAATTTGGCCGTTATTGCAAACGACTGTTTTAATTTTTACTGCACTGCAACACAAAATGTAGTGCCTTTGTAGTAGTTTAACTACAAGATATTTGATCTTCGCCCCCGTTTCCTGGGGGCTTTCTTTTTGCCATAATGCGCCGGACTTCAGCGTGCCCAGCCGATTTAGCAGGGCTGGGATGAAATTTAAGGCGTCGGTGACGCCCGGTAACGAGATATAACGGCCTCAAGGCCCAGGAATCGACATGACCACGACTCAAGCTCCCCAAGCCCACGTCAATCTCAGCAGCGCCGAACTTATCGAGCGCGCCGTGGCACGTGGCGAAGGCCGCCTCTCGGCTAACGGTGCCCTGGTAGTAAATACCGGCCTGCGTACCGGCCGCTCACCGAAAGACCGCTTTATTGTTGATGAGCCCTCTACGCGTAGCCAAATTGATTGGGGCAGCGTCAACCGTCCCTTTGATGCTGAGAAATTCAACGCCTTGTGGGATCGGGTCGATGATTACCTGAACAGCCAAGAGCACTTTGTCTCTGAGCTTCATGTGGGTAGTGATTCTGCTCACTATCTGCCGGTTCGTGTCACCACCGAAACCGCTTGGCAAAACCTGTTTGGCCGTACCATGTTTGTGCGCCCTTTGGCCTACAATCAAGCTGCTAAAGACGAGTGGGCCATTCTTAACGCGGCGGGCTTTGAGTGTGATCCTTCTCGCGATGGCACCAACTCCGATGGTTGCGTGATCATCAACTTCGCAGAGAAAAAAGTGCTTATTGCAGGCATGCGCTATGCCGGTGAAATGAAAAAAGCCATGTTCTCCGTGCAGAACTTCCTGCTACCCGCCGCCGACGTGCTGCCGATGCACTGCTCTGCGAACGTGGGTGAAGATGGCGAAACCTGCCTCTTCTTCGGTCTCTCGGGTACCGGTAAAACCACGCTTTCCGCTGACCAGGCACGCTTCCTGATTGGTGATGATGAACACGCTTGGGGCGACGGTATCGTCTTCAACATGGAAGGCGGCTGCTACGCCAAGTGCATCGATCTTTCCGAGAAGAACGAGCCGGTCATCTGGAGCGCTATCAAGTTTGGCACCGTGCTGGAAAACGTCGTGCTGGATGATCGTCGTGAGCCCGACTACGCCGACGATAGCCTGACCCAGAACTCACGCGCCGCTTACCCGCTGGAGCACGTTGAAAAGCGCGTAGCGGAAAATCTGGCGGGCGAGCCGAATGCGATTGTATTCCTGACCTGCGATATGTCCGGCGTACTGCCCCCCGTGTCGATTCTTAGCAAAGAAGCCGCGGCCTATCACTTCCTGTCCGGTTACACCGCCAAAGTGGGCTCCACTGAAATGGGCTCCTCTGAAGGCTTGGCTGCCACGTTCTCCACCTGCTTTGGTGCGCCGTTCTTCCCGCGTCCTGCACGCGAATACGCTGACCTGCTGATCAAGCGCGTCGATAAGCAGGATGCTCAGGTTTACTTGGTCAACACCGGCTGGACCGGCGGCGCTTACGGTGAAGGCGGCTCGCGCTTCTCAATCCCGACCACCCGCGCCATCATTAGCGCGATTCAGTCGGGTGTACTGCGCGATATCGACACCAAGCATATCGACGGCCTCAATCTACAAGTGCCGGTTGCAGTACCCGGCGTTGATTCCAGCCTGCTCGACCCGCGTGAAACCTGGCAGGACCGCGATGCCTACGACCGTCACCTTAAAGAGCTGGCGACCAAGTTCGTCGATAACTTCAAGAAATTTGAAGGTGTTAACGAAGCGATCATTCAGGCTGGGCCTCAGTTGACCTAAGTCGCTGTAGCGTTAAGTAGCCACAATGGGACAGTGCCAAGGCACTGTCCCATTTTTATTGGCTGCTTGAACTAACGTATTTGAGAGTGATTTAGTAACCTAGTGCATTGGTAAACAAAGGTTAGTTGTCCCAGTCGCTTAAAGTAAAATAATCATTAGGAGTGTTGCGTGAAAGGTTGGCTCCAACAACGGTGGACTCGAAACAAACTTGCCAGCATCCATAATTTGCACGATGTAGAGCGTTTAGCACGTCGTAAGTTGCCAAGGCCTATTTTTGGTTACATCGACCATGTCGCAGAGGATGGGCGAACCCAGCGCGCTAATCTCACCGCTTTTGATGATTACCGCTTTTTGCCCAAGGCATTTGTCAACGTCTCGCAGGTTGATCTGCAAGCAGAGCTGTATGGCAAGCGGTATGCCGTGCCTTTCGGTATCGCCCCCATGGGCATCAGCGCGCTATCAGCTTATCAAGGCGACCTAGTGCTAGCGCGGGCAGCAGCGAAACGTAATCTGCCGATGATCATGAGCGGGTCGTCTCTTGTGCCTATGGAAGAAGTGGCAAAGGTTGAGGGCGCCGACTGGTTCCAGGCGTACCTGCCCGGCACACCGGAAGGTATCGAAGCCCTGCTCGCGCGGATCAAACGAGCCGGTTTTAAAAAGCTGGTGGTCACGCTGGATTACCCAGTGCCGCCCAATCCGGATAATTTCCGGCGTTCAGGTTTTTCATCCCCTTTGGAGCCAACGCTTCGCTTGGCAATCGATGGGTTGATGCGGCCAGGCTGGTTGTGTAATACCTTTCTTCGTACGCTCTGGAAACAGGGAATGCCGCATTTCGAAAACAACCATGCGGAACGGGGAGCACCCGTGATCTCTCGCCAAGCAGCGCGGGACTTCTCAGGACGTCGCCATTTTGACTGGGGCTATCTCGATCTGGTGCGGCGGTTATGGCCCGATACGCTGATCGTCAAAGGGGTGCTAAACCCCGAGGATGCGGTACGTGCCCGTCAGGCAGGAGTGGACGGCATCATCCTCTCCAATCACGGCGCTCGACAGCTGGACTGCACGATCTCTCCACTTGAGGTGCTACCCGAGGTCAAGCGCCGTGTCAGTGATATCCCCATCATGATCGACAGTGGCTTCCGGCGTGGCACCGATGTCATCAAGGCCTTGGCGCTGGGGGCCGACTTCGTCTTCGTCGGACGTCCATTTAATTACGCGGCCGCCTGCGCAGGCCAAGCCGGTGTGGAGCATGTCGCCGATCTCTTACAGCGCGAGATTGAGCGCAATATGGCGCTGCTGGGCCTGACCAGTCTTTTCCAATTGAATCACGCCTGTCTATATCAGCCCATAGAGAATTAATCGCAACAGCCGGTGGTGGCTGCAAAAACGACTGACACTGCACCCTGAAAATAATGAAATGATCGAGTCTTACTATAGTCTTTTACAGGTAGACAAGAATTTCTTGAATGGAACGCCAGAATCGATAGAGGAAGTACTTTCACCAAGAGGAAGTACTTTCACCAAGCTATGCCGTTCATGGTTACCGTACTGAGGCCTAGCGCCTTCACCAATCTAATCCCTCAAGCTCATAATTCGCCACTGGCGCTCTTCGGCGACGTTGCGCAGGGTGTCGTCAGGGTCAACGGCGACAGGGTGCTCTACTATTTCTAATAGTGGTAAATCATTGTGCGAGTCGCTGTAGAACCAGGCGCCTTCCAGGCTTAAGTCTTGCTCTTGAAGCCACTGCTCTAGGCGGGTGACTTTGCCTTCGCGGTAGCTCAGCGTGCCGGAAACCCGCCCCGTGTAACGGCCCTGTTCCACTTCCGGATTCACCGCGATCAAGTGATCGACACCCAAGCGCTCAGCAATCGGCGCGGTAATAAAGCGGTTCGTGGCCGTAATAATCAGCAGTGTGTCGCCTTTAGTGCGGTGACGGGCCAGCAGCTCTTCCGCTTTGGGTAGAATGCTGGGCTCGATTTTGCTGGCCATAAATTGCTGATGCCAAGCAGCGAGCTGCTCAGGAGTGTTATCGGCTAGCGGCTTAAGCGCCATTTCTAAAAAGGCGGCCATATCCAGCGTGCCCGCATTGTAATCGGCCATAAAACGCTCATTGGCTTCCCGGTAAGCGATCGGGTCGACAGCCCCTTGTTCGAGTAAAAACTCGCCCCAGGCATGATCGCTGTCGATGGATAGCAGCGTATTATCCAAATCGAATATGGCCAGACTCACGGCGCTCCCCTTTTTAGTCAGTGATAGTAGGCGAATAGTAGTGGTGAAATAGGCGCTAATTAGGCAAATAGCGGAGGCGGATTATCGCAGAGTCGCCACCTCATTCCCACCAGCACGCCGCAACCATTCATCACTTAGCGTTATATTGTATTGATACGTTTGTCTCCCTTGTGGAAAAATGGGGACAACTGAAAATTTATGAAGGTGATGTCCGTGATCGACGCTGACGGCTTTCGCCCCAATGTTGGCATTATCATTGCCAATAGCCAGGGGCAGCTGCTTTGGGCGCGTCGGGTAGGACAAAATGCGTGGCAATTTCCCCAGGGGGGCATCAATGCAAGCGAGACGCCACAACAAGCACTTTTTCGTGAGCTTTACGAAGAGATCGGCTTAACCGCCGGCGATGTTGATATTGTTGCCTGCACCCGGGGCTGGCTACGCTACCGTCTGCCACGACGCATGATTCGCACACATTCGCGTCCGGTCTGTATAGGCCAGAAGCAGAAGTGGTTTTTACTTAAAATCCGTTGCCAGGAGAGCCAAATCTGTATGACGGCAACCCCAACGCCCGAATTTGATGGGTGGCGTTGGGTAAGCTACTGGTACCCGCTAGGGCAGGTAGTGCCTTTTAAAAGAGAGGTGTATCGGCGCGCGTTGCGAGAATTGTCTCCCCGCGCTCAGCGCCTGGCACAGGATGACGATTAGGGTGAAAAGCCGCTGCCCAAGGTAGGGCAGCGGTAGTTTGCCAAGAAATTCCTCAGCGAGGCAAATAACAGTGAAAAGTAAAACGTCCATGCTTGAGGTATTGCGTCGGGTAATTCAGGAAGTGAACGGCGCGCGTAACCTCGATGCCGCGCTGTCCACAATGGTACGTCGAATTCGTAAGGCGATGCAGACCGATGTGTGCTCTTTCTACCTTTACGACAAAGAGCTTGAGTCGCTGGTATTAATGGAGACCATTGGTCTGCGCACCCAGGCCGTTGGGCGCGTCGTACTGCCATTAGGTGAAGGCCTAGTAGGCTTAGTAGCCAAGCGCAGTGAGCCGCTTAACCTCGAAGACGCCCAGGCCCACCCGCAATTCCGCTATTTTGAAGCCACCGGTGAAGAGCGCTACTCCAGCTTTTTGGGTGTGCCGATTATTCATCAGCGCCATATGCTGGGCGTGCTGGTGGTTCAGCAAGCCGAAAAACGTCGCTACGACGATGAAGACGAAGCCTTTCTGGTCACCATGGCCGCTCAGTTGGCGGGCGTATTGGCCCATGCGTTGGCGACCGGCAATCTAATGCGTCCGGCGCTTGCGGGCGGCCAGGCAATGTTTAAAGGCGTTGCCGCCTCGCCAGGCATGGCGATGGGCGAAGCGGTAGTGATTACCCCGCCTGCTGACTTAAACAGCGTGCCTGATTTGGTACCCAGCGACCTGGATTATGAGGTGGCACGCTTAAAGGAAGCGATTGGCAAAACCCGCAGCGAAATTCGTGCGGCGGCCGAACGTTTGGCCAGCCGTATCTCCGCCCAGGAGCTGGCGCTGTTTGATGTGTATCAGCAGATGCTGGGTGAAGCGGCGCTGGCCGATGAAGTCGAAAAGCGTATTCGCGAAGGACAGTGGGCCCCAGGCGCACTCGCCGATGTAGTGCGACGCCACGTACAGTATTTAGAACGGGTTGACGATAACTACCTGCGTGAGCGTGCGGCTGATATTCGTGATCTGGGGCGCCGAGTGCTGGCGCACCTGCAGGAAGACACACCATCCACGCCGGAAACCTATCCTGATAACGCCATTCTGGTCGGCGATGAAATTAGCGTGGCCATGCTGGGTGAAGTCCCCCGCGACAAGCTTAAAGGGCTCGTCTCGGTGCGTGGCTCCAGCACGTCCCACGTGGCGATTGTCGCCCGCGCCATGGGTATTCCTACGGTGCTCGGCATGGTGGATTTGCCGCTGCCGCGCCTAGGTGGTGCGCCGGTGGTGTTGGATGGCCACCGTGGCCGACTGTTTGTGCGCCCAGCGCCTGAACTTAAAGCGCGCTATGCCAGTCTGATCGCCGAAGAAGAGGCGCTCAGCGAACTGCTTGAGCACGAACAGGATTTGCCCAGCGCCACGCCCGATGGCCATATCATGCCGCTGATGGTGAACACCGGCTTGGCAGTCGATGCCACTGCGCTGCTGAAAAGCCGCATCGGAGGGGTGGGACTTTACCGTACCGAAGTGCCGTTTATGATCACCGAGCGTTTCCCCGGCGAAAAAGAGCAAACTCGGCTCTACCGCGATCAGTTAGAAGGCTTTGCGCCACTACCGGTCGTGATGCGTACGCTGGATATTGGTGGTGACAAAGATCTGCCTTATTTCCCCATCGAAGAGGCTAATCCATTCCTTGGCTGGCGCGGTATGCGGGTAACGCTGGACCACCCCGAAGTGTTAATGGTGCAACTGCGCGCCATGCTTAAAGCCTCTATCGATCTCGATAATCTCTATGTACTGTTCCCGATGATCACCAACGTAGAAGAGGTCGATGAGGCACTGCGTCTGTTGGATCGCGCCATTTTAGAGCTAGGGGAAGAGGGCATTACGGTCATTCGGCCTCAGGTCGGCGTGATGATTGAAGTGCCCGCCACCATCTATCAAATGGACGCACTGGCGAAGCGAGTCGACTTCTTCTCCGTGGGCAGCAACGATCTTACCCAGTACTTGCTGGCAGTAGACCGCAATAACCCACGGGTATCGAGTCTGTACGATGCCCTGCACCCAGCGCTACTCGGTGCGCTGCTGGAACTTGCCAACGACGCCACGCGGCTGAATAAACCCATTTCTTTATGCGGTGAGTTAGCCGGTGATCCGGCCGGGGCGCTGCTGCTGATGGCCATGGGCTTTACCAGCCTATCCATGAACGCGCCCAGCCTGCCCAAAGTACGCGCGGCAATCCGCCGAGTACCTTTTAGCGATGCCCAGCAGCTGCTCAAAGAAGTAATGGAGCTGGATACGCCTGCCCAGGTGCATGCCCATTTAGATCAGCGTTTGGATGAGTGGCAGTTGTCGCATTTGATGCCGCCCCGTGACTAAGGTGTGTGTCGTCAACGGCTGGGTAGCGCTAAGGAAGTTTCACCTTCAAAGCGCCCCAGCGGCCCAAAGCGCTGCTCGGTAATGTTGATGTTCCCTTGGGCATCTAACGTCAGCCACGAAGTGGCACGGGTGCCATAGCGCTCGCCAACAATAAACGCCGCCGATAGCTGGCGCTCTAATTCAAGCCCCACACCGGTATCCGGCAACTCCTCGACAGCTGCTTCTTGCGGGTTCTGCATGGCGCGCTGAACGGCGGTTGGCCATGCCGGTAATAAACCAGAGGGTAACAACTGCTGCTCAAGCGCACTGCGAACATGTAAAAGTTTTGGCCAGGGGGAATTAAGATCGGCATTGGATAGCCCATGTACGCCGGGGGCCACCTCACTTAGAGCTAAGCGGTCACGGCCGCGGTGCAAGTGCCAAAGCCGTTGTGGGGTCGCCACTAACAAATTAAAACCCGCATAGCGCAATGCTTCCCCCTCGCTGAGTGCGGTTAGCCACGCGTCGATATCGTCACACTGCAGGGCACCTGCGACCAGTTCACCCCGGCTTGGCGCACCAGGCGGTGTGACTAGTTGCAGGTCGCGCACGTTGGTCAAAGCTGCAATAACACCGCCGTGTTTGGCAGCCAGCCAAGAGCCTCCGGCCTCTAAATCACGGCCACCGACAATTGCTGGGTGATCTTTCCACTCAGCCAGTGGCGCGGTCGGACGCGCATGGAGCTCATCTCGGTTGCCTATCAGCCACAAAGGCGTCGGCGTGCCAGGTTGCCAAGCAAATGAAATCAAACACATAACAAACTCGTAGGCGAAAGGGTGAAAAATGTTCAACGGAAGAGCAGCATGACAGTAACGAAACGTAGACGTACACTGATATCAGTATCATGTTTGTAGCATAAATCATCACACAAAAGGGTGTGAGTACCGTAATATTGGCAGGTATCTCAGCGGTTAAACAGCGGTCACGTTATCAGCGCCCATTCGGCCAAGAGGAAGGCGAGATCATGCAACGCTATCAAAGGGAGTACTATTGGAATGCCATCGTGTGGCCACTGCTGTGGCCGCTGCTACTTTTGCAAGCGGCACTGATTGCGCTCTGCCTAGTAGTCGGTGCAATGGTCTGGTGGATGTCACCAAGCCACGCCTCCTGGAGCACCTTGCTATGGTTAATGATCGCCTTGCTCATCGGTAGCAGTTTGAATGTCGGCGCCTTCCTAATGCTGGTCAAAGCGCGTGGCCGGCGTAACGACATTCGTTTCAGCCAAGAGATCACCGAGCTTGAACGGCAAAGCCTGTCAATATGCGCCACAGCTGCATGTTCGCAGCCCGAGCATACATGTGCCCCGCCGGATGCGTCCGACGAACCTCATCTTCCTCTACAGCGTCTGGTCGGCGTTAACGAAATGCTAGCCGGGCTCAAACGCCGCATTAACTACTCGCAGGTGGCTAATGCTGCTACTAAAAGCACACAGCATGAGCATAAACAAACGCTACTGGACGACCTTCAACACCAGCAGCGGCAGCTCAAACACTTAATGGCGGGGCGTGACAGAGCGCGGGAAGAGTCGCGTTTAAAATCAGGTTATCTGATACTGCTCCAGCGTGAAACTGACAGCCTGTTTAAGCACTTAAACGCGATGGCCGAAACTGAGATCACCGATAGTTGTCGGCAAAATATTATGGATGTGCGCGAGCGGCTGTTAGATATTCGCGCGCTACTAGCTAACCTTGTTCAGCATACTGCTGAGGAAGGTATGGTGAAGGGCAGGGACAATTTACGTGTGCTGGTGGTTGATGATGGGCCGGTGAATTTGATGCTGGCGCGGCAAATGCTGGAAACCCAGGGTCTTCAAGTAGAAGGTGTAAGTAGCGGTGAGCAGGCGCTTGAACGCCAGCAGAGCGCTTTCTTTGATCTGGTGTTTATGGACATTTTTATGCCTACCTTGGATGGGCTTGAGACTACCCGGCGCTGGCGTGAATATGAGCGAGCCCATAGCAGTAGCCAAAGCGTGCTGGTTGCGCTGACGGCCAACGTCGACAACGCCGGGCGTGATGCCTGCTTAACAGCCGGTATGGATGACCTGCTAGCCAAGCCGTACCAACCTGAAACCCTTCTCAGTATGATTACCCATTGGTTTCCTGGCACGCTGAAACCAACACTCCATGCATGACCGTCATCGTAGCGTTATAACAAATAATCTTAGCAGTGGTCGCTCGAAGTAAGGAGCAGGTGTTGAGATTTGGTGCGCGTTTTTCAGTATTGTTGCCACCAGCGTTCCATTTGCCTGCTCAGGCGTTAAACTTGCCCGCTAACTAAGTAAGTTGGGCGCTTTTAGTGATTCGTGAATGAAAATTCCCTTTGGTCAGAGTAGAGAGTGTAAATGATTAATTACCCGACGATTGACCCAGTGGCGATCTCCTTAGGGCCGCTGCAAGTTCATTGGTATGGCTTGATGTACGTAGTGGGTTTTGTCGCAGCCTGGTGGCTTGGTTGTCGGCGGGCATCGCGCATCGGCCTTAATAATGACGATATCGGCGATTTACTTTTCTACTGTGCGATCGGGGTGGTGGCAGGTGGACGCTTAGGTTACGCCTTGTTTTACGGGCTAGGGCAGTGGACAGCTGACCCGCTATGGATTTTTCGCGTATGGGATGGTGGCATGAGCTTTCACGGTGGCCTGCTCGGTGTGTTGCTCGCGGCCTGGATATTTGCTCGGCGCAAACAGCTAGCCTTCTTAACCCTGACGGACTTTATTGCTCCTTTGGTTCCCATCGGTTTGGGGGCAGGGCGCATCGGCAACTTTATCAACCACGAGCTGCCGGGGCGCGTGACCTCGCTACCCTGGGGCATGCCATTTCCCGGTATGGAGCCTGAACCGCGCCACCCATCCGCACTCTATGAAGCTTTACTGGAAGGTGTCGTGCTGTTCGCCATTCTATGGTGGGTCTCCGCTAAGCCGACATCTCGCGGCTTCTTATCCGGGCTGTTTTTAGTCTGCTACGGCGTTTTCCGCTTTATGGTCGAGTTTGTCCGCATGCCCGACGCCCATATTGGCTATCTTGCGTTTGGCTGGTTCACCATGGGTATGCTGCTCAGCCTCCCCATGATTGCCCTGGGCCTATTCGTTATTGTCTGGTCACGCTCCCAGCCAGTGGATGTGAAAATCCAAAAAGTGTAGCAAAGGGAGCGTTTAGCCAGCTGGTCAAAAAAAGAGGGGCAATCTTCGCATTGCCCCTTATGACCCCACCACCTAGAATAAACCGCTACACCGCCTGTTAATTTGGAAATTCTGTGACTGTACCAACGCCCGCGCTTGAGCAACCTTATTTAGACTTGATGCAAACCGTTTTGGAGCATGGCGTTGATCGCCACGACCGCACAGGCGTGGGCACGCGTTCCGTGTTTGGTCATCAAATGCGTTTCGATCTATCGCGTGGTTTTCCGCTCATCACCACCAAAAAACTGCACCTGCGCTCTATCATTCACGAACTTCTATGGTTCCTGAAAGGCGACACTAATATCGCCTACCTAAAAGAGAACGGCGTGCGGATATGGGACGAATGGGCAGATGAAAACGGCGACCTAGGCCCTGTATACGGCTACCAGTGGCGTAGCTGGCCTGACCCTAAAGGTGGCAGCGTTGACCAAATTGCCAAGGTGTTGGAGCAAATTCGTAACTCGCCACAGTCGCGCCGCCTGATTGTTTCCGCCTGGAACCCCGCCCAGGTAGACGAAATGCAGCTACCGCCGTGCCACTGTCTGTTCCAGTTTTACGTGGCCAACGGCAAGCTATCGTGCCAGCTCTATCAGCGCAGCGCCGATATCTTCCTCGGTGTACCGTTTAACATCGCCAGCTACGCCTTGCTGCTGACCATGGTCGCGCAAGTAACCGGCCTGCAACCGGGTGAATTTATCCACACCTTAGGCGATGCGCACTTGTACAGTAATCACCTGGAACAGGCCAAAGAACAGCTCGCGCGCACCCCAAAGGCCGCGCCAAAACTAGTACTTAACCCAGTAATAGACGACCTATTTGCGTTCCGGTTTGAAGACATTGAAATTGAGGCTTACGAGCCGCACCCCCACATAAAAGCCGAGGTAGCGGTATGAGCCAGCAAAACAATATGGTTAAGCCAAACGTTACTTTCGACTCTCTAGTGCCCGTGGCAATGATTGTCGCCATGGCAAAAAACCGCGTCATCGGCGTAGACGGCAAGCTGCCCTGGTACCTGCCTGAAGATCTAAAGTTCTTTAAACGCATCACCCAGGCAAAACCGCTCGTGATGGGGCGAAAAACTTACGCTTCCATTGGCAAGCCGCTACCGAACCGGCTTAATGTAGTGGTAACCCGCAACGCGGAGTTTTCCCACGAAGGCGTGCGTGTGTGCCATGACCTGCCCACAGCGCTGGAACTGGCCGACCAACATGCCACGATAGAAGCGGCAGAAGAGATCATGGTGATGGGCGGCGGGGAAATCTACCGCCAGGCGCTACCCTTTGCCCAGCGGCTCTACATAACGGAAGTAGATATCGACGTAGAAGGCGACGCCACGTTTCCTGACTTCGGTCCCAGCGAATGGCAAGAAGTACAGCGCGTAGCGGGGCAGCCAGCAGAAGGGCAGCCAAGCTACGATTTTGTGGTCTACGAGCGCATCGCCGACTGAATTGGTCAAAGGAGAAGGCTATGGCCGCCAGCTTAATGAATATGTTGGATGACTTAGAAACGCGTCTTGAACGCACACAAGCTGAGCTGCAAGCCCTGCGCGAAGAAAACCAGCGGCTCAAGCAACAGTTGGCGCTAGACAGTGCCCAAGAGCAAAGCGTGCCAAGCCAAGAAACTACGGCCACAGCTGAGAAATACGGCGAAAGCAAAGAAGCTCCTGAAAAAGAAGCTCCAGCCGAAATAGGTCAATCAACGCAAACGGTTGAATCAGCGCAAACACCGTCGCCGCATGCACTGCTTAATCAATGGTATGAGCGTTACCCAAAAGCGTTTTTCAAAGGCCATACCAAGCCACTCAAAGTTGGCATTCACCAGGACCTGGCAGAGCGCGAAGAGTGGCCGAACAAGCTGATTCGCCGAGCGCTTGCCAACTATGTAAACCTTCCGCGATATATAAAAGCAGTGCGCATAGGCGCTGAACGGGTGGATTTAGATGGTCTACCTGCCGGTAAGGTTGATAAAGAAGCCGCACAGCATGCATCAGAAAAACGCGGTGAAAAACGCGATAATGGAGCTCCAAAGCAACCTCGCTCAAAAGCATCTCCTATAGCTAAAAAGCCCCGCCAAGAGGCGCCAAAACAGCCTGTGGTGGGGCATGAGTTAGAAAAACATG
The DNA here is from genome assembly GCF_030544485.1 of Halomonas sp. HAL1. NCBI lineage: Bacteria > Pseudomonadati > Pseudomonadota > Gammaproteobacteria > Oceanospirillales > Halomonadaceae > Halomonas > Halomonas sp. HAL1. The sequence continues at coordinate 1,363,127 of NZ_CP130610.1, forward strand.
AACCTCGCAAGACGCTTAGCATGGAAGACAAATTATTGGGCTTGCAGCAAAAATTCAAAGGACGCTGAGACCGGGGCTGGAAGCAGGGGTTCCATAAAAAAGTGCAAATAGTAAAGAAACACTGTTTTTTTCTATTGCGTTCCCTGGAATCCCGGTATAGAGTTTGTCCTGCGAGCATTGGACTATAACAAGGCTTAGTTGAGGACATGCCGCATACCACCGGGAAAAACCGGCGGATGGGAAAAGAGCATGGCCCGCGAGCCACCTGCCGGCTTATTAAGAGTCGAGCAGCAACGATCGAAACAGTATACGAGTTAAGGAACTTACATCATGAAAAAAACACTTTTAGCGACTGCTATCGTTGGCGCCCTGGGTGCCTCAGCTGCAGCACAAGCTGCAACTGTCTATGACCAAGACGGCACCAAGCTGGACATCTATGGCCGTATCGCCATGGGTATCGCTGGCGGCGGCCCTGAGTTCAATAGTTCTGGTGCAGAAATCGATGACGGCGCTGAGTTCGTAGACGTTTACTCACGTCTTGGTCTGCGCATGAGCCATGAAGTTTCACGTGACCTGACTGCTTTCGGTCGTCTTGAGTGGCGCTTCAGCGGTGATGAGCGCAACACTGACCAAGGTTTCAACGAAATCCGTCAGAGCTACCTCGGTCTGCAAAGCGACCAGTTCGGTACTTTCCAAGCGGGTAACTTCGATGCGTTCTACAACCAGTTCGTTTCACTACCGTTCGATGTTTACATCGACCGTGGTTTGGAATTCTCTGGCCACCCGACTCAGTCACGTGGTGACTCTATCGGTTACTACACGCCTGATCTGAGCGGTTTCACTGCATTCTTGCAAGCTAAGCACTACAGTGAGCGTGGCGAAGTTGAAGGCGTTGGCACTACTGAAGAAGGTGCTGTTGTTGCACCGCAAGGTGGTGTTCGTTACGCACAAGGCCCGATCACTGTAGGTCTGGGTTTTGTTGAAGACGTTGAGCGTGGCGGCGGTAACGGCGAAATGCTGTACGGCTTGATCGGTTCTTACGACTTCACTGACCAGTTCTCTGCACGTCTGGGCTATGAAACTCGTGACAACAACGATGGCTACACGCCGAACGCTACTGGTGACAATGGCTTCGACAAAGTTGGTCTGGGTGGTACTTTCACCACTGGCGCTTGGGCATTCACTGCTGACTACTACAACGTAGATCGTGATACTCAGGACGACAGCAACGCATGGGCGGCCGGCACTTACTACAACGTTTCCAGCAACTTCGACGTGTTCCTGGAAGTGGCAGATGGCGACGCGCCGACTGTTGATCGTGACGTTACCCTTGGTGACCTGACCGACGACGTATACTGGCTGACTGGCGCACGTTACCACTTCTAAGCTTGGTTTAAATACCACGCTTAAAGGTAAACTGCCTAGCAGAACCAATAGAACCGGCCTCTTTAGAGGCCGGTTTTTTATTTGTCTAAACTAAATTTACCGCTAACGAACAAGCTAGAACAAGCCACCTAGAAATAGCGGCAAAGGAAAAGTCACTTTCTTTATTTAATGCTACTATATAACATATATGGTAAATGTGAATCTAACAGCATCACGTAAGCGTATTAATAAAATAAAGGTAGGGGATTTAAGATGAAAAAACGCTGTTAGCAGCAGCTGCCACTGCTGCACTGTCGTCTTCAGTAGCGCAGGCAAAAAAATACATGACCAAGAGAACACAAAGCTCGATATTTATGGATGTATTGCCATGGGCATTGCTGGCGGTGATTCCAAGTTTGATAGCGCAGGTAACAAGCTGGATAACAGCACAGAATTCATTAATGTCTACCTCGATCGTGGCCTGCTCTTCAACTCAACCGAGCTACAGTCACGAGGGCTCCCATTGGGCGCCTCACCCCAGAGCTGAATGGCTTCACCTCTTTCCTACAGTTCAAACACTACCGCGAGCGTGGATTAACCCTGTTGGAGTGGAGAGGGCGAAGTGATCGCCGCGTAAGGCGGCATTCGCTATCAGAAAGGACCATTCAAGGTGGGGTTTGGCGCGATGGAAAACGTGTTGCGTGGTGGTGGCGAAATGCTCTACGGCCTTGTAGGTTCCTATGCTTTGTGTGACCAGCTGACCATGCGCATGGGAGCAGAAACGCAAGACAACAGCACTACTTACGGCGAAGAATTCGATACGCTAGCCCTAGGCATTACCTACACCACTGGTCCATGGGCATTTACCGCCGACTATCATTATTACGAAGTACTTCCTCGACGCGAGTGAATGCTTTTTTGTTAGCATCAGAACCAATTTTTTAGTACCGCTTCAGATAGGACTTTGCATCATACTAGAGGCAGACAATAGCTAGCTACCGGAGAAGGGGGGCTAGAGTTACATGCACTAAGCCAAAAAGGTATGATAGCCGAACTTTTAAGCTATGTTCGCTGCAAGAGGCGAGTCATTGGCTGCACCAAAATCGCAACTAGGTAATTTAGGGCAAGGGAATGCGCCCGATAATCCCTGGGCGGTAGCGTGCTCGCGAGCTCAAACCATTCCTGCGTAAAAAGCCAAAAGCTCCTAGCATATGAAGGCTTACTTGCCTCATTCAAGTAAGTGAGCATTGGCTGGAAGCCTGATTCTTATTCATTTTTCACGAAAGTATGTATATGACCATAAAGACACTTTGTGTATTTGGTACTCGACCAGAAGCTATTAAAATGGCTCCTCTAGCGCTTTCCTTGGCCGCTGATACCCGTTTTGAGGCGCAAGTCTGTGTCACAGGTCAGCACAGGGAGATGCTGGACCAAGTGCTGGATTTGTTCGAGCTCAAGCCTGATTATGATCTGAATATTATGAAGCCTGGCCAAGATTTGACCAATGTCACCACCAGCATCTTGCATGGGATGAAAGCAGTTCTGGCAGAGGTCAAGCCGGATATTGTCTTGGTACATGGGGATACAGCGACTACTTTTGCGACTTCCCTCGCTGCCTACTACCAACAGATTCCAGTAGGACATGTAGAGGCAGGTCTGCGAACCGGTAATATTTATTCTCCTTGGCCTGAAGAAGCCAACCGTAAGCTAACTGGCGCATTGGCCGAGTTAAATTTTGCCCCCACTACTCGTTCACGGCAGAACCTGCTGGATGAAGGTGTTCCAGCTTCCAAGATTCATGTGACGGGTAACACGGTAATTGACGCGCTGCTTGATGTGGTAAAAAAGCTTGAAACTAATTCTGAGTTAATGGGGCAATTTAAGCGTCAGTTCGATTTTCTTGATGAAAATCGCCAACTAATCCTGGTGACAGGGCACAGACGTGAAAGTTTTGGCGGTGGTTTTGAGCGAATTTGTCAGGCGCTTCGCGAAACGGCACTGGCCCATCCCACTACTCAGATCGTCTACCCAGTGCACTTAAATCCTAATGTGCTTGAGCCAGTCAAAAGACTCCTCTCTGACATTGATAACGTGCATTTGATTGAGCCGCTCGATTACTTACCATTTGTCTACCTAATGAACCAATCCTGCATAATCCTTACCGATTCTGGCGGTATTCAGGAAGAAGCCCCTTCGCTTGGCAAGCCTGTTTTGGTAATGCGCGATACCACAGAGCGACCGGAAGCAGTAGAAGCAGGTACCGTTAAGCTGGTAGGCACCGATGTGGAGTGTATCGTCAGTGAATTGCATACACTCTTGACAGATCAGGAAGCCTACGAAGCGATGAGTTATGCACATAACCCCTACGGTGACGGTAAGGCTTGCCAGCGAATTATCGAGACGCTAGCCAGCACGCTATAGAAAGCCGATAATTAGCGTATTGTTAGGCAATATACTTGTACTTAATTAATTTATTGGATGGACCCATGAAGTTTGAAACTATCTCCGTTATTGGTCTTGGTTATATTGGCTTACCGACCGCGGCTGTTATCGCATCTCGCCGCAAAAAGGTCGTTGGTGTCGATGTGAATCAGCATGCTGTGGATACCATTAATCGTGGGGAAATCCACATTGTCGAGCCAGAGTTGGACATTGTTGTTCGTGCTGCGGTCAAGGAAGATTACCTTCGCGCTACAACAACGCCCGAAACTGCCGATGCCTTCCTTATTGCCGTTCCGACACCCTTCAAGGCAGAAGGTGATAATGACCATGTACCTGATCTTACATATATAAAATCTGCCAGCCAATCAATTGCCCCTGTATTAAAGAAAGGGGACCTAGTTATTTTGGAATCCACCTCCCCCGTAGGTGCTACTGAGCAAATGTCAGCGTGGCTGGCTGAAGCAAGGCCCGACCTGACTTTCCCTCAGAGCCATGGCGAAGAGTCCGACATTCGCGTGGCCCATTGCCCAGAAAGAGTACTGCCTGGGCACGTAGTGCGTGAGCTGGTAGAAAATGACCGAGTGATTGGCGGCATGACTGCCAAGTGCTCAGCTGCAGCGACGGCGCTCTACCAGATATTCGTAGAAGGGGAGTGCATCACAACAACGGCCCGTACCGCTGAAATGGCCAAGCTCACCGAGAATAGTTTCCGCGATGTGAATATTGCGTTTGCTAATGAGCTCTCCATTATCTGTGACAAAATCGATATCAGCGTCTGGGAGTTGATCCGACTGGCCAATCGCCACCCTAGGGTTAACATTCTACAGCCTGGCCCAGGAGTCGGCGGCCACTGCATAGCCGTGGATCCATGGTTTATCGTTAGTGAAACACCGGAAGAAGCACGTCTTATTCGAACAGCGCGTGAAGTCAATGATGGCAAGCCTCAGTGGGTCATCGACAAGGTCAACGAGGCTGTAGGTAAGTATCTGAGCGCTAATCCGGATAAAACAGCTAAAGAAGTAACCATTACCTGCTTTGGCTTGGCTTTCAAACCTGATATTGATGATTTGCGTGAAAGCCCAGCGCTTAGAATTGCTGAGGATATTGTGGCGAGCCATCCAGGTACAGTTTTGATAATGGAGCCAAATATTGAAATCTTGCCTAAAAGTCTAGAAGGAAAGGCAAAATTAGTTATGTTAGATGAGGCTTTCAGTGAAACTGATATCATACTGATGCTAGTTGATCATAAAGAATTCAAAGCAGTACCTAAAAATCGGCTTGAAAATAAATTTCTTGTCGACACTCGTGGTGTCTGGTGAAGTTTCACTGGGAGTTTGTATGGCTAATTTTCAAAAGATCAGTGTAGACGCTGCAGAATATGATATTAAATTACCTCACTCAGAGACTGATTATATTCAAGCTAAAATAAAAAATGAAAAACAGCCATATGAGCTACTAATGTTGCGGGATATGGCTTCAAGAGTTGAAGCTAATGAGCTTGTAGTGGACGTAGGCGCTAATATAGGAAATCATACTCTTTATTTAGCAGCAGTAAAAGGTTGTCGAGTTTACTCTTTCGAGCCTAATGTAGAGTTGTGCGATGCTTTAAATGAGTCTACTGAGCGAAATGGATTTCAAGATCTAATTTTTGTTCATAAGTGCGGTGTTTCTTCTGAAAGAGGAAGCGCCAATTTCTCTATTAGGAAGCCTAATAATCTAGGAGCGCAATCTTTAAAAATAGATGATAACTCGAATGGTGAAATTGATTTAATTGCGCTTGATGATGTTGATTGGCCATCTCCAGTAAAATTAATAAAAATTGATGTTGAAGGTATGGAGTCTCTTGTTATACGAGGCGCTAGAAATTTAATTGAAAAAGATAGGCCGAACATATACGTCGAAGCGCAAAGTAAAATAATTTTCGATGAGCTCTATAAAATGCTGAAAGGTTTTGGCTATTGTTATTGCGATAGCTTTAATGCCACGCCTACTCATCTGTTTGCCCATCATTTGAGCATAAAAGAAAGTGATTTACGTGCATCGCTAGAGAAAAGGCCTATCGATATTTATGAAAAGATGGAGTTTAATGAGTTAAGAAAAATTGAGAGAGAGAGAGTTAATAAGCTAAATACAAAAATAGAGCATGTAGAAAAGGAAGTTTCAAAACTTAAAAAAATAATCGAGGAAGAGAAACAGCTCAGTAATCAGTTAAAAGAAAAAATAAGCGTTGAAGTTAAAAATAATAAGAAGTTAAGCGAAGAAGTGGTGAGTGCTAAAGCTGATTTTCAACAACAGAGCAATGAGCTTAAAATAGAAATTGAGAAAAGATTGTCTTTGGAAAAAAAGCTTAACTTGGTCTCGGGTCAGGTTCGGTCAATCAAGCAATCAGCTAGATACCAAATTGGAACCCATTTTGCAAATGCGACTAAGTCATGGCGAAATGCTCTTCTTTTACCTTTAGCGCTTTATCGTGTTTTTAGGCGAAAAAAAGTTAAAGGTTTTTTGCTTCAAAAGTTAAAATCAAATATTTGTAGATGGGCTGGTTATTTAAAGAATAATTGTTATAAGCATGTTAGAAGAAAGGGTAGAAATGACAATGTTAGCGATATTTATACCCCAAGTAATAACCCCATCCAGAAACGTTATACCTCAGATCTGACGGTAGCGTGTGTGCTTGACGAATTTACCACGGAATGTCTATCACACGAGGTCAAGTTGATTAAGGTGACTCAGGAAGCGTGGCAAACACAGCTGGAACAAAACCCGCCTGATTTTTTGCTGGTGGAAAGCTGCTGGAAGGGTAACGACGGTAACTGGGGTACGATAACCAATGGCAGCGGTGGCGCCAAGAAGCTGAGCGGCCTACTACGCTTCTGTAAGCAACACAGCATTCCCACCGTATTCTGGAACAAGGAAGATCCACCCCACTACGAAAAATTCGGTGCTATCGCTGCACTCTTTGACTTAGCCATTACTACCGATGTCAACATGGTGCCTCGCTACAAAGAAGACTTTGGCATTGATGTCTATCCACTTTCATTTGGTGCCCAACCCAAGGTGCACAACCCTGCGTCGGTGATTTCGCGCTTGCCTAAAGCTGTTTTCGCAGGTTCCTATTACGGTGACAAGCCCAAGCGCTGCGAAGACTTTAATGAAGTAATGAGGCAATTGGAATTAGCCGGGATTTCGTATGACATTTTCGATCGTAATTATCAGAAAGGCATTGAAAAGTTCGCCTTCCCCGCCCACTACCAAGCCAGCATAGTTGGCAATCTACCTCCGGACCAGGTCTGGAAGGCTCATAAGGGCTACAAGTACCAAGTTAATATGAACTCGGTACAGGACTCCTCTACAATGTTTGCCCGTCGAGTTTATGAGTCCCTTGCCTCCGGTACTCCGGTTATTAGCAATGACTCAGTAGGCGTGCGTGAACTCTTTGGCGATATTGTCATAATGCCGGGTAAGGAGAGCATTGCAGAGCAACTGAGAACACTGGAAGCCTCTCCGCATACCTATCATGAGCTAGCGCATCGTGGTGTGCGCGCCGTGATGCGCGAACACACTTACGGCCACCGCATCCAGTCGCTTTGCAGCCTGCTTGGCATGGATATCATGGTTGATCTCCCTAAGGCCACCTTGGCTATCACTGCCAGCAGTGAGGCCGATATCCAACGCGCCAAGCAACTATTTGACGCTCAAAGCGCGCCGCGCAAACAGCTTTTCATTGAACTGGAAAACTTCGATACCGCCTACAAGTTCCTCAATGAATCTAACGACACTGTGACCTACGCTATGCAGCTCGCTCAAGAGTTCTATGTCGATGAGGGTCAATATTACGGCAGCAACCTAGTCCTCAAGCACAACGTGAATGAGCTATTGCCTACTGCGGCCCTGGAAGACTTCATCTACTGGGGTGCAGAGGATAAGGACTCATTACAGCCGCAAAACGTCAATCAGGTGAAGGTAAGCGAATGAGTCAAAATACTCACAAAAAAGTGCTGGTTGTTTCATGGCATTTCCCACCTTACAAAAGCTCCTCCGCCTTTAACCTATTTAAACGCCTGAAGGACACCGGCTACGAGTATGACGTGCTGCAAATCAAGCGAGCTGACAAACCCGACAACGAAGGAATGTTTCGCTACGCTAGCAGTCGTTTCAATCGTTATGAGATAGAAGTACCTACTGAGGATGCACGAGATATTAAGGCCCGCGCCCACTTCGTGGAGAAGGCGCTGGACTTCTACCAGCGATTGAAGGTGCACAAACACTACCGTGTGATGATCTCCCACTCACATGAAATAGCTTCTCACTTGGCTGCTATGGCCATTAAGAAGGCCAATCCGGACCTGCGTTGGGTCGCCTCTTTTGGCGACCCAATCGCTGCCAACCCGTTCAACGCGTCTTATAAATTTCCAATGTTGGAAGAGGATAGCCAATCCGAAGCCGAAGTGCTTCAACAGGCTGACCGTATTGTCGTCACCAATCCTTACCAGCAGGTAATAGTGGCCGAAAGCCAAGTCGTGCCGGTGGATAGCGACAAATTTTTTGTGTTGCCGCATTGTTTCGACGAGCGCATGTACTCTAAACAGCCCAAGCCAACACGGAATGATAACTTTCCTGTACCAGAAGAGCGCCTCTTTCGTTTTATGCATGTTGGTATGCTATATAAGTTTAAGCGTACCTCAGAACCTTTCATGCAAGGCGCCCAGCGCTTGTTGGAGAAGCACCCTGAGCTAAAAGGGCGCTTCTCCCTGGAGTTTTACGGCGCCAACGACCGCTACATTCAGGCCGCCGCTGACTACGGTCTACAGGACATCGCTAGTTTTAAGGGCTCCGTCAGTTATTTAGAAAGCTTGTCGGTCATGACCCAGGCAGACTGTCTACTGTTGCGAGATGCCGATTTTAGCGATCAGGGCCTGCGGGACACACCGTTCTACCCTGGCAAGCTCGCCGACTACCTGGGTGCCAAAAAACCTGTGCTGGCAGTGACCATGGCCCATGGCTGTGTGCCGGACATGCTGGCCAAACTAGGTGGCGCCTCACTCACCGAAGATAATATCGATGGCATCGCGGATGCCATGTGCGACGCTATTCAAGGTCGCTTAACCATTAACACTGAAGAAGCCGAGCGATACTCCCATCAGCATACCGCTGAGCGAGCGCGCCAAGCGCTGAGCTTCTCTCAGGATAAGAAGAAGATCCTGATTGCGGGTCACGATCTCAAGTTCGCCAAGTTCATTATGGAAGCTATTGAGCAGCGTGATGATCTGGAGCTGTTAATAGACCAATGGCAGGATCACAACAAACATGATGAAAATGAGAGCAAACGGCTACTCAGCCAAGCCGACACCATCTTCTGCGAATGGGGATTAGGCAATGCTGTTTGGTACTCTCAGCATAAAAAGGAAGGGCAGCGCTTAGTGGTCCGAATGCATCTTCAGGAGATCACCACGCGCCATCCTGACCAATTCAACCACGAGGCGATTGATACCTACATCATGGTGTCACCGTACTGGTTTGAAAAGTTCGTGCATGAATTCGCCCTCCAGAGAAAAAAATGCAAGATGTTCTATAATCTTGTAGATATTAATTTGCTTAATAAGCCTAAAAAACCTGAAGCCAGTTTCCATCTTGGCATGATCGGTGATGTCCCTCAGCGTAAGCGTCTGGACCGAGCGCTGGATATCTTTGAAGAGCTCTATTCTAATGACAAGCGTTATAAACTTTTTGTAAAGGGAAAGCGCCCGGAAGACTATGCCTGGATGCATTCACCCTCACGCAAGTCAGAAATGAATTACTATCGTGTTCAGTATAAGCGGATAGAAAATAACGGTTGGCAAGACAACGTCATCTTCGAAGGGCATGGGGCAATTGACAGTTGGTTGCAGAAAATTGGCTATGTGCTGTCTGTTAGTGATTTTGAAAGCTTTCATTTAGCGCCAGCAGAAGGTATGGCCTCAGGAGCTGCTCCTATCATATTAAATTGGGATGGGGCCTCAACTATTTATCCACAGGAATGCATCTTTAAAAATGTAGAGAAGGCCAGAAATGCAGTGGCTAGTGGTGAGTTGCTAAGGAATGAAGATGCTAAAAACTATGTAACCAAAAGATTTTCATCTAGTGTCATTTCTCAAGAGATTTTGGAGCTTTTAACAAACTAGACAGGTCCTGTTGCTGTTCTCTTTTAGTTGCTTTCAGTCAAGTTGCGAGGAGCTAATGATACGCATAGCCAGTAAGTCTATTTTAACTAGTGCTGATGAAAAGTCACGAAGAGATGCTTATAAATCTGCAAACCACGTATCTGCTCTAGCAGCCGGATAACCCGGCTGCTAGAAGAAACCAGCAACTTAGTTTCAAGTTGGTCAGAATCTGATCTTAGTTTTTGTTAAATATACTTCTTTCTTGTGCTAGCTATCTGGTTATTAAAAAACAACTCTCCTTGAGTTTAAGGGATATTGTTGATCTGAGTTATTCTATTTTACTGAGCGTAATACACCGCATATGGACTATTCTTTATTATGTTTTTAAATATTGTAACGATTTTAAAATGGAACGCTTCTCTAGGTGTAAAATTCCTTCGTGTTGTGTCGTTTCATACATTGTTAATTGTATGTTTTACTTTGGTGTCGCAGTTATCGACTCTTTTGGCTTCTTTTTTGCCTCTGAAGGTAATTATTCTACTAGGTTCCGAAGGAGTGCCTAGCTATTTTCCTTCTTTTCTTTCGGGGTTGAGTCGCGATTTGTTAATCGCTGGATTAAGTATAGCGACCTTGGGTTTTTTTGTTGTCCACTTATTGGCGGAGCGTCTTGTTGCTTGGTTCACAAGTTTAGGAACTAATCAACTTTTAGTGAAAAGTCATAAAATGGTGCTCTTTGAAAACCAGGATCAAGTGGCATCTGGGGGTTATCATCGATATTCAAGAGCACTCGCCGGTGGAGTGTTTATAGGTTTGTCGCTAGTTGGTCTGGGATGGTTTTACTTTGATATAGTCTTGGTTATCTTAGGTTATGCTACATTTACTCTTATTTTATTATGGTTCTTGCATCGCAATAGTTCGATCATCCGGGAGAAGATGGAGACCAGCCTACGTGACATGCTCAATTTAGTTACAGGTGTAGGCTTCTTCGTTACCTTCGGTTATTTGGTATGGGACTTTATATTTTGGGATGAACCTGGTGTTATCGTTGCTATTGTGACGCTAATTCTAAGCCGACAGATGATGACGCGAATAACCGGGCTTGTGACGGATCTAACAGCTTTATATCAACAAAAAGCCAAGTTAGATGCGCTTTTCTTTCATGGCAAAGTGTTACTGAATGATATGCCTCAGAAAGAGCGTTCAGTTTGGTCCCTCATGCAACCGGATGCGCGCCAGGAGTGGATAAATGCGTTGCTAAAAGAATTTGTTAATAATACTGAAGAGTATCTTTCTTGTGAATGGCATCAAACTGGGCAAGCAAACGTGGTCGCCTTAAAGGTTGAGAATAGTTCGGGGCTTTATCTGGTTAAGCTGTTTGCTCAAAATCGTAGCTCATTTGCCCTGCATGAAGCCACTTTGATGTCAGAGAAAGTACCAGGGCTACCGTCCGCGAGATTTTTAGGCACTACACAAATCCAGAAATTTCAATGTCTGCTTTATGAATTGCCAATTGGACAATCACCAGAATCTAGTCAAGTGCTAGAACAGGTTCAGCCATTGCGCCGCCAGCTAATGGCCGCCGAGCCCCCTTCGCAACTTTGTCATCGCTATCGGCGTTCACGCCCTATGCTTTGGCAACGGCTAAATATCGAACTGCTGAGTCACCTGTATTTGGCTGTTACCAACACTGATCAACAGGCGATGCTGGATTGGCTAATTGAAAATTTGAATTCTTTAAAAAATGTTCTTCAATCCCTTCCACTGGTACTGCATCAACCAGATTTTTCTCAGGATGCGATTTGGATAACCGAGAAAGGATTTCCTTTGGCACTCAACTGGGGGCAGTGGTCACTTGAACCGCTTGGTGCCGGTTGGCCAGAAGCGACGAAAGGACTGAAAAAGTTGGGGCCAGCCATTCTAGAGGTCGCTAAGATTCGAGTTGCCTTAAATGGAGTTATCATCCAACAGGCCGAGCTGTCGGCACTGGCTTTTGCGCTTGAACGAGAATGTAATCGACAGCGCTATTTGCAGGCTCTTACATTGATACCTGAATTGGTGGAACGAATGGAAGCAAGTAAAGAGTCTATCATTTTTGAAATGGGTGATGAATGACGAATGGACGTAAGCAAAAGAGGGAAGATAGCCATTTTAAGGTCAGCATGCTGGTCTGCAATACCTTTCTGAATGATGCGCGAGTACTCAAAGAGGCCGAGACACTGGTGCAAGCAGGCTATCAAGTCACAGTCAATGCCCTTGCTTTACCGGGAGTGGCCCCAGGCTTGGAGGTGCTCTCAAGCGGCATCCGGGTTCGGCGTCACGGGGCCAGTTACACTAAAGGGGAGGGTAAAACCGAGTCTAGCAAACAGGAGCGTTCGAAGGAGCGTTCGAAATTTGAGGTGCTTGCTCTCATGGCCTCTCAGGGAAGGGCGTTGATGAGCATGACGTGGTCGACGTTCCGTGCTCGCCCCGATATTATCCACGCTCATGATGTTAATATGCTGCCCTCTGCTTGGCTTGCAGCTCGACTTGCCAAGGCTCCTTTGATTTATGACGCCCATGAAATCAGTACCGACCGAGAAGGTTATAAGGCAATTCGTGGCGTAGTGGGCTGGATTGAGAAAAAACTTATGCCAACAGCAGCGGGCACAATTACCACAACCGATGCACGCGCCAAGTTTTTCGCTCGTGCCTACCATATTGAACGACCGCTGGTGCTTCAGAATCGCCCCCGTTTGGTTAAGGTTGAAGGATCCAATCGCATCCGCGAAGAGCTGGCATTGAAAGAGCCCTGGCCCATCGCCCTCTATCAAGGGGGCTTACAGCCCGGCAGGGGGTTGCCGCGTTTAGTGGAAGCAGCCGCACATGTCCCACAAACGTATTTTGTTTTTATTGGTGGAGGTCGGCAGGCTAGCGAGTTACATCAATTGGCTGAGAAGCTGGAACTGACGGAGAGGGTGTATTTCATCTCAACCGTGCCACTCGCCGCACTACCTGCTTATACGGCGTCAGCAGATATTGGTGTTCAACCTATCGAAAATACCTGTTTGAATCATTTCACCACTGATTCCAACAAATTATTTGAGTACGTTATCGCTGGTTTACCCGTTGTCGCTAGTCAACTGCCAGAGATCAGCAAGGTGGTGCGAGAGCATGACCTCGGCTTGCTCGTTCCTCCTGGCGATACTCAAGCGTTGGCCGATGCTATTCAAACCCTGGTACAGAATTTAGAAATGAGAAAGCAGTATAGTTTCAATGCGGGTCTAGCCGCGCAATCACTCAATTGGGAAACGCAAGAACAGTCTTTGCTAGACCTTTATGCTAAGATCTTGCCTATAAATGGCGGGATGGAGTTGCAAGGTTGATGCAAAAGAGAAAAATCTTATTATTAACCTTTTACTTTCCACCAGATTTAGGGGCAGGATCGTTTAGAAGCCATGCACTTGTTGAGTCGTTAATGGCCCGATTGCCTGAAGGCTACTCTCTTGAAGTGATTACCACTGCGCCTAATCGCTACGCCCAATTTGCTACTCATGCCCCAAGTACAGAAGAGGCTTACGAAGGCCGCCTCAAGGTGCATAGAATTCGATTGCCTAGCCACCGCAGTGGCATCTGGGATCAATCCAAGGCTTTTGCTGCTTATGCTTGTGGTGTAGTGGGGTTAACCCGTGGGCAAAACTATGGGTTGGTAATAGCGACCTCATCACGGCTAATGACAGCAGTGCTAGGGCGTTATGTGGTAGGTAGATCATCCGCGCGCTTTTATCTTGATATCCGTGACATCTTTGTCGAAAACCTACCGTTTCTCTTGCCCGTTGGTGCTCGCTGGCTAGGTAATCGCTTTTTCAGCATTCTGGAGCAATGGGCAGTGAAGCGTGCGGCCATTGTCAATTTAGTATCACCTGGGTTTGAAGGCTATTTTAAACCTCGCTACCCAACGCAAACGTTTACTTGGCACAGTAATGGCGTCGACACCCTTTTTGTAAATGAGGTGGGGGAATACGGTCAGCAAGGTGCCGTTGAGAGAGAGACGTCTGCTCCTTTACGTGTTTTGTATGCAGGTAACATTGGTTTATGCCAGGGATTAGATGAGATTATCCCAGAGCTAGCGAAAAAGCTCGAAGGCCAGGTCGTCTTTACTATTATTGGTGATGGTGGTCGACGAGTAGAGTTAGAAAAGATCTTGGCGGAGCACAAAATATCGAATGTAGAAATCAGAGATCCCGTCGAGCGTGACAAGTTACTTCAGGAGTATCAGAAAGCAGATGTTCTCTTTTTGCACTTGAACGACATGCCTTGTTTTTCTCGTGTGATCCCCTCAAAGTTGTTTGAGTATGCCGCAACGGGAAAACCTATACTCGCAGGCGTGAGGGCTTACCCTGCTGAGTTTTGCAAACAATATATCAGCAACTCAAGTGTTTTTGATCCTTGTAATGTTAGGGCTGCGATATCAGCAATCAGTGCTTTAAGGCTTAGTACAATCCCAAGAGAGGAGTTTGTTAAGCAATTTAGTCGTCAGCATATTATGGGTAAAATGTCTGACGATATTGTTAATCTTGTCAAGAATTAGATGTCTATCTCCTGAGTTCAACTAATATATAATTTACCTTTTTGGGTTAAAGATTTGAGGAATATGAAAAGTTCTTCTATGGGGTTTTCTGAGCGTTACCCAGCTAAGTTAATCGTTCCGCTAGTGGATGCCATTGCACTAACATTCGCCGGTCATGTGGCTTACTGGGCGCGTTTTGGGAGCATGAATCTTCATGAGCGCTATGGGCTAGCTATCGTCATATTGGTGCTACTGGTTATACTGCTGAATTTACTGCAGGGAGGGTACGTGCGGTGGCGTATAACACGTATCTCTATTCTATTAGGAAGGTTGCTTTTGGTGTGGTTAACGGTAGCCATTTTAGCGGCTTCCATTATATATTTTGCCCACGCCGCTGATCGTTATTCTCGGCTATGGGTGGGGTATACACTGCTTCTCTCATTTATGCTTTCCGGGACGGCTAGAGTGTTTGCCCAGCTTTTTTTACGTCAAGCTAGAAAACGGGGGTATGCACGCCGCTCGGTATTTATGATCGGCCCGGGTGAGCAGCTTATTAAAGTAGCTAAAGGCATGCGTACATCGTTAGAAGAGGGCTACTCTATTGCTGGGGTCGCTCGTATATCTGGTTCCTTTGATAATGCGCGGTTAGAGTCGCTGCATCAACGTATTGATCGAAGTGGTGCAAGTGAGGTCTGGATTTGTGTGCCGCTTTCAATGGGAAGTATGGTTCACTCGATTTTTTTCTCTCTTCGTAATCTGACAGCAGAAGTCAGATTTATACCTGACTTTCAAGGCATGCAGCTGCTTAACCACCGGACCAGCGAAGTTGCAGGAAGGCTTGCCATTGACCTCAGTGTTACCCCGATGGATGGCATGGCACGAATCACTAAGCGGTTTGAGGATATTGTCCTCGGTGCTTTATTCCTTCTGCTCTCAATACCAGTATGCGTTGTTATTGCAATAGCACTTAAGCTTCAATCGCCTGGCCCGGTACTGTTTAAACAGTATCGGACAGGCGTTAATGGAAAACATTTTAAAGTTTATAAATTTCGTTCTATGGAAGTGCATGACGAGCTTGGTGGAAAGATAACCCAGGCGAAACGTGGCGATCCCAGAGTCACTCCGCTTGGCTCATTTCTAAGAAGAACCTCACTTGATGAGTTGCCCCAGTTTTATAATGTACTGCAGGGGCGAATGTCGATTGTAGGGCCACGTCCTCATGCATTAGTACATAATGAGTATTATAAAGAATTAGTGGAATCTTACATGAAACGGCATAAGGTAAAGCCGGGTATTACAGGTTGGGCTCAAGTAAATGGGCTTCGTGGAGAAACTGATACGCTAGATAAAATGGAGCGCCGAGTGGAGCATGACTTATGGTATATCGATAATTGGTCTTTATGGCTAGACCTTCGCATTATTTGTATGACAATTTTTAAAGGGTTTGTCCATCCAAATAGTTATTGATAAGTATGGCCTTCTTAAATAAATGAATGACGAGTAGTTTTTCTTTGTTATCTAATATCAAGCTTAATTTGCCGTATTTTTGAATAGCGAATCATTTCTTTTAGAGACCACACCATGCATTCTGTGTCATCGACGCGTCCTGTTTTTAAAAAAAAGCTATGCCAGTATTACACGAGTACCGCTGTTTTTTTGCTAGGTGCTATAGCTCTCATTATCCCAAGTGGGTATTCCCTAGGAGCGGCAATGTTAGTCTTGGGAAGCATAAGCTTACTTGTTCAGCGGCCCGCTCTTAATCTAGACCGTCGAGACGGACTGCTCATTGGCTCATTTTTCGCCTATATCATTGTCCATGCCCTAGAAGCTTGGTGGGATAGCATAGGTATAAGTGGTATCGATAGACCGAGCCGATTAGCAATGGCTATCCCTGCCATGTTTCTAATCATAGCTTGTCCGCCGCGTTTAGCGTTTCTGTGGAGTGGGTTAGCGTTTGGAGCGATCACCACTGGAAGTTGGGCAGGTTGGCAGAAAATTATCGAAGAGTCTGACCGTGCTAGTGGTTACACACACGTGATTCAATTCGGCAATCTAAGTATGTTGGTCGGGGTACTATGTTTGGCTGGTTTGGGCTGGGCAATGGTACAGCAGCGTCGCAATATGTGGGTTTGCTTTTTACTCTTAGGGGCGGCATTTGGAATTCTAGGTTCACTATTTTCCGGTAGTCGAGGTGGATGGATTGGTTTCCCCATCGTTTTATGGGTGCTTTATCGTGCATATGGAAGGCATTTAGCCAATTGGCTCAAATTCGCTTTAGTGATGATCTTGGTAGGAGCTAGCATACTGGTTTATACAATTCCACAAGCAGGGGTGCAGCATCGAGTGCATCAAGCATTTAATGATGTGAGCCAGTATGCATCAGGTGATAATCGAGTCACCTCTGTGGGTTCCCGGTTTGAAATGTGGCGTGGTGCAGGCCATATGATTAGTGAAAAGCCGCTATTCGGCTGGGGTGAAAACGGCTATCGAGAGCAGATGAGCGTGCTGGCAAGTGAGGGCGTCGTTGAATCAGGCATTCTTCGCTACGGACACGCGCATAATGAAATGATTGATGCTTTTGCAAAGCGCGGCATTGTAGGTGTAATCGTTTTGCTTTTACTTTACCTAGTACCTTTACGGTTATTTGCTCGTCATTTTTCTGAGCCGGATATTGCCAAACGGTCGCTAGCGGTAGCAGGGGTGTTATTACCAGTCACTTATATTGATTTCGGTCTGACACAAACCTTTTTATCTCATAACAGTGGGATAATGATATATGCCTTCTGGATTGCCGTACTATGGGGAACCCTGAAACGCCAGTATATTACGAGTGTAGTTCCCCTCAGCAAAGCTTCCCAAGCGCTTTGACCAGCGATACATTCACCTTGCTATGACAGGTGGCCGCGAGGCTACTGAGAAGCCGGCTCGAAATCAGCCGGTTTTTTTTTGGTGAAATTTTAAGTTCCTCAGAAAACTGAGTTTTTGTACAAGAGCTGTCGATGTAGAGGCAGCACCGGTATTCCCCTACAATGGTGGGCTGGTGCGAAATATCTAGTCTGATATCTACGTTTTTAGTCCAGCAAGAGCGTCGCGCACCACCACATTCACCCGCGCAGAAGAGTAGGGCAAGGGAATCCGTCCGTTATAACCCCTGGGCGGTAGCGTGCCTTTAATTTGGAATCGAATATGCCATTATCCCAACGTTCCTTCGTGTCGCCAGCTCGCATGCTGCTGGCGGCGCTTAGTTTAGTCATTGTCAGCGGTTGCGCCTCTTATCCCTCCGGCTCTGGCCAGCAAGAAGCACAGTACGTGCTCAATAATGACCCCGCCACATTGCTCCAAGACGAAAGCCTCAACGACTTCCTAACAAAAGCCCCCGCCGGTGCCATCATGAATGTGGCCCGCAGCCCATGGGGTAACAATGTTGAAGTTGTTGCCGACGCTGCCTACCTGGCTGCCAGCGGTCGTGAATGCCGCAAGCTGCAGGTGATTGGAGTGGCAGGCAACGCCGCCCGCTCGGCCCTGGTGTGTAAAACGCCAAACGGCTGGGTCAATCAACGCGTTGTGGCGCAAACAGCACAGGGGCGTAACTGATGAACGTTTTAAAACCGCTTAACCGTGCATCGCTTAAGCGCACCGTGGCCGTGGCCTCACTCGCGCTGATCAGCACTTTCACCGCCAGTACCACCCTGGCACAGTCGCTAAGCCTTTCCGACAGTATTCTGCCCGAACAGGAGGAGCAACAGGGCGCTGGTGCTCAGCAGCAAGAGCAGGTGAACGATACTCCACGCGCAGACTGGCGCAGTGGCACCTATGGCCCGGTATCACAACCTCCGCAAAACCCGGATGCGCTGCCACCGTTTGGCGCCAACCTGTTTACCGGCGGCTTTCGTGGCGCCATGGGCGATGGCCTGAATCCGGATTACCGCATCAAGCCCGGTGACCAAGTCACCGTACGTGCCTGGGGGGCAGTTGAGTTTGACCGCGTGCTACCGGTGGACGCCCAGGGCAACATCTTTATTCCCGGCTCTGGCCCGCTGAATGTAGAAGGCCAAAGCAGTCAGCAAGTCGATAACAGCGTGCGCAGTGCGATTACCTCCGTCTACCCGGATAACGTAGAGGTCTACACCAACCTGCAAGGCGTTCAGCCGGTAGCGGTGTACGTCACGGGCTACGTAGAAAACCCCGGCCGCTACGCCGGCACGCCGAACGACTCACTGCTTTACTTCCTCGATCAGTCGGGCGGCATCGATCAGGACTTGGGCAGCTACCGCCAAGTGCGCGTGGTGCGCAACAACACCACTGTGGCCACGGTCGATCTTTATGACTTCCTGCTTAATGGCAGCATTGCCCGCCCGCAGTTTCAGGATGGTGACACTATTGTGGTGGAAGAGCGCGGCCCGGCCATTGCCGTCGGCGGTGATGTACATCGCCAGCATCGCTACGAGTTGGTCGGTAACCAGCTAAGCGGTGCCGAATTAGTAAACCTGGCACGGCTGAAAAGCGGTGTTTCCCATGTACTGCTGCGTGGCGACCGTGAAGACGGCCCCATTGCCCAGTACTTCCCCATCGATATGTTCTACGGCCAAACGATTCGCAGTGGCGATGAAGTACTGTTCAGCTCGGACCAGCGCAGTGAGACCATCGTGGTAGAAGTAGAGGGCAGCTACTATGGCCCCTCGCGCTACGCGCTACCCAGGGATGTCCGCCTGAGCGAACTGCTGGATGCCATCGCCGTGCCGGAAAGCATGACCGCCGTGGAAAGCATTTCAATCAAGCGGGAAAGCGTCAAGGAGCAGCAGGCCCAGTCGCTGGAAGACAGCCTACGCCGCCTGGAAACCACCTACCTCGGCGCGCCTTCCAATACCAATGAAGAAGCCGCCATTCGAGTTCAGGAAGCACAGTTGATTCAAGACTTCATCGCCCGTGCCAGCGAACTGGAGCCCAGTGGCCGCTTGGTAGTCGCTTACGATGGTCGCATTTCCGATATTCGTCTGCAGGATGGCGATGTGGTCACCATTCCTGAAGTCAGTGACTCCATGCTTATTAGTGGGGAAGTGCTGGTGCCCCAAGCAGCGGTCTACCGCCCCGGCATGAGTGTGATCGATTACATCGAAGGCGCAGGTGGCTTTACCGAGCGTGCAGATGACGACCACATCCTAGTGGTACGCCAGAACGGCGCGGTCGAGAACGCTCGCAACGTCAACCTGCGCCCCGGTGATGAAATCCTGGTCATGCCTGCAGCTCCCACTCACAACCTACAGCTAGCCTCCACCATCACGCAGATACTCTACCAAGTAGCAGTCGCCACCCGCGTAGCGGTTGATCTGTAAGAATTGTGAGTGGTGAGTGGTGAGTGGTGAGTGGTGAGTGGTGAGTGGTGAGTAGGGAGGTACTATTCACTACTTCCAATTCACGATTCACATCATGTATCTCTCTGAAGAATTAACGCTATGGAAAACATAAACGCTCAGTCTCAGCCACGGAGAGCCCGCACGCCGTGGCAGGTAACCCGCAGCGTGTGGTATGCCATGTTTATGCGAGAAGCCATCTCTCGCACCATGTCAGACCGTATGGGCTGGTTCTGGATGATTTTTGAGCCAGTCGCCATGGTCGCAATTATGGTCGCCATTCGTAGCTTTATACGCAGTGATCGACTCATTACAAACGCGCCATTTATCCCCTGGATGATTGCAGGCCTAATGGGTTTTTTCTTAGTGCGTGAAGGCATGATACGCGGTATGGGAGCTATTGAAGGTAATAGCGCTCTGTTCGCATACAGGCAGGTTCAGCCTGTTGATCCGGTATTAGTGCGTAATTTTCTGGAGGGTATGTTACGGACTTTTGTTTTTTTACTGTTTATTGTCGGCGGCTTAATGCTGGGCTTGGAGCTGTACCCTGACAATGCCATTCGGGCGATGGCTGCTTGGCTCTCGTTATGGAGTCTCGGCCTTGGATTAGGACTTGTAACATCAGTAGCTTCAACACTGGTGCCAGAAATTGGACGAGTAATTCGAATGATATCACTTCCGTTGTTAATCATTTCTGGGGTCATTTTTCCGCTTAACCAACTACCGCACTGGCTACTCGAATATTTAATGCTTAATCCCATCCCCCACGCGCTTGAAACATTACGTCTCGGGTTCTTCGAAAACTACAAAACCATTCACGGTACCAGCATGCTCTATTTTTGGCTGGTTACGCTCACTTTAAATGCCCTGGGGCTATTAATGCACCTGCGCTTTTCTGTTCGTTTGAAGGCCAAATAATCCATGCAAGTTAAAATACGTCGGTTTTTTAGTAAGTCCCCGCACTGGGCATTGGCTTTTCTAGCTATTTTTCTGGTGTCGTTTTACTGGTTTATTATTGCTCAAGAACGTTATGTCTCACGGGCAACCGTAGTGTTAGAAAGCCCGCAGGTCGCCACGCCGGAACTCAGCTTGTCATCGTTAATGGGAGGAGGCGCAGGTAATACTGCAGACCTACTGCTGCTACGTGAGCACTTACTCTCAGTGGATATGCTGCGCCGCCTGGATAAAGACCTCAATATCCGTGAGCATTACACCGAGCATGGCGATATTTTTGCCAAGCTAGGTGATCGCGATGCCCCAATCGAAGACCTGCACAAATACTACCTGCGCCGAGTAAAGGTAGAGCTAGATGAGTATGCAGGCGTACTGAATATAGAAGTGCAGGGCTATACCCCAGAATTTGCCCACGAAATGACCACCCTCTTGTTAGAAGCCGGTGAAGACCATATGAATGAAATGGGTCACCGCCTGGCCGACGAGCAGGTGCACTTCCTGGAGCGGCAAATGGTACGCTTGGATGAACGCTTTACCGCAACGCGCCAGGCCTTGCTGGAATACCAGAATGAGTATGGGCTGGTATCGCCAACCGATACTGTCGCCAGCATCAATCAAGTCGTCGCAACACTTGAAGCAGACCTTGCCCGCCTACAAGCCCAACGCAATGCGCTTTCAAGCTACCAAAGTGCTCAATCGCCTGAGTTACGCCAGGTGGAACGCAATATCACCGCGCTACGCGACCAAATTATTGAGCAGCGGGATCGTATCGCTCAGGCATCCGGGGACTCGCTTAACAGCGTTTCCGCCGAATATGAAACGCTAGAGCTACAGGCACAGTTCGCCCAGGAAACCTACTCAAACGCATTGGCCTCACTTGAAAATACTCGCCTTGAAGCTGCCCGCCAACTCAAGCAAGTAAGCGTGCTGCAAAGCCCGCTAATGCCGGAATACCCCACAGAACCGAACCGGCTCTACAACAGCAGCGTATTCGCCATCATCACCATCTTCTTAGCCTTCATCCTCAGCATGCTGATCATGATCATCAAGGATCACAGGGATTAGGTGAGGCGTGAAGTGTGAGTCGTGAGTTGTGAATGGTTAGTGGTGAGTCGTGAATAGTAAGTGGTAGGGGTGGGAATGAGGAAGCATCAGGAACTGAGAGTTTGGCAGCAGGCGATGGATCTGGTCGAACACGTCTATCAAATTACGTCGCTCTTTCCTGATGACGAACGATTTGGTCTCACAAGTCAGATGAGGCGAGCTTCTATATCAATTCCAAGCAATATTTCAGAAGGCGCAGCAAGAGGAAGTGATAAAGATTTTATTCGTTTTTTGTTTATCGCACGTGGCTCGTTGAGTGAAATTGAAACCCAGTTGCTGATTGCCCAGCGCCTTGGTTACATTCGAGATGTGACAACTGCCATTGAATTAATTCACCAAGTATCTGGTTTACTCGGTGGGTTGATTCGCCATTTACAAAGTCGATAATTCTGCACAACTCACAACTCACAACTCACAACTCACAACTCACAACTCACAACTCACAACTCACAACTCACAACTCACAACTCACAACTCACAACTCACAACTCACAACTCACAACTCACAACTCACAACTCACAACTCACAACTCACAACTCACAACTCACAACTCACAACTCACAACTCACAACTCACAACTCACAACTCACAACTCACAACTCACAACTCACAACTCACGGTTTCAAATGCTCGAAATTATCCACCACGGCGGCGCCACTGGTGTCACCGGCAGCTGCCACCAACTGGTTCTCAATCAAAACGAATCCCTACTGGTAGATTGCGGCCTCTTCCAAGGTGAAGACGCCACCGAAGACAGCTTCGAGCAGCTACAAATCGAATTCGATATCAGCACCGTCAGGGCCCTGATCATCACCCACGTACACATCGACCACGTGGGCAGGCTGCCTTACCTGCTGGCCGCTGGTTTCACCGGCCCCATCATCTGTTCGATCCCCACGGCCAAACTGCTACCACTGGTTATTGAAGACGCGCTAAAAATCGGCTTTACCCGCAACACCCAACTAATAGAGCGCTTTCAAGCCCAGCTCGAAAAGCAGATTATTAGCGTGCCTTACGGCAAATGGCACAACATAGGGTCAGCAAGCGACGTAAGCGGTCACTCCAGCATTGGCTCAGGCATGGGCGGCAGAGGCACCACCCGCATCAAACTCAAACGGGCAGGGCACATTCTGGGTTCAAGCTACGTAGAAGTAAGCTACCAGGATGCCGTCACCGGTCAAAAAGAGCGCGTCGTATTTTCCGGTGATCTAGGCGCCCCCTACGCACCGCTACTCCCGGCACCTAAATCGCCACACGGCTGTGACCAACTGGTGCTCGAAAGCACCTACGGCGACCGCCGACATCCAGACCGCCGCCAGCGCCGCGCCACCTTAAAAGCTGCCGTGGAGCAAGCACTCGCTAACGGCGGCACGGTGATGGTGCCTGCGTTCAGCATTGGCCGAACGCAAGAATTACTCTATGAGCTTGAAACCATTATTCATCAAGCGCGCTCACCCCAATGGCAATCGCTCGAAATTATCGTGGATTCCCCGCTAGCCTCACGCTTTACTCAGGTGTACCGCGAGCTGAAACCCTACTGGGATAAAGAAGCCCAGGGCCGCCTGCGCAGTGGCCGCCATCCGCTCAACTTTGCCAACCTCTACACGGTGGATAGCCACGCAGAGCATGAGCAAACCGTGGAGTACCTAGCCAAAACAGGCCGCCCAGCGGTAGTGATTGCTGCCAGCGGCATGTGTGCAGGCGGGCGCATCATGAATTACCTGAAAGCCATGCTGGGCGATGAACGCCATCAGGTACTATTCGTAGGCTACCAAGGCGCAGGCACCCCAGGGCGAGATATTCAGCAGTACGGCCCCCAGGGCGGTTGGGTCAACATCGATGGCGAGCGAATCGATATCAAGGCAGGCGTGACCTCTATCAGCGGTTACTCCGCCCACGCCGATCAAAAGAACCTGCTCAACTTCGTCAAACGCATGCGCCGCTGGCCCCACACCATTCGCTTGGTGCACGGTGAACAAACTGCTCGCGCAGCGCTCAAAAGCGAGTTGGAAAAACTCTATAAGCGAAAAGGAAAAGAAGTGAAAGTAGTGAATGGTAAGTAGTGAGTTGAGGAGCACGCACCTGATTCACCACTCACAATTCACCACTCACAATTCACAAACCAAAAATGATTGAAATAAAAAACCTCTACAAGCGCTACCACAACCACCACGGCAGTGACTGGGTGCTCAAAGACATCAATCTGACCATTCCCAAGCAAGTGAGTGTAGGGCTGATTGGCCCTAACGGCGCGGGTAAATCCACATTACTACGCCTAATCGCAGGTATGGATACCCCAGATAAAGGCGAGGTCATTCGCTATAGCCGTGTTTCCTGGCCCGTGGGGCTTTCTGGTGGTATGCAAAACAACATGACCGGACGCCAGAATGTAAAATTTGTTGCACGTGCTCAAGGTAGCAACCCTAAAGAGATCAAACGCGTCATTGATTTTGTTGAAGGGTTTGCGGAAATAGGTAGTGCTTTTGATGAACCTGTGCGCACCTATTCATCAGGTATGCGCTCAAGACTATCATTTGGCTTGTCACTCGCTTTCGATTTTGATGTTTACATTTCAGATGAAGCAACATCAGTAGGTGACTTGAGTTTTCGAAAAAAGGCGACGTCAGCATTCAAAGAAAAAATAGGCAAGGCTAGTATCATTATCGTTTCACACAGTGAGGGAATATTACGAGAGCTGTGTGATGCAGGAATATGGATAAATCAGGGTAACGCGTTTTGGTACGATAACGTGGACGATGCCATTAAAGCATATCATGACAGCATGGCTGAAAAGGAGAGCGTTAAGGTAGCACAAGGAAAAAAAGCGAGTGCCAACGAAAAAGAAGTTTTAGAAGCTAAAAGGCTAATGGAACAGGCACGTAACGAATATCAGAAATTGCGTGACCAGTACGCATCGCTCCGTGACTCATATTTTGATTAATGCTAATAGGTGAATAAGTTGAGCAAGCTGACAAAGTTATTGAAACATCCAGTAATGTTTTTTGAAGATGCCGTTAAAAATAAAAAATTAAGAGAAGGTAAGCCAAAAATATTCGTAGTAGGTTTCAGTACCTGGAAAACTTACCTGCGCATGTATTTCTCAGAATACGATCTTATTTTTCTTCCTAAAGATATAAAGAAAAGCCAGTTTAATTCCCAATATCGTAAGAAAATCCTATCACTGAAAGAGTCATGCCAAGTGTTTATCTGGGGCTTCAAGGCACCCGAATATATTTTAGAGTTTTTAAGAGAGGAAAAAATATCTACCAAATTCGTGGAGGATGGATTTGTGCGTTCTGTCCAGTTAGGAGCGACCAAGGCTCCGCCAATGTCACTTTGCCTGGATAGCAAAACTCCCTATTTTGATGCAACAAGGCCTTCTGATCTGGAAGACTTGCTGAATAACTTTGATTTTTCAAGCAAACCGGAGCTGCTAGATCAGGCCAAAGAAGGGATTAAATTGCTGTTGGAAACAGGGGTCAGCAAATACAATAACAGCCAATCAGTTAAGATTGAAACTATTTACGGGTCCAAAACCCAAAAGCGAATATTGGTATTGGGTCAGGTTGAAGACGACGCTTCCATTCAATATGGTTGTGATAAAAAGCTCACCAATAACGATGTAGTGCGTTTGGCGGTCGAAGAAAACCAAGGTGCACAAGTTATTTATAAGCCACATCCAGATGTGATGAGTGGTCATCGAGCTTATCAATCAAACCCCAAGGACGTGGAAAATATAGCCCTGGTCTTGAAAAAAGATGTGCCATTGGCGAATGCCTTTGAAACTGTAGACCATGTCTACACGATCACATCATTGGGAGGCTTTGAGGCACTACTCCGCGGAATCACAGTTACCACGCTGGGATGTCCATTCTATTCGGGATGGGGATTAACTGATGATCGTCAAAAAAATGAGCGCAGAAAGAGAAAACTTAAAATAAATGAAATTTTTTCTATAGCATATCTTGTTTACCCAAGATATTTTAATGTTGATACTGGAAGTGAAGTCAGTTTTGATTATGTAGTTAATATTTTATCTAACCCCTCTTTTGAAGAAAGTATTAAAACTAAAAGTAATGCTCTAATCAAATCTGAAAGAAAGGAAGATGAAAACTCGACTAAAAATTCAAATGATGAAAGTATAAAAAGTGCTGAAATCCCATTGTGGTATAATAATAATCCAAACAGTTATTTGCTAGTTAGCGATGTACCCTCGAAGTCGGTTTTCCTATACATGCCATGGATTGCTGAACATGGTAATACACTGATTAATAAAATCAAGAATGATGATATATACCAGTTATTAGCATTCGACCTCGTAAAAGGAGGTGATCCTAATGAACTAAGACGAGATATTTTAAGGTTTGCATTAAATAATCCCGTTTTGTATCGAAAAATGGTTGCTAGAAAGCTTATACCAATAAAAGATAAAATTGCAGCTTTTGTTTTTACGTTTGATTGGTCTCCAGTGATGAGAATAATCGCGTCCGTATGTAAAGAGCTTGATATTGCAACCATACTTATCCCTCATGAGTCAGTTTTTGCTGATAGATCGAAATATTATTGGTGTCCTAAAACTAATGCTATGACACCCACAGTTGACTTGGTCCTAGGTTGGGGGCAGCTACAAGAGGAAATATTTGTTGAGCGAGGCTATCCGAGTGATAGGTTTATAAAAGTAGGGGCACCAAAGTTTGATACCTATAAAAATTATAGTCCGATGCTTAGTCGAAAACAGTACTGTGCATTGTTTGGATTAAATCCGGAAAGGAAGATAATTCTTTTTGCCTCACAATCGCTAGATTCTCAGTTTGATGTAAAGATAGCCCGTGATTCTCAAATAAGAGCAGTAGAAGATTTATATATTGCATCACAAAAATATGGCTATCAATTAGTAGTAAGACTCCCACCTTCTAAAGATGATATTTTAGGCGAGGAATTAACAGGAAAACTTATTGAGTCTAATAATGCTGCAATCGATGATGCTGATTGTTATTTTGTTAATGCTGAGGAAACTATTTTTCATTCAGATATAGTTACTTCAGTGAATAGTACTATGCTTTTTGAAGCTATTCTAGCTGATACCCCATCGTTTTCGATAAAGTACATTGAGTTCAATCAAATATGGAAGAAGGTTGGTATTCCAGCTATTTCTAATATTGAAGGAATTGAAAATCAATTAGGCATTATTGAAGCTGGCAAACATTATATACCAGAAAAAGGTTTTGAATGGGCATCAAACATGTTCGGTGTAGGTAGCTTTGATGGCCTAGCAGCAACACGCATTAAAAAAGTGTTAAAAGACATTGTTAATAAAGAACGAATAGTAAAGCTAAATAAAACACCATTTGAAAAGATTTTGAAAAATGAGAAGTTAGATGTCATAGCCATTCCAAGTAATGATAAGATTTGGCTTGGCGTTCAGAAATACTTGCCGGATATGCTTAATGCACGCTTAAAGTTAAATAGCAGTGTTGGACTTGCATCTGCAAGTTCTCTATCAGCAGTCGAAGCTTTTTTTCAATGGGGTATTGGAGATAATGATAGTAAAGCTAACCAACGCATAATTGCTAAAGCTCTTGGTAAGCCAATAATTATTATAGAAGATGGTTTTATCCGGTCATTGGATATTGGCCTGTCTGGAGAGCCTACTCTTTCAATCATTATTGATGATTTAACTTCTTACTATGATGCCACTAAACCATCAAGACTAGAAACATTATTGAGTTCAGATTCACGATTGACTATTCAACAAATAGAAAGGTCTAAAAAAATTATTCATAAAATAGTGAGTAATAGGGTCTCTAAATATAATCATGCTCCTGATTTACCTTTGAAAATAGGAAAATCTGACAAACGTAAAATTTTATTGTTAGACCAACGCTTCGGTGACCAATCAGTAGCATCAGGACTCGTTGATGAGAAAACATTTGATAGAATGCTCCACGATGCAATTAAGTTAAACCCCAACGCTGAGATCATTATAAAACAGCATCCTGATGCTATTAAAGGTGGTAAGTCCAGTTACTACAATGTTGAAAAATTAGCTTTTACTAAGCATATGGACAATATATCAACGGTTAACTATGATATTAATCCTTATGCATTGTTTGATATCGTTGATGAAGTATATGTTGGCACATCCGGTATGGGGTTCGAAGCATTATTGGCTGGGAAGAAAGTGACTTGTTATGGCGCGCCTTTTTATTCTAACTGGGGTTTGACAACTGATAAGATTGAAGTAGAGCGCAGAACTAAAAAGCGCAGCTTAGAAGAAGTGTTCTTTTATAGTTATATAGCTTTGTCTAAATATTATGACCCCAATATACAGCAAAGATGTGAAATAGAGGATGCTATTGATTATATAGCTAGCAATAAATAAAATCTTTCCTTTTATAATAAATTGAGAGCTGAAAGGGGTTGGATTTCTTTCTTGGTGAAGCTATTTACTTATAAGTTGACCATGTAAGATATTGGGTATTATTGGGAAATAGTTTTTATTGAGGTTTGCTATTGTGTTTGATTTAATGTGTTGTATGTTCAAGCCCAAAAAAACATATAAAGGTGATCTTGATGAATTCAAATAATGATGCTTTATTCAATTATTTCAAAGAAGGTGAGTATGAACAAATAATTGATACTTGTTTAAGCAATGAGGTGGTCGAGTTAACGGCGTACTCTATTAATTTATTAGGAATGAGCTTGTTGTTGTCTGGTAATGATGAAAACTATTCTTCGTTTCTAGCATTAAATGTTTCGGAAGATTTGTTGATTTATAAAGATTTTTATATAGCAGGTTGGATTTATAACTATGATCGAAGTAAAGCAATTGAATTGTTTAAAAAAGTTGGAAATGAAGTTTCTGAGCGAGGACATTTGATCGAGGGAAAATCTTGCTCTTGGTTAAGGGGGGGTTCTAGCTTTTATGTTGAAAAAAATTATAATCATATATTTGATGCTTTGGAGTGTAAATATCTTGGTGCTTCCCCTAAGAAAAATAACGTTATTATTGCCACTTCTGATTCTGAATACTTTGATAGTTATAGCTCTGGGTTAATTGAAAGCTATGTTTCTTATGGGTCTGTTTCTTCAGAATTGCTTGTCGCTGTAGTAAATCCAAATGAGTTGTTGCTTGAATATTTGAATAAAAATATTAAAAGTTATAACGAAAAAGGAGTGTATTTTATAACTCTTAAAGGGGATAATAATAAGTGGTTTTTTGCTTTTAGTCGATTCTTAGTTGCTGATTGGATTTCGCGTGATTTTTTTAGAAAAATGTTCATTATTGACATTGATTGCATTTTTAACTCCGCTCCAGATGTTATCTTTGATGAATTGTCTACTATTGATGTTGGCTTTAAGGAAAAGAAAACAGGCTTACCTTGGCAAAGAATTCAGGCTGGTAGATTGTTTATAAACTCAACTTCTACTGGTGGGGCTTTCCTTACTCAGCTTGTGGCTAATATTAAAAAAAGCTATACGAATGAAATTGATCAATGGTTTTTGGATCAAAATATTTTAGAGCAAACAAGGCATGAGTTTACCGAAAAATTTTATCAGTTAAAGTTTTTAAATTTAAACAAGGTTAAGCATTTGAGAGACGTTGTGTTTGCGCCGGCAGGTTTTAAGAAAAAAACCATTAAAGGATCGATAGGAGTATCTACATCAGATTGTATTAATTATTTTTATTTTAAAAGAGACTACAAATCTCTTTCTAGGTTGGTAGATAGTGGTGCTGTAAATTTTAATTTACTTTCTAAATGGACATTGTATCGAATTGGTTTAATGTATAAAAATGAAAAGAAATTTAGTAAGGCTTTGCCCGTTTTTGAGCTATGTGTCAAGAAATATCCGGGCTTTAAAGATGCGATTGATAATTTATTGAAAATTGAAAAGTGTCTATAAATGAGTTTTAATTTTATTAAACTAAAGAAGTTTTTTTCTATTTCGAAGGCTGTGAGCCTTTTTTCTTTAATGCCGAATAATGAGAAGTCTCAAGAAAAAAAGAAGTTTACTGTCATAGGTGACACTACAAAGAACGATATTATATCTT
Source organism: Halomonas sp. HAL1 (assembly GCF_030544485.1). Classification (NCBI taxonomy): domain Bacteria; kingdom Pseudomonadati; phylum Pseudomonadota; class Gammaproteobacteria; order Oceanospirillales; family Halomonadaceae; genus Halomonas; species Halomonas sp. HAL1. Next base: position 1,393,083 of record NZ_CP130610.1, read on the forward strand.
CAAAAGCTAAACTTGCAAAAGTTGATTTGGATATAGTTGGTGTGGGGAATGTGTTTGAAATAGATGTCAACTCTACAGTCGTTGCTAAGATTTCTATCTCTGGTGATTCAAATAAAGTTTTCTTTGAAGAAGGTGTCGTTTTTAGAGGAAGGTTAATTGTTAGGGGGAATAATCAAGTTGTAACAATAGGTAAGTTTTCTACTTTTCAATCGGCATATCTTTTATGCCAAGAAGGCTGCAATATTGAAATAGGTCATTGGTGCATGTTCTCAAGGGATATAGAAATACGCACCACTGATGCCCACTCTGTCGTAGATGTTAAATCTCGGGAACGTGTTAACCACCCCGCCTCTGTTAAAATCGGCAATCATGTGTGGGTGGGCGTTGGTAGCTTAATTAGCAAAGGCTCTGAAATACCTAATGATTCTATCGTAGGTGCCTATTCGTTTGTAAATAAGAAATTTACCGATGAGAATGTGCTTATCGCAGGTACACCTGCAAAAATTGTCAGGCAAGGAGTGACCTGGAATAGAGGTCGTAAATCAAAATTTTCCAAGGCAAAGCTTGATCACTGGAAAGAACCACCATCAAAGACGGAATGATGACCATGAATTTGAACGGCTACAATATCTCTATAGCGAATGGTAAAGCATTTACCCTATTGGCAGGCATCAATGTCCTTGAATCACGTGATCTAGCGATGACCGCCTGTGAGAAATATGTTGAAGTGTGTGGCAAGCTTGAGATCCCCTATGTATTCAAAGCTAGCTTTGATAAGGCCAACCGTTCTTCTATTCACTCTTACCGTGGCCCTGGTTTAGAAGAAGGTATGCGCATTTTTGAAGATGTGAAAAAAGAGTTTGGCGTGCCAGTAATTACCGATGTGCATGAACCTTGGCAGGCAGCTCAAGTTGCTGAAGTAGTGGATATTCTTCAGTTGCCCGCCTTCCTTGCACGCCAAACGGATCTGGTAATGGCTCTGGCGAAAACTGGCAAGCCCATCAATATCAAAAAGCCACAGTTCTTAAGCCCTGGGCAAATGGTTAATATTGTTGAGAAGTTCAAAGAGGCGGGTAACGACCAGTTAATGCTTTGTGACCGAGGCACCAGCTTTGGGTATGACAATCTGGTGGTTGATATGTTGGGCTTCGGTGTTATGAAAGAAACCTGTGGTGACTTGCCGATTATCTTTGATGTTACCCATGCACTTCAGCAGCGCGATCCGCTTGGCGCCGCATCAGGTGGTCGTCGCAAACAGGCTCTTGAGTTAGCACGTGCCGGGATGGGGATTGGGATAGCCGGGTTGTTCTTAGAAGCCCACCCAGATCCGGACAATGCCAAGTGCGATGGCCCCAGTGCGTTACCTCTACACCTGCTAGAGCCTTTCCTTATTCAGGTCAAAGCTATTGATGATGCTGTGAAGGCCATGCCAGCACTTGAGATTGATTAAGGAGTAGGGTGTGTCTGAATTACAGCGTGTAGCATTGATTATTCCCGCGCGATATGGCTCAAGTCGTTTGCCGGGTAAGCCGCTTGCCGACTTGCTGGGTAAGCCAATGGTGCAGTGGGTATATGAGAAGGCACAGCAAGTGCCTTCCGCTAGTACTGTGGTTGTAGCGACAGATGATCAACGAATCGTTGATGCAGTACATGCCTTCGGTGGAAATGTAGTGCTTACATCCCCGGACCATCCTTCGGGCACTGATCGACTAGTTGAAGTGATGGAGCAAGTAAAAGCCGACATCTATATTAATCTACAGGGCGACGAACCCCTTGTTCGACCTGACGATGTAGAGCAACTAGCTCAAGGCATGTTGGCAGATAACAACGTTGATGTTGGAACGCTTTATCACGCTATTGACGACGAAGAAGCCCAGAATCCTAACGTTGTAAAAGTTGTGCTGGGTCAAAAAGGCAATGCGCTTTATTTCAGCCGGTCTCCTATACCTTATCCTCGTGAAGTTAATAAACACCCTGGATTTAAAAAGCATGTAGGCGTTTATGCATATCGCAAACGAATACTTGAGCAATACGCTTCATTACCGCCCTCGGCTTTAGAGCAAACCGAGCAGCTGGAGCAGCTTCGATTGCTCTCTGCCGGGTTACGTATCAGCGCGTTTGAAGTTAAGCCCACAGGGCCTGGTGTGGATACACCTGAGTGTCTAGAAAAGGTGCGTGATATCCTTGCTGGCAAACCCCATCTACCTGTTTCTCCGCTCGCCAAAATTAAATTGGTGATTACGGATGTGGACGGCGTACTGACCGATGGTGGTATCTATTACGATGCAACAGGGGAGTGCTTAAAGCGCTTTCATGTACGTGATGGTCTAGGAATGCGCCTCCTAGAAGAAAGCGGAATTCGGGTGGCTGTATTATCAGGGCGTGATTCTGCCACATTACGCAAACGGGTAGATGATCTCGGCATCACGCTGCATGCGTTTGGTGTTAAGGATAAAGAAGCTGCATGCCTTGAACTCATGGCGAAAGCGGGGGTCACTTCAGAACAAACGGCTTGCATTGGTGACGATTCAATTGATCTTCCAGCATTCGTTGCTTGCGGGCAATCATACGCCGTAGCTGATGCGCCTAACTATGTGAAGCAGCAAGCCACGGGAGTATTAACTCTTGGAGGTGGCCAAGGTGCTTTCCGAGAACTTGCAGATGCTATTCTAGTAGCGCATGGTAAATCTGATGTATTTAATTCCGCGGCAGGTTTTCATTCTGTTTCAAGTGGTGCCGCACAGTAATTTGAACTGCAAAGGAAGTGTGCTGTATGTCTAGTATTAATGTCGGTAAAGTGGTGTTTGAAGTTCAAGCCCGCGCATTGGAAGCGGCGGCTGGCCGACTTGATGATTCGTTTGACCAAGCTGTTGAGATGGTACTCAATACGTCCGGGCGTGTTGTGGTTTCTGGAATGGGAAAGTCGGGGATTATCGGTAACAAGATTGCCGCTACGCTCGCTTCAACTGGTACCCCAAGCTTTGCTGTACATCCTGCTGAAGCCTATCATGGCGATTTGGGCATGTTCACCGCTGAAGATGTTGTCATTTTGATTTCTTATAGTGGTGAGACAGAAGAAGTCATTCGTTTAATACCTTCACTTCGTCACTTTGGTGTAAAAACAATTGCTTTGGTAGGTAATCCAGACTCTACGCTGGGACGTAACAGCGACTTGGTTTTAGATGTTTCAGTGGAGAGGGAGGCGTGCCCAAATAACCTGGCGCCCACAACGTCTACTACCGTTGCTCTAGCGATGGGGGATGCCTTGGCTGTCGCATTGATAGAACGGCGTGATTTTAAGCCGCATGATTTTGCAGTTTTTCATCCTGGCGGTAGTTTAGGTAAGCGCTTATTAACTCGCGTTAAAGATGTTATGCACACAGAACTACCTATATGCGCGCCTCAAGATAATATGAAAGAAGTGATCATGACAATTACTCAAGTAGGTTTGGGTATTGCAGTTGTTGTTGATCATGGCTCGATAAAAGGTGTTATCACTGACGGTGACTTGCGACGGGCTTTGTATAATCATGACAGTTTTGATGGGCTTACTGCTGCGAATGTAATGACTCATAGCCCGCTTACTATCAACGAAGCTGAAATTTTTGCAGATGCGGAAAATATCATGCTGAAAGCAAACGTGACTTCTTTGTTAGTAGTCAGTCAAGATTCTGCGCTCAGTGGTGTGTTAAAGCTACAAGATGCCAATAGGCTGAATTAATATATTACTTTGAGTTTTTTAGCCAGCCTAGTGCTGGCTTTTTTTATTTAATAAATTTATTTTAATTGTTGTAATGATTATTTTGATTTTTTAACATGCTCTTAAAAGCTGAATATATAGTTCAAAAAATCCGAAATAGCTGCGGAGGCAACGGCTGACACTGTGATCGCAGCACTGCGTTAACGTGGCATGGTTAACTGATTCTGAAATGCGCTGGCTGTCAGGCAGTGGCGAGAGTGGCTTCTGCCTGACAGCTTTTTTATGCAATAAATATGTCTTATGCAAGGACTATAATATGGCGCTTACTGATCAAGCTCTGTTGGACGCCGTTGAACGTATTGCCCGAGAAGCGGGCGAGGCCATTATGTGCGTTTACGCCCGCGATTTCAGCGTGGAAAAGAAAGCGGATAACAGCCCGCTGACCGAGGCGGATAAGGCAGCCCACCATATCATTGTGCGAGGATTGCAGGCGCTGCCGGTGCAGTTTCCAATCCTTTCCGAAGAGGATATTGAGGGTTTTACTGGTGCTGATGCCGAAGGCCGCTACTGGCTGGTGGATCCGCTGGATGGCACCAAGGAATTCATTAAACGCAATGACGAGTTTACCGTTAACATTGCCCTGATCGAAAATGGCAAACCGGTGCTGGGCGTGGTAACCGCCCCCGCGCTGGGGGTTGGCTACGTAGCTGCCCAAGGGTTGGGGGCATTCAAGGTTGAGCCCAACGGCGAGCGTAAGGCTATTGCTGTGGCAGGCAAGCCGAAGCCGGGTGCCTCGTGGCGCGTGGTGGGTAGCCGTTCGCACCCCAGCCCAGACCTGGCCGCGTGGCTGGAAAAGTTGGGTGAGCACACCATGCTGCCCATGGGCAGTTCGTTAAAGCTGTGCATCATTGCCGAAGGGTTTGCCGATGCCTACCCGCGTTTGGGCCCCACCTGCCTGTGGGACACTGGCGCTGCCCATGCAGTGGTGCTGGAAGCGGGCGGCCGGGTGGAAACCCTGGAAGGGACTGCGCTTAGCTACGCTAACCCCAGTGAAAAGCTCAATCCCTTTTTTGTGGTGTGGGGGCACTAAACCGGTGCACGCACCGAACGATTAAAGATTGCCCGTTTCTGCACTTTCTGATTAGCTAGTTTAATTAGCATTAACTTTTGTGGCTGGTTGTTTATAGTCGGCTTTTATAGCCACCTTTTAAAGACAGGTTAGGGAAAATTAGCATGAAAATTGCCGTTGCCGGAACGGGCTATGTAGGGCTTTCCAACGCAATGCTGCTGGCGCAGCACCATGAGGTAGTTGCGGTGGATATTGTTCCCGAAAAGGTCGAGCTGCTGCATAACCGCCGTTCTCCTATTGAAGATACGGAAATAGCTGCTTTCTTAAATCGTGACGACCTGAACTTCACCGCTACGCTAAATGCCGACCAGGCTTACGCTGATGCTCAATTCGTGATTATTGCTACCCCCACCGATTACGACCCTCAAACTAATTATTTCAATACGAAAAGCGTTGAAGCGGTCATTGAGCAGGTGATGCGTATTAACCCTAAGGCCGTCATGGTGATTAAATCCACCGTGCCGGTGGGGTACACCAAAGAAGCCGCAGTGCGTTTTAATACTCAAAACCTGATTTTCTCGCCTGAGTTTTTGCGTGAAGGAAAGGCGCTCCACGACAACTTGTACCCTTCGCGCATTATTGTTGGTGAGCGTTCCGAGCGTGGGAAAACGTTTGCTGAGCTCCTAACACAGGGGGCATTGGCTGAAAATGTTGAGGTGCTGTTGACCAACAGCACTGAAGCTGAGGCAATCAAGCTGTTTGCCAATACCTACCTGGCCATGCGGGTCGCTTACTTCAATGAACTGGACAGCTACGCGGAAACCCACGGTCTGGATGCCAAGCAGATCATTCAGGGGGTTGGCCTAGACCCGCGTATCGGCAAGCACTACAACAACCCAAGCTTTGGGTATGGCGGCTATTGCCTGCCGAAGGATACCAAGCAGCTGCTGGCCAACTACGCCGATGTGCCGAGCAACATCGTTCAGGCGATTGTGGATGCCAACCGTACGCGCAAGGACTTTATTGCGGATTCGGTGCTGCGCCGCAACCCGAGCGTAGTGGGGGTGTATCGCCTTATCATGAAAACGGGCTCAGATAACTTCCGCGCCAGTGCCATGCAGGGTGTGATGAAGCGCATCAAAGCGAAAGGGGTGGAAGTGGTGGTTTACGAACCGGTGCTGGAGGAAGACAAATTTTTCGGTTCAACCGTCATACGAGATCTGGACGCGTTCAAAGAGAAGTGTGATGTCATTCTGGCTAACCGCATGGTCGCTGAGTTGAGCGATGTGGAAGCTAAAGTGTATACCCGTGACCTGTTCGGCAGTGATTGATGGCGGTAAACTCTTATTAGGGTTTCTTGCTATGTTCGTTTCTTATAGCGCTTGTTACCACGCGCTACTCACAGTTCAGGGCATTTAAAATGCGTAAATATTTCGGCACGGACGGTGTGCGTGGTCGGGTGGGAGAATTTCCCATGACCCCGATTTTTGCCATGAAGCTTGGCTGGGCGGCGGGTAAGGTATTGGGCGCTGAAGGGGTGAAGGAGGTACTGATTGGTAAAGATACCCGCGCTAGTGGCTATATGCTGGAATCTGCATTAGAAGCGGGCTTTTCGGCGGCGGGGGTGAACGTTGCCTTGGTGGGGCCGTTGCCTACCCCTGGTGTTGCCTATTTAACCTCTACCTTTCGGGCGGATGCGGGCGTGGTTATTAGCGCATCACATAACCCCTTCGATGATAACGGCATTAAAATTTTTGCCCAGGGAGGCCAAAAGCTAACCGACGATCAGGAGCATGAGATTGAGTGTTGGTTACAGGTGGCTATTGACGGCGGCATGAGCTGCGTTAGTTCTGCTAAGTTAGGTAAAGCACGCCGTATTGATGATGCGGCTGGTCGTTACACTGAATATTGTAAGGCTAATCTGCCGGGGCATCTGAGCCTAAACGGGCTTAAAATTGTCGTCGATTCGGCTAACGGGGCTGCCTATAAGGTGGCCCCTGCTGTTTATAGTGAGCTGGGTGCAGAGCTCATTAGCATTCACGATACGCCGAACGGTATTAATATTAATGAGTATTGTGGTGCTACCCATTTGCAGAGCCTGTGCGAAACGGTGCTTGCCCACCAGGCCGACCTGGGGATTGCGTTAGATGGCGATGCCGACCGTTTGATGATGGTCGATCACACCGGCACAGTGGTGGATGGTGACGAATTGTTGTTCCTGCTGGCCAAAGATGCCAAAGCATTAGGGTATAGCGGCGGTGTGGTGGGTACTCAAATGAGTAATTTAGGCTTAGAGCAGGCATTGGCGGGATTGGAAATGCCCTTTCTTCGCGCCAAGGTGGGCGACCGCTATGTGATGGAGCAGCTTAAAGCCACCGGCTGGCGTTTAGGTGGTGAAGGCTCAGGCCATTTATTGAGTTTAGATCATGCTTCTACCGGGGATGCCATTATTGCGTCGCTTCGCGTGCTTAGCTGTTTATTACAGCAAGGCACGCGGCTGTTTGATGCCAAACAGGGGATGCACAAACTGCCACAAACGCTAATCAACGTGCGTTATACCGCTCAGGCAGATATTGACCCGCTGGAAACGGATCAGGTTCAGGCTGCCGTTGCCCTGGTGGAAACGGCATTAGGCCAAGATGGTCGTGTGTTGCTGCGTAAATCAGGCACTGAACCGTTGATTCGTGTGATGGTAGAAGCTGTCGATGCGCACCAGGCCCAACACTGCGCTGAACAAATAGCCAAAGCACTTGTTAATTAAAATCGATGCATCTCGCTTCGCACGTGACCATGCATTATCTTGTTGATTAAAAAGGCGTTTATGGCGTGAAATAGAAGAATGTCGATATGCTAAAACGTCTTTTTAAAAAATAGAAGCAATCAATATGTGGCTGAATGGAGCAAGGGAGACGTAAATGGATGCCATCATAAAGGCTTTTTTTGATGAAATACCAAATGCTAACAAAGCTAAAGAGCGTGTTGCGTTTGGCACATCGGGCCATCGTGGCCGCGCTACTGAGCGAACGTTTAACGCAGCCCATATTTGGGCGATTACTCAAGCAGTCATCGATTACCGGCGTAAAGCGGGCTATCAGGGGCCGTTGTTTCTAGGTTTTGATACCCATGCGCTTTCGCGGCCTGCTTGGGAGTGTGCACTGCAGGTGCTGGCTGCCAATAATGTGCCTGTTTTTGTTGAGAAAGATCACGGCTATACCGCCACACCGCTCGTCAGCCACGCTATTTTGCAGCATAACTTGGTGCCGGATGGCGCCTTGGCAGATGGCTTAATTATCACCCCTTCGCATAATCCTCCGGAAGATGGCGGAATTAAGTATAATCCGTACCATGGCGGCCCGGCAGACACTGATGCCACCGACTGGATTGAGCTGCGCGCTAACGCTTATCTGTTGCGTAAAGTGGAAGATGTACCCACTGTGCCAGTTGAGCAAGCGATTGCCCATGCCCAAGAGTACGACTTCACCGCTCATTATGTCGCCCAGTTGGCGAAAGTGGTGGACATGGGCGCTATACAACAAGCCAATCTAACATTGGGCGTTGACCCCATGGGGGGTACGGCTTTACCGGTATGGCAGGCGATAGTGGCCCACTTCAAGCTGAATCTGGAGGTGGTTAATACTACGATTGATCCAGAATTCGCCTTTATGCCGCCGGACCATGACGGCAAAATCCGGATGGATTGTTCAAGCCCTGCGGCGATGGCCAATCTGCTCAAAATTAAAGACCGCTTTGATATCGCTTTTGGCAACGACCCTGATGCGGATCGCCATGGCATTGTGGATGCCAACGGTTTGATGAATCCAAACCATTTTTTGGCGGTGTGCATTGATTACCTGATCACCCATCGCCCAGAGTGGGCAGCGTCGTTAAAAGTGGGCAAAACACTGGTGTCATCTTCGATGATTGACCGCGTGGTTGCTTCTCATGGGCGCGAACTTTACGAGGTGCCGGTGGGCTTTAAGTGGTTTGTGGATGGTTTGCACGAAGGCTGGTTGGCGTTTGGCGGTGAAGAGAGCGCTGGCGCTAGTTTGCTAACGCGCGAGGGTAAGGCTTGGTCTACCGATAAAGATGGCATTGTGCTGTGCTTGCTGGCAGCGGAAATCATGTCGGTCACTGACAAAACGCCCGGCGAGTATTACCGCACGCTTACTGAGCGCTTTGGTGAGCCTTTTTATAAGCGTGTTGATACCACCTGTTCACCCGAAGAGAAAGCGGCGTTTAAAAACCTTAGCGCTGAGAGCGTGACCGAGCAAGCGCTGGCAGGTGATCCGATTACCGCGGTGTTGGTAGCCGCGCCGGGCAATGGCGCCGCTATTGGTGGTATTAAAGTTACCACTGAAAACGGCTGGTTTGCCGCTCGCCCCAGCGGCACAGAATCACTTTATAAAGTTTATGCCGAAAGTTTCAAAGGCGAGCAGCATTTAGACGAGTTGATTGAGAATGCTAAAGCACTGTTAGCGGGTGTGTTAAAAGAATAGAGCTGCCAGACGGCTGCCCGCTGGGGGGGCAGTGTGCAGCCGTGCTGGGGGTGGTTATCTGCCCTTGGGCGTCGTTCCGCCGCCAATGCGGGTGCGTTTACTGGTTATGGTAAGTAATCGGGCGCGCTACGGTTTGCATTGTTCCCAATTCATCTCGGCTACGTTGGGTGCTTGTTGGGTGCCCCAGCCGGGTTCGTACCAGCCTTTTTGAACGTTTTGGTGGAAGCTTGACCATTCCCAATCGCGGGGTGCTTTGGTCCAGCCTTGCTTGACGGGATTGTAGTGGATGTAATCCATGTGGCGTTGCCAGTCGTTTTCGTCACGGATGACGTGTTCCCAAAAACCGCGCTGCCAGGCGTTTTGAATGCCGTGTGGGAAGAGGAATTCCTTTGATGCGTATTTTTTGATGTCTCGCCAGCGGGATGAGTAGTCGGCGTCGCCTTCTGGGAGCGTCAAGAGGCAATGAAGATGATCGGGGAGTAGAACAAACGCATCATGAAGGGGCGCTCGTTTTTAACACGGCGAAACGCACGGCCCGGCCCAGGGCTTCAATATTTAGACGATCAGCGAGACGTGGTTGTCGTGCGTAGGTGACGACTGTAAAAAAGTAGCTGCCGCCGGGAATATACGCGCGTCGGTAGGTTGCCACCCGTACCTCCATGCAGAATAGTTAGCTTTTGAAGGCCCATAGTCGCGCATATTGATTCGCCGTGGAGCGTCGTTACAACTTGCTTAAGGTTCCGAGAGGGACGTCGAGATGCTGTGGGCGGTTGAGGACGTTGAGCAGTACGATGGCGCGCTCTTCGCCTTTGCAGCGGGTGAAGATGGCTTCCAGGTCCTTGAAGGGGCCGTCGGTGATGGTGACTTTCTCACCGGCGCTGAAGTAGGTGTGAATGCCTTCCTTTTGATGTGGCTGGGCGCGTAGCACTTCGACGAGCGAGTCAGGAACCGCCATGGGTTTATTGCCAAAGGTCAGCAGGCGTAGGACGCCACGTGTAGAGCGAATTGGCCGCCAGTTACTCACCACTTGATCCAAACAGATGAATAGGTAGTAAGGAAACAGTGGCTCGGCAATAGTGACCAGCTTGCCCTGGCGTTTACGCTGTGCATTAAGTACTGGGTGAAATATCTTGTACCCTTGGTTGGAAAGATTTTCAGCGGCGCGAAATGATTCGCCACCTTTGCATTGAATAGCGTACCAGGAGGGCGTTATGTCTTCTTGGTCGTTGTATACGGCCATGCAATCATCCTTACGTCTAAGAAGAAAAGCACTGTTAAATTATTGCAGCAGCGCGGTTAATGCATCAAGTGTTTGATCAATTTGCGCTTGAGTGTGATCACAGGAAAGGAAGAAGCGCAGCCGTGCGCTTTTTTCGGGTACGGCCGGGTGCAGTATCGGCTGTACGTTGATCTGCTGTTCCAGTAACCCGTGCGAGAGTCGAGCCGCAGCCGCCGAACTGCCGATAATAACAGGCACGACTGCTGCTCCGATGCTCTTGCCGGTATCCAGCCCGCGGGCGGTGGCCTGTTCCAGGAAGTAGCGTGAAATGGCGTGCAGGCGCTGGACTCGTTCGGGCTCCTGCTGCATCAGTTGCAACGCGGCCAGCGAAGGGGCGGCGACCTGTGCGGGCATACCCACGCTGTAGAGGAAACCGGGCGCCAGGTAGCGCAAGGTTTCAACCAGCGGCTTGCTGCCGGCGATGTAGCCGCCACAGCCAGCCATGGCCTTGCTCATGGTGCCCATCCAGATATCCACATCGCGCGGGTCGATATCAAAATACTCGCGCAGCCCCAGGCCGGTGTCGCCCATTACCCCGAATGAGTGGGCTTCATCGACCATCAGCCACGCTTGGTAGCGCTGCTTGAGTTCGATAAAACGCGGAAGCTCCGGGATGTCGCCATCCATGCTGTAGAGCCCTTCGATGACAATCAGTACCCGTTCGAACTGGTGCCGATGACGTGCCAGCAGGGCTTCTAGCGTAGTAGGATCATTATGGCTGAACGGCATGCGCTTGGCGCCAGAAAGCTGTGCGCCGACGAGTGAGCTGTTGTGGATATACTCGTCGTGGAGCACTAAATCTTTAGGGCCGAGCAGGTAGCCGAGTGTGGAAACATTAGTGGCATGACCGCTGACAAACGCGACGGCATCTTCAACGTCATACGTTTTGGCCAGGGCCTGTTCCAGCTCCTGGTGGATAGGCCGTTCGCCGGAGACCACGCGACTGGCGGAGACTGACGTTCCGTAGCGGGCCACGGCATCGCAGGCGGCCTGGTTGATACGTGGGTCGCCCGAGAAGCCGAGGTAGTTGTAGCTGGCAAAGTTGATGCAGGTCTGCCCGTTGATCACGCTGGTCGCCCCAGCGGTGCCTTCGTGTACCTTGAAGAACGGGTCGACCAAGCCTAGCTGATCGGCGGCCTGGCGCATCATGGCAATTTGCTGGTAGCCGGGCTGGGCATCGAAGCGCGTAAAGCGCTCCGGCACCGTGCGCTGCTCAGCCCCTTGCCCATTGGATGACGACGCGGTAGCGCTGGCAGCACGCGGCGCGGCGCGTTTGCGTGCTTGTTCCAGAAGCTGCTGTTTCAGTTCAGAGCGCTTGGCGGTCATGGTGTCTCGGTCGCGGGTGATGAAGAAGCAGAGGTAGATTCAATCGTGAACCCCTCCGAACCGTGCTGTGCGGCCAGAGAAGCTATCGCATCTTGCGGAGCATCTTCAACATCGTCGTGTTGATGCATTTTCTGAATCAGCACGCCCGCCAGCTTGTCCAGCGTCGAGGCTTCGCTGAGTACCATCACTGACACCTGAACGCCCAGACGGTTCTCGATAGCGGTCATTAGCTCGACGCCCATTAGGGAGTCGAAGCCCATGTCGTAGACCGAGCGGTGAATATCGAGCTTCTCTTCATCGATCAGCAGAATGCTGGCCAGTTCGGCACGCAGTAAGTCGGTGACCGTGCTGTGCAGCTCCTCTGGCGAGAGGTCGGCCAGCAGGGCGCTGATGTCGTCGTCGGCATCTGTGCTGCTGTCGTCGTCGCTGGCACGGGCAATTTCATTGAAGCGGGGTGCTTCAGCGGTCGGCAGGAAGCGAGCAAGCGCGCCCCACTCCAGCTCCAGCACGCCCAGGCTTGGCCCTGGAGTCAGCAGCATCTGCTCCAGCACGTTCAGCGCGTCCTCCGAGCGTAGCGCCGAGCCGCCCAGGCGCTCTTGCAGGGCATCCCGGGTGCGGGTGTTGCGGGCCAGGAAGCCGACATCCTCAATGGCGCCCCAGCGTACGCAGGTCGCCGGTAAGCCAGCGGCGCGGCGGTTAGCGGCAAAGGCTTCCAGCCAGTGATTGGCGGCCACGTAGTTAGCCTGACCGGGGTTACCGAACAGCGTGGTGGCCGACGAGTAGAGCACGAAGAAATCCAGCGCCATTTCGCGGGTTAGCGCATCGAGGTGGCGGGCACCGTCGATTTTGGGCGCCAACACTTTCTGAATACGTTCGGCATTCAGGTTACGGATCAGGCCATCGTCGATTACCGTGGCGGCGTGCACAATGCCGCGTAGCGGTGCGAGTTCAGCCTTGGCGCGATCAAATACCGCGGACAGAGCAGTGCGGTTGGTGATATCGCAGGCCGCAGCCAATACTTTGACGCCTTGCTGCTCGAAGGCCGCCATTGCTGCTTGGGCTTCTTCGCTGGCAGGGCCGCTGCGGCTAAGCAGAATCAGCTGCCGCGCGCCTTTCTCGACCAACCATTGGGCGGTTCTTAACCCGAAGCCACCCAGGCCGCCGGTCACCAGGTAGCTGGCATCCGCGGACAGTTGCATCGCTGCCGTACCCAGTACTTCGTTTTTGGGCGGTGCGATGGGTTGTTCGTAGGTCACCACAACCTTGCCGATTTGACGCGCCTGCTGCATATAACGGAAAGCGTCGATCACTTGTGTGTGGCTAAACGAGGTAAACGGTAGCGGGCTGAGGGTGCCGTCGTTAAACAGCGCCATCATTTCGCCGAATAGGCGTTGTGTCAGCGCGGGCTGCACCTTCATTAGCTGATCGGAGTCGATACCGAAGTAGCTGAGGTTATTGCGGAACGGGCGCAGACCAATATGGGTGTTTTCGTAGAAGTCGCGTTTGCCCAGCTCCAGGAAGCGGCCGAACGGACGCAGCGCGCGCAGGTTCTGGTTGATCGCTTCCCCGGCGAGGGAGTTAAGCACCACATCCACGCCTTCGCCCTGAGTGTCTTCCAGGATCTCTTCGGCAAAGGTGAGCGAGCGCGAGTCATAGAGCCGATTGATGCCCATCAGACGCAGGAAGTCGCGCTTCTCTTCAGAGCCCACCGTGGCGTAAATTTCCGCGCCTAGCCACTGGGCAATTTGCAGCGCTGCGATCCCCACGCCGCCAGCGGCGCCGTGAATCAGGACTTTTTCGCCGGGTTCTACCCGCGCCAAGTGCTTGAGCGCGTAGTAGACCGTGAAGAAGGTCGTTGGAATCGTGGCTGCCGCGGCAAAGCTGATGCCTTCCGGCAGCGGGGCAACGGCGTGCTGGCTGGCGATAACCTTATCGCTGAAGCTGGCGGGGCCGAAGCCGACTACCGCCTGGCCAGGCGTCACGTGGGTGACGTTGCTACCCACGGATTCGACCACGCCCGCGAATTCGAGGCCCAGGGTCGGTCCGGCGAAGCCGTTCTCGATCGCTTCATCGGAGAGCAGGCCCAGGGTGTACATCACATCGCGGAAGTTAAGCCCGGTGGCTTTAACGCTGATGGCGACTTCGTCAGGGCTGGCTTGCGGTAGCGGGCGAGGGCGCCACGTTAACTGGCGCAGTTGCCCAGGCATGGCAAAGCCTAGCGTCATCGCTTGCTGCGGCTGTTTAGTCTGCTCGTTAGTCGGTTCTGCCGCCGCCGGACGCGGCGCGGGCAGGGTGCGCAGCCGAGTGGCAAAGCGGTGGCCCTGATGATCGATCAGCGCTTCGTTTTCGCTATCCGGCTGAGCCAATAGCGTAGCCCAGGCGTTTAGCGCTGGCTCGCTCATCGCTGCCGGTATATCCAGCAGATAGACGTTGTGCCCGACGGCTTCATTGGCCAGTGAGCGGCCAAAGCCCCAAAGTGCGGCATCACCAGGCGCCTCGTTAGCGCTAGTGGCGGGCGATGGCTGCCAGAGCGCGCTAAGGCCATGGGTCACCAGCCATAAGGAGGCGGCGAGCGACTGCTGCTCTAACGCCAGCGTCCACTTGAGGGCGTGATCACAGCGGGCGGTTTGCGCTTCAGTGCTGTTAGCCCCTAGGCCACGCAGGTCAATGACATTGAGCGTTTGCTCTGAGTGATTCGCCAGCGCCGGTTGCGCTAGCGCATGAGCCAGCAGCTCAGCGGGTTCGCTCTGGCTAGTGCTGAGCAGCGCAGAAGCGCCTTGCGACTGCAGTGCGTCGACGAGAGTAGCTGCCAGCGCTTCACTGTTTTGATCGGAGACCACCAAGTGACGCCGCTGCGTTGAGGTGGACTCGACTTCGTCCACGGCTAACGGATAGTGGGCGTGGAGCAGATAGGCACCGCTCTCGCTCTCTTCCAGCGCCATGGGTGTGGAAACCACAAAGCCTTGGTCGTTCAGCCAGCCGATCAGCGTCTCTTGCTCCAGCGCGGTCTGATCGATGCCGGGCGTGGCCAGCATGTCATCCAGCCAGCGGCTCGGGGCGATACCGATCACCATGACCTGGGCGCCTGGCGCTAGCTGCGCGGGCAGTGCTTCTATCAATTGGCGCGTCGCGGCGGGATGGGTGATATCCACGCTAACAAACGCTACTTGGGCTTTTTCAACGCCCCTGGGGGCGGCTAATTCAGCGAAGTCGTTTTGATCGAGGTGCTGCATATCCATCAGTGGGAAACGTTCTTGCAGCTGTTCCGCCTGATGGCGCGTGCTATCGAGGGTGGTGATCACGCGGTAATGGGTAAGGTCGTGGTAAAGCGCTTGGGCACTGCGTTCCAATAAGCGTTCGCCCAATGCAGGCGCACTCGGGCCTGCTTCGAGCAGTTGCAAACGCTGCCCGCCAGGGAGCCCTGCGATCAGCGCATCTATCAACTCGCCTATTTCACCTGCCAACGCCTGCCAGCCACTTTCGCCCACCAGCACGCGGTTCAAGCGCGCAAGGTGTTCCTGGCTTATGCCCAGCGTTTCAAGATCGCTGCTGCCGCTGCGCAGCGCCTGTTGGTGAAGCCCTAAACGGCCTACCAAATGAATAGGCGCAAAGTAGTCGGGGTAGTCCTGCACCAGCAGTTGCCAGATAACGTCTGGTGAGTGCTGTGCGCCTTCTGAATCAGTATCGGTTTCTGCGTCTGGGCGCTGCTGGGCAAAGGCTTCACTGAGGCTGTCGAGCAGTGGGGCGACTTCGTTGCCATAGCGTTGGCCGGTGCTTTCAGCGTAAACGCTGGCAATATCGGCCAGCCGGGCCAGTGCTTCGGCGGGCAGGGCCAGTGGCTCTGAACGCAGCGGCGCCGGGGTCAGTTCCACATCCAGGTAGCTGAAGTGCTGATGATGCGCGCGGTTAAGACGAATCGCTTTGAAGCGGGTTTTGCTCAATACCGCAACTGCATTGCCTGCGGCGTCATACAGCTCGAAATCGGCGGTAAAGGAGTGCGGTGCGCGCTTGCCCATCACGGCGCGGGCGATAACCGGCGCGCCCGCCTGAGTGTTCACCTGAATGCGCCCGACGCGTACCGGGACAAAGGCCAACTGGGCGGCGAACTCGCTATGCTGGGCCAGCAGCGGAATAAACATCTGGAAGGCGCTATCCAGAATGCCGGGGTGTACGTGCAGCGTGTCGAGCTGTGCCTGCACCTCCTCCGACAGGGCGATCTCACCAATTACCGCATCGCCTTCGATCCAGCCCTTGGAAATGGCCTGGAAGGCGGGGCCGTAGTGCAGGCCAATTTGCTCGGCCATCTGCAGGTGCTCTTCCAGCGTGTAGTCCGGCGCGCGGGAAGGTAGCGCAGGGGCCTTGCGGTTTAGCAGGAAACCACGGCTTTCACGCATGGTGCGGGCCACGGCATTCAGTTGCCATTCACTGCCGCTGGCAGGCTCGCGGGAGTGGATCTCCAGGCGGCCATCTTCCGGCAGATAGGTCAACCGCATGGCACGGCCATGGGGGCCGTCCAGCAGCAGCGGAGCGCGAATTTCGAGCTCTTCGATATCCAGCAGTGGGCTGTCTTTAAGCTGTAGCGCCGCGGCCAGGGTCAGTTCCACAAAACCGGCGCCGGGGAAGACGGCGCCTTCGCCGACGACGTGGTCGGCCAGCCAGGGCTGGCGCTGTGTATCGAGCTGACTTTCCCAAGTGTGTTCGTGCTGTGCCAACGGGTAGCCCAGCAGCGGGTGCTGGTAGTAGCGCGCAAGCAGCCCTTGGCTGTCGTTTGTGGCGTGTAGCCAGTGGTGGCCACGCTGCCAGGGATAGCGCGGCAGCGGCACGCGTTGGCCGACCACCTGCAGGTGGCGGCTAGCCAAATCAAGACCGCTGAGCAGCAGTTGGCCTAAGCAGCGTTGCAAGCCTTCAACGCCCGGTTTATGGCGTTCAATGGTGCCGAAGACCAGACCGGGGCGCTCCAACTGGCGCAGTGACTCATTGAGGTAGCGACGCAGAATGGGGTGAGCACCAATTTCTACAAAGACGTTATGGCCTTGCTCCATCAACGCGCTGGCGGCAGCGTCAAACAGCACCGGCTCACGAATGTTTTTCCACCAGTAGGTGGCGTCCAACGCAAGCCCGTCGCTTTGCTCGCCGGTCACGGTGGAGTAGTAGGGAATCTGCGTCGCCCGCGGCGTAATATCCGCCAGCGCGTTGATCACCCCTGCTTCGATACTGTCCATCACGGGGCTGTGGAAGGCGTAATCCAGCGGCAGGCGCTTGGCGAAAATATCTTGTCCGCTTAGCGCCGCTTCCAAGGCACCCAGTTGTTGGCTGTCGCCCGCCAGGGTAATGCCTTTAGGGCTGTTGATGCCGGCCAGGCAAACCTTGCTGTATTCGGGTTTTTCGAGCCACCCGGCGATGTCGTCGGCACTCATGGCCACGGCGGTCATTTCGCCTTGACCGCGGGTTTTGCCTTGATAATCGCTGCGGTAGTAAATCACTTTCACCGCATCTTCCAGGCTCAGCGCACCGCTGGCCCAGGCGGCGGCCACTTCACCTACGCTATGGCCGAACACCGCGGTGGGGACAATGCCTTGCTCGCGCAGCCACTCGGTAAGCGCCACTTGCAGGGCAAACAGGGCGGGCTGGGCAATTTCGGTCAGCGCGAAGCGGTTGTCATCACTTTGCCCATTACGGCCTTCAAGTTCTGCGCGCAGCGAGAAATCACCGTGCTGCTGAAAAAGGGTGTCGACGCGGTCAATTGTGACAGCGAAGAGCGGCGACTCGCTGAGCAGGTCGCGGCCCATGGTTTCCCACTGGCAGCCGTTGCCATCGTAAACAAACACCGGGCCTACCGCATTGGGCAAGCGCTCGAGTGTGGTGACGCTGTTGGTTTCACCGGCAACGTATTCACTGAGCTGTCTAGCGGCTTCTTCAACCGTTTGCGCAAACAACAGCGCACCATGGCTATGCCGATCACGGTGGTGGAACAGCGTGTAAGCGATGTCATACAGGCTGATGTCGCTACTTTCGCGCAAGTCGTTTTCGCGCAGGTAGATGGCTAGCGTTTCGGCGCTTTGGCTGAGCGCGGCTTCGCTGCGGGCGCTAAGGCGAATCGGTAGCGGTGCATCTGGCGCCTGTGGCTCAGGTTTGCTCCGCTCGGGTGGGCTTTCCAGAATCACGTGGGCGTTGGCCCCGCCGAAACCAAAAGAGTTAATGCCGATAACGAGGCGACCCTCTTTCTTCAGCGGCTGGCCTTTGGTGACGACCGACAGGTTCCACTCATCGAACTTGATGCGCGGATTAAGCTTGCGAATGCCGATGGTGGCAGGCACTTCGCGGTGCTGAATGCTGTAGAGCGCCTTGGCAAGACCCGCTACGCCGGAAGCTGTTTCCAGGTGGCCCAGGTTACTTTTCACCGAGCCGATCAGTAGCGGTGTTTTACGGTGCTGGCCGAGCGCTTCGCCAATGGCGCGGGTTTCAATCGGGTCGCCTACGGCGGTGCCGGTACCGTGAGCTTCCAGGTAGTCGATCTCGTCCGGCGAAATGCCCGCCTGCTGGTAGGCGCGCTTCATCAGGTCAATTTGAGCACTGGGGTTAGGTACCGTCAGGCCGGATTTATGGCCATCGGTATTGACCGCCGAGCCTGCCACGACGGCAATAATGTTGTCGCCGTCGGCGACTGCTTGGTCGTAATCCTTAAGCAGGAAAATGCCAGCCCCTTCTGAGCGTACATAGCCGTTGCCCGCTTCATCAAATACCTGGCAGCGCCCGGTGGGCGAGAGCATGCTGGCTTTGGAGAAGATAATAAAACCGTAGGGGTGCAGGTGAAGGCTGATGCCGCCCGCTAGCGCCATGTTGGTTTCACCACTGCGAATCGATTGGCAGGCTTGGTGAAAGGCCACCATGGAGGACGAACAGGCGGTATCCAGCGACATGCTGGGGCCGTGGAGGTCAAACACGTAAGACAATCGATTCGAGGCGATACTGGAGGTATTGCCGGTGGCCGTAGAAGCGTCGATCGCTGCCATGTCGTCCGCCAGGCGATACGAATAGTCGAGACTGGCGACGCCCAGGAAGACACCGCACTGGCTGCCGCGCAGGGAGCTGGGCAGAATGCTGGCGTCTTCCATGGCTTCCCAGGCGAGCTCCAATAGCATGCGCTGCTGGGGGTCCATGTTGGCCGCTTCACGGGGTGAAATACCAAAAAACTCAGCGTCGAACCCGCTGATATCGCCCAGGCTACCGGCGGCAAAGGTCACGCTGGTGCCAGGATGGCGTTTATCCGGGTGCAAATAGGCGTCGTGGCTCCAGCGATCGGCGGCCACTTCGGTCACTAAATCTTTTTCGGCTTGCAGGTCCTGCCAGAACGTTTCAGGGGTGGTGCCGGGGAAACGATGGGCGGCGCCGATGATGGCAACGCGTTTAGTCATTCTTGCTCCTGAGGTTCTGGTTCTGCCTTGATCACATCGCTATTCATATCGTGTCCAAACACCTGTTTGAACAGCTGGACACCAAGTTCGTTAGCGGCTAGCTCAAATGGCTCATTGTCTTTTGCCAGATGCGCCGTTGCCCTATGTTCAGTTGACCATACCATGTAGGGAGTACGGCTATCAGGGGGCGTGAAGTGTGTATACGCCTCCGGCAGAATCGGCACGTGGTCTCCATACCAGCCTAACAGGCCCGGTCGCATTGCCGTATTTAGCGATTTTTTAACGCTGGCCAACATCTTGTCGGATTCACTTAAATGGTGCAAATAGACTGCGAACTCGCGCAGGTGGCCAGGTAGCGGCCAAGACGCATGGGGCAGCGTGTTTACTAACGTCGCTTGGTTAGGCGCTTCCAAATGTAGCGGGCCGTGATTTTCCATGGTGATGACAAACACAAATAGCGGCCTATTATCGTCATCTTCCAGCAGGCGTCCAATCTTTCGTGCAACCGCTAGGTCACCGATGTACTGGCCGCTTTTGTCACTGCTCTCAAAGGCATTGATATCTATAAAGTGGTCAAAGCCCAATTGGGGGATTACCTTGTGGCGAAAATAGAAACTTGCGAGGTAGGGGTGCACACATATCGTGCGGTAACCGGCCGCTTTCAGTGCGCTCGCCAGGCTGGGACGCGGGTGGCGCAAGAGGGTGCGGTAAGGGTTGAACTGACGTGCCCCCCACTGGTGGGGGGCAATGCCAGTCAATACGGCGCATTCGGTACGCACGGTGTTGGCTCCCCAGGCGGGCACATTCAATGCTCCGTGCAGGGTGGCGCTTGCGCGGGTGGCGTCGAAATGCGGTAGCAGGTTGGCATCCACCTCGCTGCACCAGGGGCGGGGGTCGAAAAACGATTCACTCTGTACCAGTACCACGTTCGGCAGGGTTGGCTCGTTTTGAGACGTTTTAGCCACCGCTGTTAACTGATAAAAAGGCGACTGCTCTGGCGTTGGAATAGGTGAGCGCATCAGCGCCATACCGTAGGCCCATAGGCTGGCAAACAGCCCCAGGCGCTCCAGGTCTTGAGTGGGTTGCAGGGTAATGGCGGGAAGCTTGGGGGTGCTGAAAGAGAGCAGCAGCACGCCGATGGCGATAATCTCCAACGCGCTGATTAAAAAGCGGCTTGCGCCCTCGCTCGTGACGAGCGACGTTTCCCAATAGAAGAACGCCCCAATGGCAATCGCCGCTGCGCTGCTGGCGGCTATCGCTAAGCCAATGCCGAAAAAGGGCACGTATAAGCGCGGATGCAGAATGGCGTCCCAGAAGTATTCAAAGTCGTGGCAAATAAACGGTTCGTTGAGCGTGTTCGACTTGGTATTGCTAGACTGCACGACGACGAGCTGTAGCGAGAGGAACACCATGACCGCGAACCAGGGACGCTGCAGCAGCAACACTAATAGACCAAACAGCAGCACCCATGAGCCCGCATGCACGCCATTAGCCGCCACGCCACGCTGCCAGAAGGGGCGCGGCCGGGGGTTGAGCAGGGCTTCAACACCACCGCTTAACAACAGGCCGATGAGCAGTGGCCACATCAGCGCGCTAATCATGGGGTGTGCCTGCTGAGTGGTTAAAGCCCAGGCGTTTAATTAGCCACTGCGATACGGCGGCGGGCAGCACCGCTAACCACCAGGTGCCGAAATTAAGCGGAAACGGAAAGCTGATGCGAGCCCGGTTAGAAGTAATACCCCGCTTGATGACGTTCGCGGCGCGCTCGGGCGGCCACTCCCACGGTTTGGGGCCGGGCATGGCATCGCACATAGGCGAGGTAACATAGCCAGGCATCACGACAGTCACCCCAATGCCATGGGGGGCGAGCAGCCCGCGCAGCCCTTCGCCGTAGGCTTTAATGCCTGCCTTGCTGGCGCTGTAGCTGGGCGTGGTGGGTAGGCCGTGCCACCCGGCAAGCGAGCTGATCAATACCAGTTGGCCGCTGCCGCGAGCCTGCATGGCGGGCACTAGGCGTTGCACCATGGCGATGGGCGTTTTCAGATTAATATCCAGCAACGCTTGTACGTCTGCCCAGGGCTCTAAAATAGCAGGAGCTTGGGGATGGGTGTTTTTGCCCGCATTGGCAATCACGATATCCGGTACCTGCTCGGCGCAAAGTTCCTCTAGCCAGCTTTTTAAAGCAGGATCATCGGTTAGCGTAATGGTCGAGAGCGTGACCTGGGCACCTTGCTGGCGGCAGGCTGCTGCTAACGCTTCGAGCGTTTCTAACTGTCGGCCGTGCAGCACAAGATGGGTGGCAGGGTCGGCATAGGCGCGAGCGAGCGCCCCACCGATTGCACCCGTGGCGCCGGTAATCAGTACACAGCGAGAGCGTTGGGATTGGCTCACAACAATCTCTCCAACGGCGATGGGCAGGCTTCGAGTATGCGGGCGGCGTTATCCACAGCCAGATCGATACCGGGCTGGCAGTAGTAGCCTCCGTTGACCTGGACGGCATGCATCACGGTTTTCTGGAAATAGCCGAATAGCTCGCCATTGGGCGGCTGTGGCTGCTGCCAGAAATCCGCCAAGTCGCCCTGGTAGGTTAGTCCATCCAGGTTGTAGATGGGATCGCTGAGGGCGAAGGTTGGGCAGTTCTTCTCCAGCGACACGATGCCCACGGTGCTGTTAACGGTCACATTGCCCCTGGCATGCTTGAGCAGGGCGTTGAGATCCCCCGACTCCAGATAGACAATACGCCCTTGGAGACCGTGGCGGTCGGCAAGCTGTTGGATGATTTTGGGATAGTTGACGAGCCCCATGTCCAGCGGGTGGTTCTTGATACATAGCTGGGTATCGCTGGGCGCGTGCCGGGCAAACGATGCCATGACATCGTCCATCACTTCCTGCATGTTGGCGTATGGGGAGTGATCGCGAATTTGCGCGTCGCTGTTTAACTGCAGAGGCAGCATGAAATAGGGGCGACCGCTCTCGATTAGCCGCTTGATGCGTTCGGCATCGCGTTTCTTCCAGACAGCCCGCAGTTGGGCAAATCGCTTGATGTAGCCCGCGTATTCGACCGGGGCGGTGATCGGCGCATGGTTACTGTAGTGCGGTGCCACGAGCGGATTGGCCAGTCCGGCCAGGTGATAGCCGACATCGTGCATTGCGCGGATCTTGAACGAGGAGCGGAAACGGACCGGTGCTGGTGGTTCGGGCAGCGCCTTGCCGGTTTCATAAAACCAGCGTGGATCACGGGGCAGCAACGAGTGGCCGTTGACTCCTTCGCGTTCCAGGGTGATCCAGAACGGACGAAAGTAACCCTCTTCGAACACATGGGTACGAACGCCAGCGGCGGTCGCATTGTCGACGGCGGGGCGGTGTATCGGGCGTCGGTCGCCGAAGACGACCTGGTCGGTGATGGCATACTGCTGCCACAGTGCCTTGATATAGTTGGGTAGTTCCGACATGGGGCCGCGAAACAGGTGGCTTTCGCCGTGGGTACGTTGCCAGTAGGCGATGTCGCCAGCATTGAAGTTGACCTTAACAACACGATGCCCATCGTTGACCAAGCGCTTGGCTAAGCGCTGGTAAAACGGTGAGCAAACGCCCTGCAAAAATAAGAATGCACGCTTCTGATGCTTCAACTCAATGCCTTCCGATCAACAAATTACGATAACAGCGGTAGAGATGCTGTTTCCATGTAAGGGGGTTTTTATGTGTTCTTGCCTGTTCCAACAGGCTGACGACGGTTTCAGCATTGCATAGCTGACGAGTCGTGGGGTCTACATAGCCAGCGTAAAGAATCAGCGTGCCGGCAACCAGCGCATCCAACGAGAGTGAACGTGTGCGGCGTGGGCAGCTAAGCGCATCCTGCGTTAACCCCCAGCCAGCATAAAAGGGTAGTCCGTAGGTGCAGACTTTCCGCTGGCGCAAAAGAGCTTCAAATCCGGTCAAGGAGCTCATCGTGTGAACCGCATCGACGCGCTCTAACAGCGTTGCAATGTCAATATCACTGGCGTCTAGATCATACAGGCGTTTTGCGTTGGTATCGAGTGCTCCAATACGTGCACCGCTTACTACATCCGGGTGGGCTTTGTAGACAATAAAGGCATCTGGATGCGCGCTCCGGACGGCACTAAGCAGCCCGCTATTGGTATTAATGTGCGGGGAGCCGGTGGCGATCGAGGCGTCGCTTTCTACTTGGCCGGGCACCAGTATGGTGTGGCGCCCTTTGGGCAGCCTAATATTAGCCTGACCACCTAAGTTGTACTTTGAGAGTTTGAGCGCCACTAGCCGTTTACGTAAATATTGGGCACGCAGCAGCAGGTCGTTGCTGAAGTGAGCATGATTAAGCTGGGTTTCTAAATCACTGGGCTGACCGGGGTCGTAATAGATGCCTTGGGAATCAATCACCAGCGACAATGGCTGGGTGAGGTCGACCCCAAGTCCCACCGAGCGGATGAAGCCATCTTCCATGCGCCATAGTTTGGCCATGTGTTGGGGGTGCTGATGTTTAAAATCAGCATCAATGCGGCTTGACCATACCAGCAGATGCTCTTCGGGCTGTTTGCTGGCTGGTAATTTAGCATGATAATTCACTTGAGCGGCGGGGCCTAAAAAGTCGCCGATAAAGCGCCGTTTCCATGAGGAAAAACCGCATGCCCGCCAGTTTCCCCGGTAGCGCTCCTGCTGGCGCCTTTGGTCGGCGATCAAGGCGATGGTCTCTTCTAGCGTGACAGATTGCCGAGTGTAAGGATTAACGTAGCGGCAATAGCGTAAATAAGCAGCGGCAAACACTTCAACTAATGGGCGTTTAATGCGGCGACGGTGGCAGGCCAGTTGATCATGGGTGAGGCCCCAACCCGAATAAAACGGAATGCCAAAGCAGTGTACCTGCTTACCGGCAAGCAGCGCTTCGAAGCCCAGTTGGCTGGTCACGACGTAAACGTGATCAACTTGGTCAAATAGTGCCCAGGGATTAAGGTCTTCACTGATTACCCGGCAGCGGGGGTGGTCAGCGGCATTAAGCAGATGGCCCTGTTTTTTGCCCGCGATAACATCGGGGTGGATCTTGACCAAAATATCGCTTTCGGGATGCGCTTCTAACGCGGCTTCCAGCATTTTCTGAAAACTTTCCGCTTGGGCACCGCCGTAATAAATAGAAGCATCTCCAGCTGTTTGGTCCACCACCAATACGCGGGCTCGGCTCGAGACCTGAAGCGGCTGGTCGAGGGCGTGGTTATATTTGGAGAGACGATAGCGGTTGATCAGCGCCATGCAGCGTTCTGCTTGGACTAACTCTTCATCGTTAAAGCTGGCTGTGTTGAGCCAGTTTTCCAAATCAGAAGGGCGTGACGCGTCGTAATAAATGCCGGTTTCATCGACGACCAAGCTGTGCGGTTGAAAGCCGTCTACGCCCAAACCAAGCGAGCGTATAAAGCCATCTTCTAGCGCGATATAAGGTAACTGATGTCGTTTTGCATACTGTCTGGCACGAATGCTGGTGGGCTTTAACCCCCAACCAATGACAGCATGCGGTTTCGGCTTCAATGGGTTGAGGTGGACAAAACGATCAAATTCGGGCAGCAGCGCAGTCAGGGCGACCAGTTTGCGAATACCCGAGGATGTATAACCGGCTGTTCGTTTTGCCATAAGTAAGGCCGCAGTAATGTAGCAGGATGAAGGATAGGTGGGCGAACATACGTGAATTGGCTAGGGTTATCAATTCACAACTCCCTGAAAAGCCATGGAAGGAAGTGGCAATAGGGCGGGCTGAGCCGCGAACCTATATTGTATTTATAATATTTTATAGTTTTTCCATGAAAGGCTACTAAATTGCTTACCAGTAAATAAAAAAGTACCC
Organism: Halomonas sp. HAL1; assembly: GCF_030544485.1. Taxonomy (NCBI): domain Bacteria; kingdom Pseudomonadati; phylum Pseudomonadota; class Gammaproteobacteria; order Oceanospirillales; family Halomonadaceae; genus Halomonas; species Halomonas sp. HAL1. The sequence goes on from NZ_CP130610.1 coordinate 1,418,216, forward strand.
AGGAGGCGAGCCCATCTAGGTAAGCTTGTCTGTGCGCACTCTCCAGCTCGGGCGTTAACAAAAGCTATGTATGGTTGATGTACATCAACGATCACATAGGTAATACTTTCTCTAAGTTGGTTGTTGAAAGTATTTAGACAATACTTGTCTGCCCATCTCAATAAATGAGTTTTAATGCATATCAAGTTCGCTAGGTGCGTGCAATTGTTCCTATGAAAGTCATACTCCTCCCTCGCTCATTAAGAGGCAGACTACTGCTGGGGCTAGCGCTTACTTGGGGTTTAGTCGTGACGTTGGTGTTGGGCATGTCGTGGCAGCTTGGTAAAGCGATGGTGCATCAGACGAATATGACCCATCTGCGTTATGAGGCCTCTCTTCTTGCTAGCGAAGTTACCCAGCAAGTTGAGTTGCGTATTCACGCACTTGAAAGGCTCGATGCCAGTCTTGGTGACAATAATGATGCTGAGGCACTGCTCAAGGCCTTGCGTGATAATGATGCTTTAATGACATTGTTTGAGTCGCTTATAGTCGCCGATTCTAGTGGGCATGTGTTAGTTGACTGGCCGGAGGTAGAAGGTCGTGCTGGCCTTGAAACCGAGCATCTTGAGTACTTCGGTGTGCTGCGAGGCACTCGAAAAAATTATGTTAGTGAACCATTTTTAGGGCGGGCGACTGGTATGCCAATGGTGCTCATTGGTGTGCCACGAACTGATGTATACGGTCAGTTTGCCGGGTTTGTGGGTGGCGTGGTAGCCCTAAATTCTAGCGGTTTATTCGAGCGTATTGCAAAGATACGCTTGGGGGAGAATGGCTACGCGAGTGTTGCAACGGCGTCTGGCAAAATCTTATATCACCCAGATAGTGCGTTAGTGAACTTAGATGTGCCGAACAAGGCGTTAAATCCTTGGTTAGACTTGGCGTTAGATGGCTGGGAAGGAGATGGCTTCGGTGAGCTTTTAGACGGCCAAACCGCACTACAATCCTATGCACAAGTGTGGCCTGCAGGTTGGATTATTGGGCTGTATTTGCCGGTTGATCAAGCACAGCTGCCACTGGCAGGCTTTATTCAGCAGCTATGGTGGCTTTGGATCGCATTGATTTTGCTGATGTTCCCTTTTATATGGTGGATGTTAGGCCATGTCCTTTCTCCTCTTAAGCATTTAGAAACCCAAATTGGAGAAGTCGGGATAGGGCATCGTGAAAGCGTCAGTCTTGCCACCAATATGCACGAGTTACAGCAAGTGGCATATACTTTTAACCGGGTCGAGAATGAGCGCCAGCTATTGATGAGTAATCTTCAAGAGCGGGAAGCTTTTCTTGATTCTGTTTTAAACACGGTGCCCCAAGGAATGTTTGTTGCTGACATTAATGGCGATATTACCTATATGAATCCATCACTTTTGAAATTGCTGGGGGTTTCCTCTTATTTACCTTTAGAAGCATGGTTTGAACAGATTCCATTAGAAGATCGCGCAGGGGCTAGAGACCTCTGGCGTCATAGTTTACGCACGGGGAGTGATTTTGTGCGTCAGTTACGCTTTTTACGCAGCGATCAAGAGCTGCTGTGGCTGGATATTCATGCTCGCGTGGTCATGCTTTCCCAAGATGGTCATACACTTGGGTTGGTAGGGGTCGTTAAAGACATCACAGAGCGCCGGGAGCAGGAGGCTATTCAGCGTTGGGAAGCGGAACATGACCCGCTAACTGGCTTGTTAAATCGTCGAGGTTTTGAGCGTCGCCTTGAAGAAGCCTTTGCCGATTTCCAAAAAACCAGCACCCCTTCGGCTCTTTTGATGTTCGATTTAGATCACTTTAAGCCCATCAACGATGAAGGTGGACATGCCTTGGGAGATGAAATGTTGCGTCGTATTGCTCAGGTAGTCGCCTGGGAAGTGCGTCGTAGTGACCATGCCGCTAGGCAGGGCGGTGATGAATTTGGCGTGCTGTTGCCCAGCTGTACTTTACCCCAGGCGCAAAAAATAGCTGAATCATTGCGCAAAGCGGTGGGTGAAATCTCGGTTGAACACGAAGGTAAAGAGTACGTCGTCACTTTAAGCATCGGCGTTACCACTTTTGATGAAGACGACACCAATGTGATGAATATCTTAGCGCGGGCCGATGCCGGCAGCTATGCAGCCAAAGGCCAAGGGCGTGATGGGGTAGTGGTCAATACGCCCCAAAGTCATGATGATGTCATGGAGCTTTTCGATCGGTTTTAATAGTTATCGCTATGCACCAAGCCGTCTTGATGCCTGTGGCGTGCTTAACAAGTCGACAAAACTTGCCCAGCAGTAGAATATAAGCAAGTGCTGAATTTGTTATTATAAGCCAATTTTTTAAAACTAAGGCTGATCGAGATACTGTTGTGAACCTAATTGAATTGTTTGCTCGCACGCTGGATATTACGCTGCCTGTTTTTGCGATGGTGTTTATAGGTCTGGGCCTTAAACGCTTGAAATGGATCGACAGTGCTTTCGTCTCAACTGCCTCAGCCTTAGTCTTTAAAGCGACTCTGCCCACCCTTATTTTTCTTAGCTTGATAAAAGCCGACCTAAGCGTTGCGCTAGATGTTTCACTGATAGTGTTTTTTGGTGTGGCGACGCTGGGGCAGTTTCTGCTGAGCTGGGCGTGGGCGCATTACCGGGTGGCACGTGAAAATCGCGGTATATACGTTCAAGGCGCGTTCCGCGGCAATTGCGGTGTAGTGGGACTAGCACTTGCAGCGGGCATGTACGGTAACTATGGCCTTTCTGCAGGTAGCCTGCTGCTGGGCGTGGTGATTGTGATGTACAACGCACTCTCTGTGGTGGTGCTGGCGACCTATCAGCCGGGCCAGTCTACCGACTGGCGCAGTTTGCTAAAGCACGTGATCACCAATCCGCTGATTATTTCTGTCTTCGCCGCGCTGCCGTTCACCGCGCTTTCGCTTCCACTGCCGAGCTGGTTGATTACCTCTGGGGACTACTTCGCCTCGTTAACGCTGCCGCTGGCGCTGATTTGCATCGGCGCAACGCTCTCCGTTTCGAGCATGCGCGACGGTAGCCAGGTGGCGCTAGGCGCGAGCTGGATGAAAATGGTCACGCTCCCGGTGCTGTCCACTGCCGCGGCTTGGTTGATGGGCTTTTCAGGCGAACAGCTGGGCCTGCTGTTTCTTTTCTTCGCCAGCCCCACCGCAGCCGCCAGTTTTGTGATGGTCAAAGCCATAGGCGGCAATGTCGCCCTCGCGGCTAACATCATCGCCATCACCACACTGATGGCCAGTATCACCGTCACGCTGGGCGTGTTTGCCCTGCGTTTGCTTGGTTGGATTTAGCAATTAGATTGAAGCGAGCCAACTCGGTTGGCCCTGCCTAACTGGACGCGTTATACTACGTGCCCTCAAGTTTGTACTCCGCTTAAGTCCCTGTAGCTCAGTAGGATAGAGCAGCCGCCTCCTAAGCGGCAGGTCGCAGGTTCGACTCCTGCCAGGGACGCCATTTAAATCAATGGCTTAATGACGTGATTCTTTAGTGCATTCCCCACTCAAGCCTTTAGTTCCCCCTAGTGGTTCCCCTAGCTTTACAAGCACTGCATTGAAGCGGCTCTTTCTCGCTTGCTGCTCAAGTTACGTGAGGATGGGCTTATGGCCCTGGACACGTGGATGATTGATGCCACTTCAGTGCGAGCCATACGCGCTGCCGCTGGAGGCGGCTAAAAGGGGGCTCGAAAGAACCGCTAGACCTCGCCCATAGCCGTTTCGTTTTAACTACCAAAATTCATTTGGTTTGTGATCGCCATGGTGTGTCACTGCCGTGCACGCTGTCCGCTAGCCAACAAGTAGCTTTTCGGCACTTCGCTTTCACGTTGAAGAGAATCTCTCTGCCACATAGTGTCAGGCGTCCTCACAGACTTAGTCGCTATATAGCGGCTTATAAAGGAGATGACAGCGATGAGCTGCTCCATGACTGCGATAGGCACGGCATGAAACCCGTGATTGCTCAGCGCAATATGCACTGAAGAACACTGCCTGGGCTGCCCAGATAGTTCGATAAGTACAAATATCATCTACGGCATGCAGTAGGACGCTGCTTTTGCTGGCTTAAAGAGTTACGCCGCATCGCCACACGCTATGAAAAGCTGGCAACTAGTTTTCAGGCGATGTTATGCGTGGCGTGCATCGACCATTAGTCAGCGCCTAACCATGCACTTATTGCTTGAATCCAGGCTTATAGCCGCTCCGAATTTCCGGAAGGTTTGCTGATTCATCAATCTACAGCTTGATTCGGAACGAAAAGCTTAAAAAAACCAGTTTGGTCATTTCTATGCTGTGGTCACGTTGTGCCGAAACTAAGCCCGGCTGTAAGCTCCAACCCAAGCTTGCTTCGCTTGCAGGCTAAAAAAACAATTATTAAAAACGCTAGGAGAAACGCAATGTTCAAGAAAACCACTCTTGCCGCCTCTGTCATCATGATGTCCATCACAACAGCGCAGGCTGAAGGCCCTTATCGCATCGGCATTACTCAAAACAACGTGGGTGTGGATAGCTATCAAACGACCTATGAAAGTGCGTTTGAAGCTGCTGCTGAAGAGGCAGGCAACGTTGATATTGTGGTGTTAGATGCCGGCGGTGATGTTGCACGTCAGATTGGTCAAGTACGTAACCTTGTCCAGCAGCAGATGGATGCGATCATCATCTGGCCGACCAATGGCCAAGCCGTTATACCTGCTATTCGTCAGGCTCATCAGGCGGGTATTCCGGTCGTTGTTACTAATTCCAAAATAGCTGAAGCAGGTCTTGATTACATTGCGGCCTTCTCAGGGCCTGACAATATTCAGCAGGGTGCCTCTTCTGCTGAAATGATGTGTGACGCCCTTGGGGGCGAGGGGCAGATCGTGCAAATTGCTGGGCAGCCGGGCTACACCACCGCCATGGAGCGCGCGGCTGGTTTCGAAGATCGCCTAGCCGAAATGTGTCCGGGAGTCGAGCTGATGGAGACACAGCCAGGCAACTGGAACCGTGAGCGGGCTCAGCGGGTCATGGAGGATTTCCTTACCAAATACGACCGTATTGACGGCGTTTATTCCGGCGATGACAACATGGGTGTTGGCGCCCTGAACGCGGCAAAAGGGGCTAAGCGTGCTGGTGATATTGTTTTCATCGGTGCCACGAATTTCGCTGTTGGTTACGACGCGATAGAGCGCGGCGAGTATTACGGTTCTATCTATCAGTCTCCGGTCGATGATGCGGAAGCCGCCCTACAAACGGCGCTAGATGTATTAGCCGGTGAAGAGGTGCCGAAGATGAACTTCTTCGAGACACCCAAAATCACCGCTGAAAACTTGAGCGAGTTCGATCGTCCCGTTTTCTGAAGCGAGGCATGCTGCTGCCCAGAGTGCTGCGTTGAGTGCGTAGTCTCTGGGAACCAGCATGCGCCTGAAGGTAGGGTTTCTGCGCTGGAGTGCACGGTAAGCGTCAATGGATGACGTACTTGTCCATTGCACTAACCGGTGTTTTCCGGGTTGATTTTATACAGGTGATTAGCATGGCTTCCGCAGAACAATCAAAATCTAGTCTGCCAGCAGGAAAATTTGGCAAAGAAAGCGTTATGAGTTTTCTATCGGCCCAGGGAATTCTCCTCTTTTTCCTGGTTGGCATGTTCGTTTTTTCTTTCTTTTTAGAGCAGTTTCTTTCCCAGTCAAACATCATGACCGTGGTTCGTCAGGCCTCGATTATTGGCATTATCGCCGTGGGTGTCACGGTGGTGATTATTGGCGGTAATCTGGATCTTTCCGTGGGGTCGATGCTGTCGTTTTCGACGGTGTTGGTGGTGGATCTACACGATAAGGTTGGCCCGACCACGGCCATTCTGATGATGTTTGCATTAACGCTGATGCTGGGTGCCGTCAATGGCATTCTGATCGGTTTTTTGCGCCTTAACTCCCTGATTGTCACGCTGGCGATGTTGTCTGCCATTCAAGGCTTCGTGCTGATCTACAGTGGTGGCCAAAACGTTGATATCGCGAATCAGGACGGCACGTGGTTTGCGTTCTTTGGGCGTGGCTATTTAGCGGGTATTGCTGTCCCTATCTTGCTATTTGGTTTGCTGGCCATTCTGGTTCAAGTGGTGATGAGCTACACAGGCTACGGGCGTCGGATCTTTGCTGTCGGTGGCAATCCTATGGCTGCCGTTTATTCGGGCATTCGTAAGAACTGGTGCGTGTTCAGCACCTATCTAATCTCAGCGTTCTGTGTGGCGTGTGCGGCACTTGTTCTTGGCTCGCGGGTGATGGGCTCACAAAACAATGTTGGCCAAGGTTATGAGCTTCTGGTACTGGCCGGCATCATCCTTGGTGGTACTAGTCTGCTGGGGGGCGCTGGCAGCATCTGGAAAACCGTGATTGGTGTGTTGATCCTGGGCTTTATTCAGAATGGCCTGCTGTTGATGGGCTACCCCTATTACATCCAGTGGATCGTGACCTGGGTCATCATCATCCTGGCCGTATGGCTGGATCTCGCTAACAAGCGTAAGCGCTTGCTAACGACCCACTCATAACGCGGAGGAGTAAAACATGACAAGTTTAAAAGGGTTCTTCCGTGGCAGAACGGCTATCCAACCGATCTGGGTGTTTGTTCTCGTCATCTTTATTTTCTTCAGCTTTATGTCGGAGTACTTCCTGTCATTTGGCAATATCAGCAATATTCTGGTGCAAACCTCCACCATTGGCCTGATTGCCCTTGGCATGACGCTTGTCATGATCAACGGCAATATCGATTTGTCGGTCGGTGCGACTCTGGGGCTTGCGGCTTCGTTGGCAGTCGGGTTGCAAGAGATCAGCATGACACTGGCGATTCTTACGGCACTCGGTTCGGGAGTATTGCTGGGCGCGATTAATGGCCTAATTGTGTGGAAGACGGGCGTAAATGCGTTCATCGTGACGTTAGGTGCCATGTTGGGTGTAAGGGGGTTAATCTTTCTATACACCGGTGAACAGTCGTTTTATGCGATGAATTTCGCCTTCTCTGACTTTGGTTCCAGCACCATTGGGCCTTTCCCAATACTGGCGATTATCTTCCTGAGTTGCACATTGATCATGCACCTAGTGATGACCCGAACCGGCCATGGGCGCAACACCTATGCGGTGGGCGGCAACCCTGAAGCATCCATTGATGCAGGCATTCGGTTAGGGCGCCATATGATGATTAATTTCATTATTGTGGGCTTCTTTGCGGCACTGGCAGGGGTGCTGTTAGCTAGCCAGATGGGCGCTGCAACACCAAATCTGGGGCGTGACTATGAGCTCTGGGTGATTACCGCAGTGGTATTAGGCGGTACCAAGTTAACCGGTGGTTACGGCAGCATCGTCGGCACCCTAGGCGGTGTGCTGGCAATCGGTATTCTGCGCAACGGCATGAACATGATGCAGGTGCCCGCATTTTATGTGCTGGTCATTCTCGGCGCTATTCTCATTTCGGTGCTGATTATCGACAAGAAGCTTAATGCACCCTCGGCTAAGGAGGTGCGGATATGAGCCCTTCTCAACACGACTTTTCATCTAACAAACGACAGCCGATTGACGCTGAACCGATATTGCGGCTTGAAGGTATCACCAAGCGTTTTCCTGGGGTTGTTGCCCTAAATAGTGTGGATTTTGACGTGCGGCCTGGGGAAGTGCATGCCCTGCTTGGCGAAAATGGGGCAGGCAAGTCGACATTGATGAAAGTGCTAGCGGGTAAGCACCAAGCGAATGAAGGAAAGATCATTCTTGCTGGCCAGGAAATGGCCTTTGAAAACCCAAAGCATGCCAAGCGGGCAGGTGTCGTGCTGATTCATCAAGAGCAGTCGCTGGTACCCGAAATGACGGTCGCCGAAAACATCTTTCTCGGCAGTTTGCCAAGAAAGCCGTTCAATCGCGTTGACTGGCGCAAGCTGCGCGAGGATACCAATAAGATTCTTGAGACGCTTAAGTGTGGTTTTCAACACGATGACTTAGTGGGATCGCTGTCGATTGCTAAGAAACAGATGGTCGAAATTGGCCGAGCGTTAGCGTTTACCCCGCGCGTAGTGGTGTTCGATGAACCGACGGCATCGCTCACTGACCATGAAAAACCAGTGCTCTATGACGTGATCAATTCGCTTTGTGAGCAAGGCGTGGGGATTGTTTATATCTCCCACCGCATGGATGAAATTTTTCACTTATCACACCGTATTTCCGTGTTGCGGGATGGTGAATACACCGGAACCGTCAATACGGCGGATACCAACGAGGACGAGATCACTCGAATGATGATCGGCCGTAGTTTGGAGCTCGATCATGCCAGCAAACCGAGTAACTTCGGCGACAACTTGTTGGAAGTGCGCAACCTCTCGGTGAAGCGTGTATTCGAGCACGTCAGCTTTAATGTTCGCAAGGGTGAAATTGTTGGCATGTACGGCCTGGTAGGCGCGGGACGCTCTGAGGTCGCAGAAACCATCTTCGGACTACGCACGCCTTCCACTGGCGAGGTGGTGTTAGACGGCAAGGTGGTGTCCTTCCGCAACTCCCATGACGCCGTGGTTCATGGCGTTGCTTTGGTGCCTGAAGACCGTAAGGATCAGGGACTGATTCTGGGGATGAACTGCCGAGATAACATGACCCTGGCAAGCCTTTCTAGCGTGTCGTCATTGGGCTTTATGACAAGTGCCAAAGAACGAGAGGTGTACGACAAATACCATCAGGCGATGAAAATCAAAACCCCCAGTTGGCGCCAAAAAGTGGGCAACCTGAGCGGCGGTAACCAGCAGAAAATCGTCATCGGCAAATGGCTGCATACCCACCCCAAGTTATTGATTCTTGATGAGCCAACCCGGGGTATTGATGTGGGATCCAAGTCGGAAATCCACACTCTGGTTAAAGATCTGGCCAAATCTGGCTATGCGGTGCTGGTGATCTCTTCCGAGATGCCCGAGGTTCTTGGCCTGAGTAACCGCATTATCGCTATGTATGACGGTCGCGTTACCGCTGAGTTTAATGGTGACAACGTCAGCGAGGACGAGCTGGTTCAGGCAATTACCGGAATGGGCAAGCAGGCGCAGGCGAGCTAGCTCGCCGTTTTGCGACTGAAGTGCTCTGCAAAGAGCACATACAGACCACTTCAAGCGTATAAGGAATGTTTTATGCAACCCTTTGTTTATGATGGCCTGCCATCCCGCGTGGTGTTTGGCCGAGGAACCCTGTCGCGTCTAAGTGAAGAGCTGGACCATCTAGGCTGTTCACGTGCCCTGGTGTTGGCCACGCCTCAACAGCACGAGCAGGCAAGCCGCATACTAGAGCAGCTGGGTGAGAAGGGCATTGGCGTATACGCTGACGCCGCCATGCATACGCCAGTCGAAGTGACCGACAATGCCTTGCAGGTGGTGAAAGAGCTGAACGTGGATTGCACTATTGCCATGGGTGGTGGCTCGACGATTGGTTTGGGCAAGGCGATCGCTCTGCGCACCGGCTTGCCGCAGATCGCCATTCCCACCACGTATGCAGGCTCAGAAATGACCCCGATCCTGGGGGAGACCCGCGACGGTATCAAGACGACGCAGCGCACTTTAGATGTACTTCCAGAAACCGTCATCTATGACGTTGATCTCACCTTGACGCTACCCGCTGAGATGTCCGGAACCAGCGGCATTAACGCGATTGCTCATGCGGTTGAGGCGCTATATGCCCGTGACTGCAACCCAGTAATCGCGCTAATGGCAGAGGAGGGGATCGCGGCGCTGGCGAGAAGCCTGCCCGTGATTGCTAACGACCCCAGCAACGTAGAAGCGCGCTCTGATGCCCTTTACGGTGCTTGGTTGTGCGGCACGTGCCTTGGTTCGGTGGGGATGTCATTGCACCATAAGCTGTGCCATACCTTGGGCGGCTCTTTTAACTTACCCCATGCAGAAACGCACACCATTGTGCTGCCCCATGCACTGGCTTATAACGCCCCTGCAGTGCCTGACGCAATGGCTCGTATTGGCCGCGCGCTGGGCTGTTCGGACGCCGCTGTGGGGCTTTATGACTTAGGCCGTGCAGTCGGCGCACCCAGTGGGCTTGCTGAACTTGGCTTTACCCCGGCCGATGTTGAGCGCGCCACAGAGATCGCTACTCAGAACCCCTATTGGAACCCGCGCGAAATAGAAGCCACAGGCATTCAGCAGTTGCTCAGCGATGCCCAGGCGGGCCGTCGTCCTCACGCTCAACCTGGGGGTGCGCAATGAAAGTGCTCTTCATTAACGCTACCGTGATTACCATGGACTCGCAGTTGGGCGAGTTAAGCAACGGCCAGGTGCTGGTTGAAGATGACCGACTTGCCGCCGTGGGCCATGGCCTTGTCGATGACCCTAAGGCGCAGGGCGCAGAGGTTATCGACTGTGCTGGCGGTATTCTCATTCCTGGGTTGGTGAATGCGCATATGCATACCTGGCAGACCGGGCTGCGTGGCGTTGCCGCCAACTGGACGCTGCTTGAGTATTTTCGCCACATCCACCGCGGTCTGGCGGCGCTGTTCACGCCCAATGACATTTATATTGCGACCCGTATGGGCGCGATTAATCAGCTTAACTGTGGCACCACCACATTAGGTGACTGGTGTCATAACAACCCGACCCCAGACCACACAGACGCTGCCGTGCGTGGGCTAAAGGAGTCCGGAATACGGGCGCTGTTTATGCACGGCTCACCGAAACCCGACCCACAGACTGGTCAGCCGCATTTTAGTGAGATCCCCCACCCGCGCCATGAAATCGAACGGCTGTTAAAAGGCGAGCTGGCGAATCCAATGGGGCTTGTCACCTTAGGCATGGCCATCCTTGGCCCTCACTATTCAACCATTGACGTTACCCTGAAAGACTTTGCCCTGGCGAAAGAGTTTGGCCTTGTGGCTTCGATGCATCAGGGCGGCGGCGCGGCGGTAGCGCTGGGCGCCTGGGATGAAGTTGAAAGCCGTGGTTTGCTGGGGCCCGATATCAACATTGTGCATGGCCAAAGCCTGGATGACGGCCAGATGTCACGGTTCTGCGCCAGTGGCGTGACGTTCTCGATTGCGCCGGAAAACGAGATGACCCAAGGACACGGCTTTCCAGTCACTGGGCTGGTACGCCAGCACGGCGGGGTGTTGTCTCTGGGGGTTGATCTTGAGTCTGTACTTTCGGGTGACATGTTCAGCGTGGCACGTATGGCTCTTGGAATGCAGCGTTCCCTTGATAACGATGCTTCACGTCGGGAGCAAGGCAAGATACCGGACACATCGACAATTACTACCCGAGAAGCACTTGGCTGGATCACGCTGGATGGGGCGAAAGCTCTTGGGCTCGATGCCCGCATTGGCAGCCTTACGCCAGGCAAGCAGGCCGACTTGGTGCTGATCGACAGCAACAAGCTCAATATGCAGCCGGTCAATGACCCAGTTTCTACGGTGGTGATGCAGACAAGCCTAGCTAACATCGACAGCGTCATGGTGGCAGGGCAGTTCAAAAAGCGCAGCGGCCGCCTGTTGATTAATACCGAGCAAGGTATCGCTGAGCTTGCCAAGTCTGGCCACCGTATTCACGCCGAACTACTGGCGCGTGAAGCCCACTCGACACAGGAGGCAAACCAATGACAACCATTTCCACGACGCGCCCTTCGCCACCTAAGGTGGCTTGGGTGGGCTTGGGTAAGCTGGGCTTGCCCATGGCCGCCAGAGTTATCCAGGCAGGAACCGCGGTACAAGGATTTGACCTTTCCAGCGAGCGCCTCGCGTTGGCCGCCGCGTTAGGGGTCACGCCCCATCAGCAGCTTGCCAGTGCGGTGGCTGATTGTGACCTAGTGTTTGTCTCGATTCCCGACGACCGCGCTTTAATCGCGCTTTGCCTTGAAGCGGGCGAGCTGGTTCGCCACATGATGCCCGGGAGTATCTTGGTCGAGACCAGTACGGTGAGTGTTGAAGCGTCTGTCCGAGTGGCCGAAGCGGCCAAAGCTCATGGCATCACGTATTTGCGTAGCCCCGTGTCGGGTAATCCCGTGGCGGCTGAGGCAGGCACACTGTCGGCGATGGTATCTGGCCCCCGCGATGCACTGGCAACCGCCAAACCGGTGTTTGAAGCCTTTACCAAAGCACAATATTGGCTGGGCGATGAAGAGCAGGCTCGGGTCGCCAAGCTGGCGATTAACCTGATGATTGCCGTCAGTGCCGGAATGATGAGTGAAGCGCTGACCCTGGCGCGCAAAGGCAACATTGAATGGGACGCCATGTTGACGCTTATTTCCGACAGCGCGGTGGGTTCCCCGATGGTGAAGTACAAGGTGCCGCCACTTTCCCAGCGCGATTTCACCTCGACCTTTTCCGCTGCCCAAATGGCCAAAGATCTCGATCTGATTCTTGATTGCGCCCACACCTCTGGGGTCACAACGCCACTGGCAGCGCAAATGCGCGAAGCCTATACCGCGCTTATCGCCACGGGCCATGGCGATGATGACTATATCGCCACCGTACATCATACCGAGCGCCTTTCAGGGCTTGGTGAGCCGACGCCAGCACAGGATAGGGGGCAATAAGATGCGCAACCTGACGACTGATAATATTACCGCGGCGGTCATTGAAGAGTTTTCTAGCTGCGAAGACGCGCGGCTAAAGACGCTGATCAATGGCTTGGTCAAACACCTGCATGCTTATCTGCGTGAAGTGCAACCCACTGAGCAAGAGTGGGCCCAGGCGATTGAGTTTCTGACCCGCACGGGGCAGATGTGCGATGACGAACGCCAAGAGTTCATTCTGCTTTCTGACACCCTTGGTGTGACCATGCTGGTGGATGCCATTAACCACTCAAACAGTGACCCGAACATTACCGAAAGTACCGTATTGGGACCTTTTTACGTGGCGGATCCTCCTCAAGCGAATCAAGGTGATGCCATTAACTGGGGGGTTGAAGGCGAGCCGCTATTCGTTGAAGGCCACGTGCACGATGCCCAGGGTAAGCCCTTGGCGAATGTCACCATTGATGTCTGGCAGTCTGACAGTGAAGGCTTTTATGACGTCCAAAAGCCTGAGCTTGAAAGCGCATCATTGCGCGCTCGCTTCCACACCGATAGCCAAGGCCGTTACGCCTTCTGGACGGTGACCCCCTCGCCTTATCCGATTCCGACGGACGGGCCAGTGGGCAAAATGCTCGACATTACCGGGCGACATCCTTATCGCCCAGCGCATGTGCACTTCATGCTGATGGCGCCGGGGTACGAAACCTTGGTCACCCAAATCTTCGCCGAAGACGACCCCTACCTTGATTCGGATGCGGTATTTGGTGTGAAAGATTCACTGGTGAAGACGTTTGCTCAGCAGCCAGCAGGGCAAGCGCCCGATGGACGGCAGATGGAAACGCCTTACCGCTATTTTCATTACGACTTCGGCTTAAAGACGGCCTGAGCGTCTCAACCTGAACGTCCGGCTCGTACTGAGCTGGTTAAACCGAAAGAGGAAACGACATGACAACGATCGATCAAACCGCTATCGCAACGCTATTTACTGAAGCACGTACCCACAACGTTTGGCAGGATCGTGACGTTAGCGAGGAAACGCTGCGCGAGCTGTATAACCTAATGCATTTCGGCCCTACCTCAATGAATTGCCAGCCAGCGCGGATTCTGTTCCTGACCACAGATGAGGCCAAAGAACGCCTGAAACCCGCTCTGATGCCAGGCAATCAGGAAAAAACCATGAAGGCACCGGTGGTCGCCGTGCTTGGTTTCGACACAGAGTTCTATGAGCATCTGCCGCGCATGTTCGCCCATAACAAAGACGCAAAATCGCTGTTCGAAGGCAAACCGGACTTTATTCATTCCACAGCATTCCGTAATAGCTCCATTCAAGGTGGCTATCTCATTTTAGCGGCTCGCGCGCTAGGGTTGGACGCTGGCCCTATGTCTGGCTTCAACAACGCGGCCGTGGATGAAGAGTTCTTCCCAGATGGCAAAGTGAAGAGCAATTTTCTGTGTAACTTAGGCTATGGCGATACGAGCGCGTTGTTCCCTCGTGGCGACCGCTTCTCCTTTGATGAAGTGTGCAAAGTGATGTAAAAAACTTTATGGCTAACGCTTGCTTGTATGCCTAAACGTAAGGGGCCGTGACTGTCATGGCCCCCTTTTTCGCTTGCATCGTAGCAAGGGGAGCCTCGGCGCAAAACTAGTGAGGCGTTGAGATGGTTGTTGACTGGGTGTTCGTGGCGTTAATGGTAGTGGCTGTGCTGCTGACTGGTATTTCCAAGTCAGGATTTGCCGGTGGGGTAGGGGTGGTGGCTGTGCCATTAATCTCGTTAAAGGCAAGCCCAACGTTCGCTGTCGCGGTGATGCTGCCGCTACTGATTGTAATGGATGTGTTTAGTCTCAAGGCGTGGTGGCACCAGCGGGTTGGCCGTCTATTGTGGCTTATGTTTCCGCCCGCGGTGCTAGGGGTGGTGGTGGGTTACTTCACCTATGGCTGGTTTGATGAAGCGCTGCTGACATTGCTGTTGGGTGTGTTTTCGGTACTGTTTGGCCTATGGGGGTTGTTCAAACCGCTACGTGGCAAATTAATGCCTGGCTGGGTAGGGCGCCTGTGTGGTGGCATTGCAGGATTTACCAGTTTTATTGCCCATGCGGGCGGGCCACCGCTGAATTTTTACCTGCTGCAATGCCAGCTGAGCAAACAGCAGTTCCTAGGGACGGCAGTGGTTTTTCTGGCCATTACTAACCTGGTGAAGCTGGTTCCCTACACCCTGCTGGGCTTGGTTAACCTTGATAACCTGTCTATAGCGCTGTTGCTGATGCCTGTTGCATGGCTGGGGGTTCGGTTGGGGCTGGTTATTCAAAAACGCATCAATGGTGAGCTGTTTTTCCGGGTGATTCTTTGCCTGCTTATTCTGCTGGGTATCCGCTTAATCATGGACGGTATAGGCTGACACTTAATGGTAAACTTTTTATAACTGTTCTTTTTTAATAGCAGCCTCATCGAAAAAAGTGTTTAACACCACGTTGGCGGCCTGATGGTTTGGTGATGTGTTGGAGTTGTCATGAGAGAAGGTCGTGCTGAGATAAACGAAACAAACCCAGAAGGGCCTTACGATAAGTTATCGCAGATGCCCTCCTCCAAAATCTCGAATACTGAGTTCGCACGATTTATCGACTTCATTGAAAAATTTGAAGATGAAACTGAAAGTTCGCTCTCTATGGCGCTTGGCTATCGTGAGATGCGTATGTTGCTGCACGTCATGCGTAACCACCTTGCGGGTAGGTTAACCACCCCCACGTCTCTTGCCGATGCGTCTGGCCTCACCTACGGTACGGCAAAGCGCGGCATCGAGAGTATCATGCAGCGCGGTTTGCTTATCTCACGGCCAAGAACTAAGTCGGGTAAGACGGTTTCGTTGCATCCTTCCCCTCAAATGATCCAGGAGTGGGAAAGCTACGCCGAGCGTATTAAAGGACTCCTCGGCCCATTGTTCGGTATAGACCCAACATCAGATTCAGCCAGTAAGATCTTTCTGGGGATGTCGTCATCTGAGCGGGTGATATCGACCCCGGCAGTGCTGTCTGCGCGGCTTGAACTTAAGGGTGGATTACGTGTGTTAGCGCATGCTGACCCAACGTTCATGGCCATGCACAATCTTAAACGTCAGTTGGAGTCGATCTTTGGGCTGGAGATACGTAACAAGGCAAGGTCAATCGATAATCTGTTAGATGAGATTCTAGACAATGCTCGTTTAGCCAAATCGCGCTATGACGTAGTGGCCTGTGACTTACCCTGGTTTGGTGAGTTAGCGGCGGATGGTGTTCTGATGCCACTTGATGCATTAATTATACGCGATGATTATGATCTCTCTGATTTTCATCCAATGGCTATACAGAGCTCAGGGTATGCGGGCAGTCAGTACGGTATACCCGTTCAAACAACACCAGAACTGCTCTGCTATCGTCAGGATGTTTTCGAGGCGTTGCAGTTGACGCCTCCAACCACAACAGAAGCGCTTGTCAAAGTCGCTAGACAGTTACATGAGCCTGCCAAAGGGCGTTACGGCATCGCTTGGAATGCAGCGAGAGGCACGCCCCTCGGTCATACCTTTAGTTTTCTTATGGCGAAGTTCGGTCAGCCGCTCCTTAATCTACCCAGTTGTCTGGGCGGGTATGACTTCCAACATGCCACCGGTGAGCAGCTGCGGCCTATGTTTCAATCAGACGCTGCTTACAGGGCCTGTGAATATATGCTGGATATACTCAAATACTCCCCGCCTAATATTCTCAGTATGTCCTGGTATGAACGCGCCCAGTCGTATGCATCGGGAGAAGCCTGCATGGCCTACTGCTATACGTTGCTGGCCCCATTGTTTGAGCTAGACCGGCAATCACCAGCTTATGGTAATACGGGCTACCTTCCCCATCCGATTGGAAATCATGGCCGCGCGATCACCCCAATAGGCGGCTATGCACTTGCCATTCCCGCGAACTTAGCGCCAGAGCGTGTTGAGGCAGTATGGACAGCACTACGCCACCTGACCTCCTCGAACATGTCCAAACTCTATATTATGAACGGCAGCCTGGTAACACCGCGTTTTAGCGTTAGCCAAGACCCTGAAGTGTCAGCATTATCACCACTGATTAAGATTGTTGATGACATGGCAAACAAGGATATTTTACAGGCGTGGCCACGTCCGCCCGTACCGGGAATTACCGACCTTATTAGTATTGCAGGCAATGAGATATTCGAGGTGCTAGATGGCAGACGCTCGATTAAGAAAGCCTTGTCGATCGCCCAGGAACGCGCGGACAAAGTGATGCGAGAAAAGGGTCATTATTGAGTGAGGCGTGAATAGTGAATTGTAAGGAGTGAGGAACGAGGCATAATCCCATGCCTGAAAGGCAGGCATGGGTACGGGGAGTGCCTGTTACTGCATGATCATACCGCCATCAATCATCAGCAGTTGGCCCGTCATATAATCGGATTCTGCACTGGCCAAGAAAGACGCGGTGCCGACCACATCTTCAGGGTATGAGTAACGCTTCATAAGAATCATCTTCTCCGCCAGCTCATCCATCGACTGCCCCTGCTTATCGAACTTGCCAATGCTGACCAAGTCTTTGTCGAGCTGCTCCCAAAGCTCAGTGCGAACAACGCCAGGGCCATAGCCATTAACGGTAATGTTATGATCTACCAGGGCTTTGGCGCCGCCATTAATCATGGCGAGCACAGCATGCTTGCTGCACGAATAAGGAACTACGTCATCAAAAGCCTGGCGCGACAGTATTGAGCCAACGTTAATGATTTTGTAAGGGCCGTTTTCCTTACCCTGGCTTATCATCTGCTTTGCCGCTTCCTGCATGCCGAGCAGGCACCCCAGAGCATTAACATCCATTATCTGGTGCCAATTTTCCTCAGTAATATCAAGGAACATCAATGGCTTATTAATGCCTGCATTATTGACCATCACATTCAAGCTGCCAAAGGCCTCGACCGTGGCGTTCACCGCCTCCTGAACCTCGGCACGGTCAGTGACGTTGAGTTTGACGGCAATGGCATTGCCGCCATTAGCTTTAATGCGTGCTGCGACTTCCTCGCATCCTTCAATGTTGATATCGGCTACGCAAACCTTCGCCCCTTGCGCCGCATAGTGTTCAGCAACGGCGGCACCCATGCCACGTGCGGCGCCTGTAATTAGGCAGTGTTTACCTTTGAGTCGAGTGTTGTCCATGAGGTCACCTTAGTAGTCTTATTGTGAGTTACTCCACGCCACCAAAAAAATAGTCTTTGTTGTTGGGCGTAGGGAGTCTGCGTTAACAAGGGCACCGTCGTTTATCCCGCATTGCTAATGACAGATTTTATTACCTTGTGATGGCATATTCTCGGTATGTAATACCGGCAATGACAGGTTGGTCCGTCGTTAATATGACCAGATTGGACTTTTCTACGGGCACTGCGTTATGAGAAAGCATGTAGCTAGTGTTTAATGTCAGCTTTATAGCTTTAGTTTAAATAACAGCGTTTTATTATTTTCAGGTTCTCGCCCAGTGAAAGTTCCTGAAAGTGGGTTTGATGCTAAAAACTTCAAGTCTATTTATTCGTAATAAGAACAAAGAGAGGTGTTTATGTCTCAGCCCTGTATTATTTGTGTCGCTATCACCGGCAGCCTGCCGCGCAAAGAGAACAATCCTGCCGTGCCGATTACGGTTGAAGAGCAGATTGAAAGTACCCAGGCTGCTTTTGAAGCGGGAGCGACTATCGCTCATTGCCATGTGCGCAACGATGATCAAACACCCTCTTCAGACCCGGAAAAGTTTGGCCGCTTGATGGAAGGGCTCAAGAAATACTGTCCCGGCATGATTATTCAGCTCTCAACCGGCGGCCGCTCTGGCGCAGGTGAAGCGCGTGGCGGGATGTTGTCGCTTAAACCCGACATGGCCAGTCTGTCGGTAGGCTCAAACAACTTCCCCAATCGCGTTTACGAGAACCCTCCTGAGTTGGTGGAGTGGCTTGCCGATGAGATGCTTAAGTACGACATTAAGCCTGAGATCGAGGCGTTTGATCTGTCGCACATCCACCAAGCGGTGAATCTTTCAAAGCAAGGCAAGCTAAAAACGCCGCTCTACGTGCAGTTTGTCATGGGTGTTAAAAACACTATGCCCGCGGATAAACCCACTTTTGATTTCTATATCGAAACGCTCAAGCGACTAGCGCCTGATGCACAATGGTGCGGTGCAGGCATTGGTGCCAATCAATATCTGCTTAACGAGTGGTCGATTGCGGCGGGGGGGCATACACGCACCGGGCTTGAAGATAACGTGCGTCTGGACAGCAATACTCTGGCACCCTCAAACACTGCATTAGTTGAGCGTACTGTTGCTATGTGCGAAAAGTACAGGCGCCCGGTAGCGACCTGGAAACAAGCGCGTGAAATATTGGGGCTACAAATGAGTGGTAGCCAAAGGTAAAGCAGTACTAATACTTGGAGGTGCACTTGCTATTTATAACATCAGTAAGCCAAGACGCACTATTGATCCCAGCGGAGTCAGAAAATTACAAATTGAAGGGTGAATAGCGCTTTGAGCCAGTTAGGAGGAATGATGCAACCTGCCGATAACACGGCAGGGCATTGTCGTGTCGATGGTTTAGCATGCTCGAGTTCTAATTGTTCTGCGCTCATGCAACTTAGTGCCTTGGGCTTTTAAGGACGGCGATCAGAGCTATCGCCAGACCGCCGCTCTGTTGTATGACTCGGTGTGCCCTGCTGGTGTTGAGGTGGCCGCTTTCCAGAATTACGATCCCGAAACTTGCTCCAGGCGGATTTGGCTTTCTGTTGGTTTTCTGGCTTACGCAGCCAATTTGCTGCTGCCATCATTATCCACTTTTTCATGCGAACCTCCTGCTTCCTTTTCAGAGGTGTATATGCGTCTTACCATTTGGCCTATATCCTAACTATTCAATATTGACTCATCTTTGTAACATTACAAGGACGTTCTGGTACTATTTTATAGACTGCTCTTAGAGATTATCTGAAGACATAAATTTGGTCCGACGTCTCCCCCTGATTGAGTAATGATGCTCTCTTCGATTGCCCCCACGCGGCTGACTATTGCCAAGGAAGTTTTCCATGTTTTTCCCAAAACGCGTTGCCTTCACGTCGCTCATTGCTATGTTTGCGCTGCTGCTGCCGCCCGCGCTGTTGGCTCAGGATGCCCATATTGGCAGCGTGCGAACGGAGTTCAAACTATTGGGCCCGAACAACACCATTGAAGTGGAGCGCTTTGATGATCCGAAAGTGCAGGGCATTTCCTGCTATCTTTCCTACTCGCAGATTGGTGGGATCACCGGTGCGGTGGGGCTAGCCGAGGAAGCTAGCGAGGCGAGTGTGGCGTGTCGTCAGACGGGTGAGATTGTATTTGACCCAGCTGAAGTCGAGGAGCAAGAAGTGATTTTTACTCAGCGGCGCTCGGCACTTTTCAAGAATATGCGCGTTGTTCGCATGCACGATACCGAAACGCAGACCTTTGTGTACCTGACCTATAGCACCAAACTGGTAGATGGCTCGCCTAAAAATGCGATTACGGCCGTCCACTACGGTGAGTTAGGAGGCGGCCAGTAATTGACGCGTGTGTGCTTAGCGGGGGTTGCCTAGCGTTTGTGTCCAGTAGGTTGAATAGCGTGATTCTGAGTCGTTTGCTTTCGCCATGCCCATTTCAGTAAAAGCGTCGTTCATGATGTTTTGGCAGTGGCCGGGACTTGATAACCAGCCGCTCACCACGGCGGACACCGAGGTATGGCCAGCGGCGATATTTTCTCCGACGGCTTGCCAACTGTAAGCTTGGTTACTGACACGCTGCTCAATTCCACTACCATCCTGAGCGGTATGGCTAAAGTAGTCGTTCTTAGCCATGTCTTGGGAGTGCAGTTCGGCGGCTGCTTCAAGTTCACAGCTCCACGTTAACGATTCCACTGCCTCAAACCGTTGATCGCCGCATTGCCGCTGCTGATTGCGCGCCTCGTTAATCAGGGAGAGCATTTTCCGCTTTTGATCGGTGAGTTCACACTGATCTTGCACGCTGGCCTTATCGCTCTGGGGTTCGTCAGTTGCCCATGAGCTATTTGAGCCCATGAGCATGACAAGCATTAGGCTGAAAAACGCCCCGGCAGTAGGGCGCTTGGTAAGGAGATTAGCCACCGAATTTTTCATTCTCGCCTAGGTCTGGAGTGGCGTCCTTTTTGAGATTAGCTTTGGCGATCTCATAGAGCTGAAAGGTTTTACTCTCTTTGGCTTTCCAGTGTTCACCCATCTGGACTTTAACTTCAAGCAGTGCAACGTCTGGATCGTCCTTGCCTTCAGGAAACCAAGCGCCGACGAAAGGGTTCCAGTATTTTTCGATCAGATCACGGTTATCGATCAGGTTGGCTTTGCCCGAAAGCGAAACGTACACGCCCTCTTCCTGATCAGAAAAACTGAGACACACATCATGATCACTCTTGGTTTCAAACACTTTTTCAGCACTGCGACGAGTAAAGAACCACAGGGTGCCATCATACTCTTCCTGCACTAAGTGCATCGGCCGAGCTCGCGGCATATCGTGATCCAGCGTAACGAGCATGCCAACTTTAATGTCTTTGATCATCTTCCAGATCTTTTGCTTATGTTCAGGGCTGGACATAGCTTCACTCTCCTTATGAATCAAGTATTGCGAATAGCCATCGACAATGCTTGTACGTCGATGTTGCTAACTACAGCCTAGCTACCATTGTCAACATCAGCAAACGCCAAATAGTGCAGGCAAGGTGGTTACTAATGGCGTGCAGGATTAAAGTGGGTGGCTACACGCTTTAATGTTTATAGCAGGAGGCTGCCATGTGGTTGGGTACCAGAGCATTGAACAGCGGTTGCGGCGTTGGGCTGGGGGCGACATTGCTGCTACTGGCGGGTTGTGCAAGCGAAGGGGGAGGTGCCGACTCCCAGAACCTGATGACCCAGCGCGCAACTGAGTATTGCGAAAGCGTAGGTGGAACGACCGAGGTTCAGGAAACCAGCCTGGGCACCGGACGCTATTGCCACTTGCCGGATGGCCGGGTCGAGAACCAGTGGCGGCTATACCGTATGGAGCGGCTCGACAATGACTAGGGCCTTATTGAACGCTTTCCATGACTGATATCGAGCACGAATATGCGCCTTAGTTATACAGGCCCACTACCGGAAATGGTGGGCTTTTTATTGTTGCCGCAGTATTCGATGATGGCATTCTTTGCTGCGGTGGAGCCGCTGCGGATCGCTAATCGCATTGCCAACCGTCCGCTGTTCGATTGGACCTTGATCAGCGCTGACGGTGGGCCGGTGACGGCATCTAACGGTATGACGCTGATGGCGGATCAAGCAACGGCGGATGTCCATCACTTGCCTTCGCTGGCGGTATGCAGCGGGTTTACGCCGGAAGCACACCTCACTCGGCCATTAATGGCCTGGCTTCATCAGTTGGATCAGGCGGGCTGCTGCTTGGGCGGTATTGATACGGGGGCTTTTTTGCTCGCGGCCACCGGGCTGTTAAAACACGAGCGGGTGGCGCTGCACTGGGAGAGTTTACCCGCCTTTCGTGAGCGCTTTCCGGGCATTGATACCACCGATGAGCTTTACGAGCTGGGCGAGCGGCGCTTCTCCTGCGCGGGCGGGGCGGCGGCAATGGATATGGCGCTGGAAGTGATCGCACGGCGACATGGCGCGAAGCTGGCCATCGATGTGTCTGAGCAACTCATCCATGACCGAATCCGTACTCGCAGCGACCAGCAGCGCATGGCGCTGGTGAAACGCCTTGGCACCCACAACCGGCGTGTAGTCGAGGCGGTGGCACTGATGGAGCAGAACCTTGAAGAGCCGCTTTCCCTCGAAGAGGTCGCGAGCCGGGTAGAGGTATCGGTCCGCCAGCTTCAGCGCTTATTCGAGCAAGAACTCAACGAGACCCCGCGGCAGTGGTACTTGCAGCTACGCATCAAGCGCGCCCGGCGGCTGTTAGCGGAGACCGATTTAGCCGTATTGGCGGTGGGGTTAGCCTGCGGGTTTAGTTCGTCTTCCAGCTTTGCGCGTTCGTTTCGTACCCATTACGGCTATTCGCCTCGGCATGTGCGGGAGAAAAGCGTTTAAGGCTCAATAGTGTCGTGTAGTGGCTGTTAAGCGTCGCTTATCGCCTAGTAGTGGGGAGGCAGCCGCGCATACTAACTAAACCCAACTAATAAGAGGTTTAGCCATATGATGTCTGTCACTACTCGCTCTAACACCACCAAGTCGTTGTCGCTAAAAGCGGGTTTTTTACTCGCTGCATTTGCTGCCACGCCTGCCATGGCAGAGCTTGATGAGCTGCGTTTAGGCGTGCCGCCATGGCCTGGGGTCACGGTAAAATCCGAAATTGCTGCTCAATTGCTGGAGAGCATGGGTTACGAAACCCGCCAGCAAGATTTAGCGGTTAGCGTTATTTTGGAAGGCTTGGCGCGCAATGACCTGGAAATCTATCTGGGTGGCTGGTATCCGGTACAGACAGATATGGTTGAGCCGCTAGTAGCCGACGGTAAAGTCGAAAAAGTGGTGTCCAATATCAGCGGGGCCAATTCCGGGTTGGTGGTTCCCCAGTATGTTTACGATGCGGGTGTTACTACGGTCGCTGAATTGGCTGAGCACCATGACCGCTTCGATGGCGAAATCCAGGGCATTGAAGCGGGCACGGGCATTAACGACGCCATTCTCAATGCCATCGATAACGACCTTGCGGGTCTAGGCGATTGGCGGCTCCGTGAAAGCTCGACTTCGGCCATGCTGGCCCAGGCGGAGCAGAAAATGGCCGACGAAGAGTGGGTGACGTTTGTCGGCTGGGAGCCTCACTGGATGAACGTGAGCTTTGATTTGGCCTATTTAGCCGACAGCGATGATGCGGGCGTGGCGACCATTGAAAGCACGGTGTGGACCATTACCCCTGCCAGTCTCGCTGAAGAGGCACCGCAGGTTCACCGCTTCCTATCGCAGTACGTGGTCGATATTGAAGACCAGAACGAGTGGGTGCACGAGTACAGCTACGAAGAGCGCCCGGCGGATGAAGTGGCGAACGAGTGGATTGGCAATAACCTGGATACCGTTGCCAAATGGTTAGACGGTGTTGAAACCCGCGATGGCGAATCCGCTATTGAGCAAGTGCGGGCCCAGTTTGATTCTTAATAGCTCGGCTCTTAATAGCTTGATTCTTAATAGCTCGACTCTTAATAGCTCGACTCTTAATAGAACGTTTTTTACGAACTGAACGACGAAACGGCGCCTTATTGTTTAAGGCGCCGTTTTAGTGTGTGGCAAAAGTCCTGCCAAGCGGCACTCATCTCGGGTAGCTGGGCGTGGGCGTGAAGCGCGCCATGTACCATCTGCGGCGCGCAGTGGTAGCCAATAGACGCCCCCGCTTGCTGCCAGAGCGCTACCGCCGTTTCGACAGGGTGTGTTAACGGATCGTGCTCTACCGTGAGCACTTCGATGGTGCTAGCAGGAGGGCTGCGATCCCGCTGGGTGGCGATAATCTCAGGGCACTGTTGACGAATACTGAGCACGTCGCTGCGTGACAGCAGGGGGGCATCCTCCCCAAGGCAGCTAGTTGAAAGTTCGCCGACCGGTGGGTAGATCAATCCGAGCGGCGGTGCTTCATTAAGCTGATGGGCAAGGTCGATAGCCAGTCGCCCGCCCGCGCTGTCACCTACCAGCGCGACAGGATGAACCGCTTCTAATACCGCTTGGCAGTCTACTAACATGGCAGGGTAATCTACCTCCGGTGCCAGCCGATAGTTAACGCTTACCACTTCACGCTCGAGCAGTTGGGCCAAGCTGGCGGCGGGGCCGTGGTGGCTCTCCGCTGAGCCGATCATAAAACCGCCGCCATGGATAAACAGCACGCAGCCTGGCGTTCGCCGTTGGGGGATAAAGCGGCGCACGCTAACACCCTCACAAACGCTATTGTCGATGCGCATTCCTGCCGGGTCGGGTGGGGCGAAGTTGCGACAAAGCTTATCGTAGGCGCGCCGCGCTTGAGGCAAGGGTAGTTCCTCCATCATGGCCAGCCCTGCGCTAAAGCGTTGAATAAAGGCGTCTACGTTCATCTTTGATGTCACCCTCAGCGTCGAATACCGATGGTGCGGCCAGCAAGCTCCGGCCAGGCATCGCTCTCTGCCCGCGGCAGTGCCGCCACATGATGTGCGACCGTTTCGGGAAACGGGCTTGGTCGTCCTGAGGCTTGCTTCATGCCCATCAGCATCTGTTCGCTGGTTGCCAGCAGGTTGCCTTCGTCATCGAACATGGCGAAAAACACGTGCAGGCGTTTTGCATCGCTATCGAGCAGCGTTAGATCAATATTGAGCGGCTGACCTTGGTGCGCCTCGCGGCGATAGCAGAGGTGGGTTTCCAGCGTATAGATCGTGTAGCCATAGTGCTCACGGCCTGCTTCGTCTAAGCCTATCTGGTCAATCAGTGCTTCGCAGGCCTGGGAAAAGACGCGGGCGTACTCCGCGTCGTTCATGTGCCCGTTGTAGTCGACCCACTCGGGGGCGACGTGGGTTTCATGGATGATCATTAAATGCGTCCTTTTAGACCTTCGGCTTCCGGCCAGTATTTTTGCACTACTTCCAGCAGCTCGACTAAAAAGTCATCCCGGCGCCGGTCCAGCGTGGCCACTGAACGCCCCGCGGCCTGGTGCTCACAGCCTTCGACCACTTTGTCGATTAGTTCGTCGGTGAGTTCGGGGGCTTCCAGCTTGGTCCAGGGTAGTTTTAACGCGGGGCCAAACTGCTCCAGCATATGACGCATGCCAGGCTCGCCGCCCGCCAAGTGGAAGGTTAAAAAGGTGCCCATCAATGGCCAGCGGAGCCCGCAGCCGTAAACCACCGCCGCATCGATCTCTTCGGTGGTGGCTACGCCATCGTTGACCAAGTGCAAGGCTTCACGCCACAGCGCTTCCATCAAGCGGTCGGCGATATGGCCCTCTATTTCACGGCGCACCACCAACGGCCGCATAGCGAGCGACTGATACAACTCTTGGGCGCTGGCGATTTGGGCGGGCTGGGTGGCCTCACCGCCAACAAGCTCTACCAATGGCAGCAAATACACCGGGTTGAAGGGGTGAGCGACGATCACGCGCCCAGGTGCTTGCCGACACTGCTGCTGCAGGTCGGTGGGTTTGAAGCCGGAAGTCGACGAGCCAATGATGACGTCCGGTGCGGCAGCGGCATCGATAGCGGCTAAAATTTCTTGCTTTAGCGGTAGACGCTCGGGCACGTTCTCCTGAATCAGGTCAACGTCGTTCACGGCCTCTTCGATCGTGGGCGCAAAGGTTAACCGCTCAGGGCTAGCACCGGGCGCAAGGCCAAGCTGGGTTAACGAAGCCCAGGCATTGTCGATAAAGGATTGCGTGCGCGCTGGCGCGTTGGGATCCGGGTCGAAGGCGACGACGTCCCACCCTTTGGCGAGGGCGCGGGCAATCCAACCGTTGCCAATCACGCCAGTACCAATTACGGCTAAGCGGCTCATACAGCATCTCCTGACGGGTTGCGTAACTTCAGATGTGCCCGGGTTTCTGCAGGTGTCATTACTCGGGCGCCGAGGTTTTCGATGATGGTCGACGCTTTCTCGACCAGTTGGCCGTTGTTAGCCAACACGCCTTTCTCTAAAAACAGGTTATCTTCCAATCCGACCCGTGCGTGGCCACCTAACAGAACGGCTTGGGCGACCATGGGCATTTGATGGCGACCAATGCCAAAAGCGGCCCAGTTAGCGTTGGTAGGTAATTTGTTGCGCATGGCCAGCATGGTTTCGGTGTCCGCTTCGGCGCCCCAGGGAATACCCAGGCAGAGCTGGTAGAGCGGGTCACCATCGATCAAGCCCTCTTGCTGAAGCTGGCGGGCAAACCAGACGTGGCCCAGATCAAAGCACTCCAGCTCCGGCTTAACACCTGCGGCTTGAACGAGGCGGGCGTGTTCGCGCAGCCAGTCAGCGGGGTTGACGTAGACCATGTCGCCAAAATTGAGGCTGCCGCAATCCAGCGTGCACAGCTCGGGGAGCAGCTCGCCGACCGGGGCGTGACGTTCGGCGGGCGTTTGGATATCGGTGCCAGGGCCACCGCGTGTGGGGTCTGTGGCATCGGGTATCCAGTCGCCGCCGCCACCCGCGGTGATGTTCATGACGATATCCACATCGGCTTCACGAACGCGCTCCATTACTTCGCGGAACTGCTCAGAAGAGTGGCTGATGCCGCCGGTTTCCGGATCGCGAACGTGAATGTGCGCGATGCTGGCTCCGGCGCGAGCAGCTTCAATGCAGGAGGCCGCGATGGCCTTGGGTGTCACGGGGACGTTGGGGTTTTTGGCGGTGGTATCCCCTGCGCCGGTAACGGCACAGGTGAGAATGACATTGCGGTTCATGGCGTGCTCTCTAATCAGCAGTTTATTCGCTTACTAGTGTGTCGCGGTGTGCAGACATTAGTTGTCATAAAGCGACATTAACTATACACAGGGTGCGGTTTTTGATCTCCATTGGTGAATCGACTCCTCCTCACTCCCCATAATGAAGATTGCTCAATTCGCAAGGTGCTGATTAGAAACTTGGTTCACGGTAAATATTGACCGCCATGGTTGCCGATCTAAACTAAATAAGCCCATGGCAAAATGGATAACAATTACAAACAACGCTAGGAAGGAGTGCCTTCAATGTCCCATAAACCCGTTCTGCGGCCGCTATCTGCGTTCATCGCTTCTGCGGTGATCATAGGCTTACCCGCCGTCGCTACTGCTAATGAGCCTGAACTCAGCCAGTCTGAGGTGTTAACCGGTCTTGAAAACCCTTGGGATATGGCCTTTCTGCCTGATGGGACGATGTTTTACACCGAGCGTTGTCGTGGGCTGTCGGTGCGGCTTCCCGATGGTGAGGTAGAGCACCTGCTCGGCATGGAGGGCACGGAGGATTATGCCACTACCGCCGATGATCTTGTCTGCCAGGGGCAGGCGGGAATGAATGGCGTGGCGATCGATCCTGATTTTGACGAAAATCGCACGGTCTACGTCTACTCTGCGTCCAACATGTCTGAGCCACGCACTAACCGTGTGCTGCGCATGACGGTCAACAGTGAGTTTACTGAGGTATCGGATCGCACCGACATTGTCGAGGATATTCCGTACAAGCCTGCCGCCACCGACCATCCGTTCGGTGATGCTGGTGCCCATAATGGCGGACGTATTCGCTTCAGTCCGGAGGATGGCTACCTTTATGTGACCACCGGCGATAACCATAACAGTGAGATTCCACAGTCACCGGAGCTACTTGGTGGCAAGGTGCTGCGAATTGACCGGGATGGCGAGGCTGCGGAGGGTAACGAACCGCCTGATGGCTTCGATCCGCGCATCTATACCTATGGGCACCGTAACGTACAGGGCATCACCTTCCACCCTGCGACTGGCCAACCCATCGTGACGGAGCACGGCCCCTGGCATTCGGATGAGATCAATGCGCTGGTCAATGGTGGCAACAGTGGCTGGGATCCGAAACCTAACATGGCGGGCCGTGGCGACTGCCCGGACGATTACTGTGGTTATGAGCCCAATCAGACCGAGGGGATGGATCCAAAAGAGCGGGCGGCCTATATGCCGGTTACCGACACCGAAACCTACCCTGACGCGATGCAGCCTGCCTGGAAAAATGATGGGCTTTCTCAAGGTATCTCGTCTGCTGAGTTTCTAGTCGGTGAACAGTGGGGCGATTGGGACGGCCGTTTGATCGTTGGTTTTATGGGCATCGGTTTTGGAGGCACGCCGGTAGGGCAGCGTATCAATCTGATTGATATTGCAGAGGATGGTCTTTCGGTCAATGACGTTACCGAAATGCCGGTGCCCATGGGAGCGGCTCGCTTCCGTTCGGTGGTGCTGGGCCCGGAGGGTGATCTTTATACGGCGGTTGATGAAGGCAGCATTTACCGCATCACCCCGGAATAAGCCATTAGCAGCCGCACTGGCATAGTTCCTGGCATAGCTTCTGGAATAGCTCAGTGCGGCTGCGCGCTCACCCAAACCAACTCATGCTTTTTGATCAAGACCACTCTACTGGGAAAAGGTCACTATGAAGGTATCGCTGTTTTTCATTATTACGATGGCGCTGGCGATGGGGTCGACAACTGGTCAGGCGGCAGATAAGGCCGCCGGAGAAGCGCTATTTGCTGACGCATGTGCCCAATGTCACGGCCCAAAAGGGAAGGGAATGGCTAGCTTTCCTTCACTTAGCGGGCGGGATGCGGAGTATATTACTTCCCGCCTTGAAACGTACCGAGCTGGTGAAAAGGTGGGATCAAACTCCTTCTTGATGATCCCCAATGCTACTGATTTGTCGGATGATGATATTGCTAATCTTGCCGCTTTTATCACAGAGAGCGCCGAGTGACATGGCTGTTTAAAAGAGCTTCATAAATTACGCCACTTGCTTATTAGTACCCCGTCATTTCCAGATATCCCTCGCCAAGCGGTTCGCCGCTGGCGCGGTCACTGATCTGCACTTCGCCCTCCCAGTACGGCACGCTGGTGCTCATCCAGCGGTTGGCGTGGGGCGCTTCGACGTTGATATCGACACCTGCTGAAGGCACTTTCAGCCGCCAGCGGGTGGGGATTTCTCGCCCGGCGACAGCCGATGTTGCCAGCGGGGTCATGATGATGTCGGTGTTTGCTAATGGAGTGGGTTCACCTTGCGGAGTGATCCAGGTGCCCGAGCGATAGTCAGCGCCTTGCTCTTGATCAGTGTCGTCACCACCGCCTCGTAGTTGAAACGCCATCAGTTTGTGACCATCGTTAAAATGCAGCGATAGCCAATCCCAACCTGACTGTCGGGCATCGAGTAGCTGGCTGCTCCATTCCCGATCGAGCCAGCCGCGACCGCTGACGGCTTGGGTCTCGCCGTTAAGGGTGACGTTGCCCTCTATCTGCCAGAACGGTTGGCTGTAGTACATAGAGCCTTGGCCATTGGCGGCTTTCTGGCTGAAGCCTTGTGTCCCATGCAAAACCAGCGGCCCCTCGGCGGTAAGCGTTAACGAATAGCCAAAGCGCGACTCGCCTTCGCCGCTGTAGGCGGTGAGCGTTAAGGGGCTGAAATCGCTGCTGCCGGCCTCTTCGCTTGCTTTAAGCTGCCAATCATCTAACCAGGCATGGAAGGGGCTGGAAATGACGCCCGCTTGGCTATCCTGGGGGACGCTCAGGTCGGCCTGAGAGTGGCTGCGCCCGAAACGCTCGGCAACTTCGTGCTGTTCGCCTTGGGAGATCGCCATATGGGCCATCCAGAGTTGGTCAGCCGCCCAGGGGGTGGGAGCAGGGCGCTCGCTGGGCGGCATTAATGCCTGACGAAAAAGTGTCCACTGCAGGCCAAGTGGCGCGCCAGAGGCATCTTCTAAGTTGGCGGTTAAGTACCACCACTCGATACGGTAATCCGGATGGGCGGCGTGATCCGTTGGGAACGTAAGCAACTGGTTTTGCTCGGCATGTTGAAAGCCATCAGCCTCCTGGCCCAGCCCGGCAAAGCCTGTGTTAGCAGAAGACGTTGATTCTTCTGAACTGCAGCCGTAAAGCATCAACGTCGCGGTGAACGCCAGTAGAAGAGGGAAGTTTTGCAGTCGACTTAAGCTCATTGATTTAGGCTCACTGATTGGCCTCTTCTGCTAGTAACGTGCGCGGTGAGGCACGCCAAAAGCGCAGCGCAGGCAGTGCTGCAGATAACAGCGCCACGGCAACCGCGGTCGCCAGGGTGACAGCCATTTCCCAAGGGAACAGGTAGAGCGGTAGGCGCCAACCAAAGGCAGCCACATTAATGATCGCCACCAAGCCCCAGGTGATCGCGATATCCAGTGGCAGTGCCAGCAGGCCGGTGACCAATGCCGCACCCCCCAGCTGTACCAAGCTGAGCTGGGCTAGCTGTGCTCTAGGAACGCCTAGCGCCCAGAGTGGTGCTAGCTGTTGGCGTCGGCTGCGTGCCTGGGCAAGAAGGCTAGCCAGCAGCGCCAGGGCCGCGACCGCTAAGGTCAGTACATTCAGGGCACGGGTGATGGTGAAGGTGCGCTCGAAAATCTCGGTGGCGATACGCTTGATCTCGCGCTGGTCGCTAAGGGCATCGCTGCCCAGGCCAAAGCGCTCGGTAAGTGCTTCACGCAGGGCATCCACATCGGCGTTGGGATGCAGCACCACGCCCATCGAGCTAGGCGGGGCACCAAAGCGCGCGGCAAGCTGGGGCGATGCCATGAGAATCTGCCCGCTGGGATTACCGTAATCAGGGTAAGTCGCGGCGATGGTTAGCGTTTCATTGGCGCCCGGCGCGCGAAGGGTTAGTCGGTCGCCGGGGGAAAGATTCTCAGCAGTAGCGAGTTGTTCGTTAATAAAAGCCGCGCCATGTTCAAAGGCTGCCCAGGCAGTGTCACGGTCCTGCTGGGTCGCCAGGAGCGGCCAGTGAGGTGTCAAAGATGCGCCTGGCGTAATGCCATAAAGCTCGATAGGGGTGCCTAAAGCGCGACTGCCTTCGGACGTGACGATGGACTCAAGAACGGCCTCGCTTCGCCGAGTGAGCAGGCGCTCTGATACGTCAGGTTGATCAGCCAGCCAAATATCAATGTCTGCATATTGCTCGGCGGGGGCATTCAAATAGAGGGGGGCGACTAAGCGCTGATCCAGCCACTCTAAAAAGGTGAGACGAAAACCACCGACCATACTGCCGACCCCTAGATTGGTCGCCAGGGCGATGAGTAGGGCCATCATGGCAAGCGAGATCTTGGGTAGCTGGAGCTGCATATCCGCCAGTGCCCAGTGAACCAGCGGGCGTCGTCGGGCGAGATGTGTCAGCACTTTCAATACGAGGGCTAGCAAGGGGGGGAGCCACAGTGCGCTGGCCAGAAGTAACGCGGCAACCAGCGCAAAGCCTGCCACTAAGCCATCGCCTGGGGGCTGAAAGCGAAGCCAAATATACAAAGCTAGCGCAACGCCCACTGCGAAAGCGCCGCCGATACTCATCAACGTTAACTGCCGACGGTAACCACTGCGCCAAGCCTGCATCTGGCCTAATTCCAGCATGTTTAAGCGTGCAGCGCGCCACAGCACGCCGCCGCCCGCCAGCAGTAGCCCACCAAGGCTAACCGCTAGCCCGCCGACCCAGTAATGCCACGGTAAGTTGAGCTCTCTACCAACGCCTGCGCCATAGAGTGAGCCTAGGGTGGCCGCTACATCGGGCAGTAATCGGCGTGCCAGCCATACACCGCTGGCGATGCCAGCAGCGGCACCTATTAAGCCGAGCAGTATTAGTTCTAAGCTAAGCGCTAAAACCAAGCTACGCCCAGAGACCCCCAGTACTCGTAGGGTACGCAGCATGCCCAAGCGTTGCTCCAAAGCCAAACCTAGCGCGGCCTGCACGATAAATAGCCCTACGACCCAAGCGAGTAGCCCCAACGCCGTAAGGTTTAAGTGAAAACTTTCGGTAAGTTGGCCGGGGGTGGCGATGCGTGTGGCACGGGTGAGCGTTAATCCGGCCGGTGCCTTTGCCAGTGCCCCCGGCGCGGCCACAAGGCGTGTGATTTCTTCACCGCTCTCAAGTAGCCGTGCTGCGGCGGCGATATCCATCATCAGCGTGTCTGGCGGTAGCGCTGGCGCTAATACGAGCGGCGGGAGTGTCTTGCCGTTCGCCAGGGTAGTGGTGGCCGTTAAGGTGTCGGGGGCTGCACGCGTTTGCCACGGCGGTGTCAGGAAGTCGGTTAACGATCCCGAGGAGTCTGCTTGGGCCAGCGGGTTATCACTGGCAAGGGTCAGCGGATCAATGCCGATCAATGTTAGCCGGGTGCCATCTTGAGTGACAACTTCACCCTCTAGCATGGGCGAAACGGGCAAGCCCGCTTGGCGTAGGGCGTGATAGTCCGCACGAGTGAGGGGAGCGCCATCGCGTCGCTCAAGCTGATCCAACTGGGTATCAAACATGGCATCGGCGCGGGCGTAGCTGTCGCGAGCCGTGGCGTTGATGGCTTGAATGCCACTCCATAGAGCGCTAGCTACCCACAGGCCGAGCAACAGCATGGCTAATTGGCCTGGATGACGTCGGTAGTGGGCAAGCAGCGTTGCCACCACCGTGGGCAGAGACTTGATCATGTCACGGTGTTAATCAGCTGGCCGTGGCGCAAGCGCAGGCAGCGATCTAGCGGTGCGGCTACTTGTAAGCTGTGGGTGACAACGAGTAGAGCGCACTGGGTTTCGCGGACAAGGCTTAATAGCAGTTCAAGCACTTTACCAGCGGTGGTTTCATCCAAGTTGCCCGTCGGTTCGTCGGCTAGTAACAGCGGCGGGCGCGGGGCTAAAGCGCGGCCAATGGCCAGGCGTTGTTGTTGCCCGCCGGAAAGTTGTTCTGGGTAACGTTTTTCCAGCCCCTCTAGCCCCAGCCGTGCGATTAAATAGGCTGTCCAGTCGGTATCGTCACGGTTGGCCAGACGCGCCTGAAGGCGCAGATTGTCGATGACCGTTAGGCTGGGGACTAAGTGAAATTGCTGAAATACTAAGCCCAATTTTTCGCGGCGCAGTTTGGCGCGGTCGGGTTCGGCTAGCGTCGATACGTTCTGTCCCGCGAGTGTGATACTGCCCTGATCGGGCAGATCCAAACCGGCAGCAAGATGGAGGAGTGTGGATTTTCCACTTCCCGATTCGCCCATTAATGCGAGGCTTTGGCCCGGCGCTAAGCGAAGGGAGACATCGTCGAGTACTTTTAGCGGGCCTTGAGGCGTCGTATAGGTTTTATGGACCTGATGAAGTTCCAGCATGGGCTGCCCTTATTGCTGAGGTAGGGGCTGATAACGCAGCAGGTTAATCGTTAATAGGAGCGTTTGGGCCGCCGCGTTCGCCGTAAACGGCTATGCCGCCGCGCCCTGTGCGCTTAATGAAATACATGCTCTTGTCGGCCGCATCAATTAGCTCGTCTGCACTGCCGAACCCTCCGTCATCCAGGCAGGCAATGCCAATTGAGACGGAGACATGGATGGGAACATTGTCATCACGACCCATTGGGATTTTTTCTAAACGCTCCGCAATTCGCTTTGCGAAAACATGGGCAGCTTTGGCGTTTTCATCAGGTAAAATGATCAAAAATTCCTCACCGCCCCAGCGGCCAGCCAAGTCACCTTCACGAATTAGCGCTTGTAGCGTTTTGCCGAATTTTTCGAGCACTTGGTCGCCCATTTGATGCCCGTACTGATCGTTCAGTTTTTTGAAATGGTCCAGGTCAATAAACACGACTGACATGATGCGAGACTGTTGCTGACACAGAGCAAAGCGCGTTTGCATCTGCTCTTCCAGCCAGGCACGGTTCGCAAGGCCTGTGAGCGTATCGGTGCGCGAGCGCTCTTCTAACTCATCTTGTCGTTGACGTAGCGAAGCGAGTTCCGCCTGTTGCATTTCGAGACGCGCATTGAGCTGTAACGTTTGTCGAAATAGCAATTGTTGCGCCTCAGCAAGCAGCGATTCGTTATCTTGTAGCGGAGGGGCTGCCATTTGCAACATGTCAGCCAACGCCGGTAACTGCTGCTGAATATTTTCTAATAAATGACGTAAAGAGATCGTGTGGGTGCCACGATAGGTTTCAAATTCCCTTATCACAGTGACTAGCGATTGTGCTGGGTTTGAAGAGAGCCAGGCATCGGCGATGGGGCCAGATAATTGAATGCATACCATGTCCGGGGCGGCAATGTCGTATTCACCGTGGCTATCACAGATACGTTGTGCGAGGGGAGTTGGAACTCCCCATTTAGCGGCAATCCAAGCACCTACTTGAGAATGGTCGCAGCCAAAAAGCCGTTGCTCTGATTCTGATAACTGCCGATGTGATGAGGCGGCTTCAGCATATAAATGGTTGCTTTCAATAGGGTAAGTCGCACGCAAGGCAATAATGCCAATGTCTTGAAGCAAGGCTGCTGTAAAAACAGGTCCTGCCATGTCGGCGCAGAGATGAATGGCAAGGTGTCGTGCGGCTAGCGAGGCAATGATCGAGCGCATCCATACACGCTGATAATGGGTATCGACCGCCCTGTTTTGAAGTAGGCTGAAACTCATCACTGCTGCCAGTGTGGCATCTAACCCCAGGCGGGCAGTCGCCTCATGGCATGTGTGCACTTTAATGTGGGTTCGCGAGAAAAAGGCACTGTTCGCAAGCGTAATGATCCGCATGGTTAAGGCAGGATCACGCTCTATGGCGTTAGCATAGTCGTTAACCGAAGGGTGCTCTGTACGTGCTATCTTCAAGACATTAATAGCGACAGAAGGTAGAGAGGGCAGATTAGGACATTTGAGGAGATCAGCTACTAAAAATGCAGGTAGTGCAGTCGTTAAGACTAGATCTTTCGAGTAGTCTTTTCCCTGAATGACCTCCATTATTCTCTCCTTGCTTTTTATTGGCTAGCTTCAGAAGCCTTCAGCCTTCAGCCTTTCCTGGCTATTGCGTCGAAGCTGATGATGTTCGTATTCAAGCGTTCGTTTGAAATCATCATAGGTGATTCACAAACAGAATACTTATATTCGGTTCTACTATTTTTTCTTTGTCGATCCCAAAAGTACTCTAATCGGTACTGTTTTGTAAGATATCTCCTAATCATTTGTAAGCAATTTCTTACGTAGGGGTGGGGAATTAGGGATTTTTTAAGTACTCATAACGGTCTCGTTACTTTAAGTTTCCTTGTTTTACTTGGCGGTCTCAATGACCAAGTGCAACACCTAACCTATCAGGTAGGGTATTGCCATGACTCACTGTTATCGCCATCTTTCTGCCGAAGACCGAGCCGCCATCATGCTGATGCGGGCTAACCACTCGATTCGCGCTATCGCCCGTCAGTTAGGGCGTTCGCCCAGTACTATTTCACGAGAACTGGTGCGTCATACTGTTAGCCCTAACAGAGCGTATGACGCCAGCCTCGCTGGACATCGCGCCCGACTGACCCGCTGTCGGCCTCGCCGTAGCTTGAAGCTTCCTCTCGACGGTGAGCTGTTCGAACTGGTGGTCTACCTGCTGCGCAAGTACTGGTCACCAGAGCAAATAGCCCGCACACTAAAGCGTATGTTTCCTGATAATACTGACCGCCACGTCTCGCACGAAGCCATCTACAATGCGCTCTATCTCATGCCGCGCGGCTCGCTCAAGAAAGAGCTGATTGCCTGTTTGCGCCAGGGTAAAGGTAAACGACGCCCTCGCAGCCGTGGCAAGGATAGGCGACAACAGATTCCAGACTTGGTGAGCATCCATCTGCGGCCGCCTGAAATCGAAGATCGCCTGATGCCCGGCCACTGGGAAGGGGATCTCATCATGGGCGCTAACAATCGCTCTGCCGTTGGTACATTGGTGGAGCGCACGACGCGTTTAGTGATTCTGGCGAAAGTGGATGGCACCACGGCCACAGCGGCGGCTGTCGGCTTCAGCGACAAGCTCAATGAGGTGCCGCGCTCCCTGCGCCTGTCCATGACCTATGACCAGGGCAAAGAGATGGTGAAACATGCCGAGATCACTCAGAAGACGGGGACAGCGATCTACTTTGCCGACCCGCATAGCCCATGGCAGCGGGGTTCCAATGAGAACACCAACGGGCTGTTGAGACAGTACTTGCCAAAGGGCACGGATCTGTCGGTCTACAGCCAGGAAGAACTCGACGAGATCGCCGACTCACTCAATACACGGCCGCGCAAGACACTGGATTGGCGCTCGCCACTGGAAGTCTACGCCGAGGTGCTCAAGAAATCCGTCGCCGGCCCGAGCACTCTTCAATAGTGTTGCACTTGGAACTTGAGGCCGCCCTTCCAGTTTCTTTAAGTTGCTTTCAATGGCAGGAGCCATTCACAGTGGAAATTTTCAGCCCAGTGAGTTAAAGCGCAAGCAATGTGCAGTTAGCCAGCAGCGTTTAGATATAGGTCGTTTTATGTGTGACGCCGTAGTCGGCAACCTAGATCCTAGACTAGGTTTTCTCGCCAAACTATTTTAATAAGAAGGCTTGGCCTCGACGCCAGGAATTGGCAGTGTTGGCCCAGGAAACTCGCTTTTCAAAGCATCAATGCCCCTCTGGGGTTTTGCTAATGGCACTAAATCTTGCCGTGCTCTACGCCGTTCTTCTGTATCAATGCCCATCCGTTGGTCGCGTTCCTCAATCAGGCCTGGTTTCGCCTCACCGTCACGATTGAACGACCACGCCAGAGAGGGTTCTCCAAGGGGTAATGAAGGTTCATTGTCCTCACTATGCGCTGTACCCCACGTATGCCATGTTTTACCGTAGCTGTTTACCTTACTTTTCATAAGTGCATGTTCGGCGACTACTGGTAAATTAGGGGCAACCAATTGGCCGGAAAGAATTTCACCGTTATGCGGATGCCAGTATTGTTTCTCTTCTTCGGGGAGTTGCTCAAAGAGTTTTTCAGAGATGATGTATTCAATACCGTTTAGCTTCGCATCATCAGTATTGCCGTCGTAAAGAGCGCACTGCAAGAAGTCTTCGTTTACCTGATCACAGAAGTGATGGGCCTCAAACTGATGCAGTGGCTCTTTTTTTAACGGATGAAAACCGACGAGGTAAACATTAAGACGCGATGGGGGAGCGTCCGTTTGCATCATGCTTGCTCCTGCTTCTAATAGTTGAGATTTTGCACTCTCAGCTCTACCAGGAACCTCGGTGGTCGAGTGCGTCTCACCCATGCCGGTGCAACCAGCTAGAGTAAAGATCGATGCGACAAACGTCCCGTAATGAAAGCCATTAATGTTGAGCATAAAACCACCTGCTATTTGGCTATAAACATATTGCTATTTCTAGGTTAGCCCGTTACCGGTGGTTTTCAATTTCGTGTTCCATGTTTGACCTTTGTTGACATACTCCGACCACTAAATCAGAGATGATAGTGGCGGATTCCCAGGGTGTTACCTTCCTGGTTCCTGCTTCGGTGTTCGCCGCCTTCAATGCCTTGGCATTGCCGGTCTTACACAAACTCCACAGGCGTAGATTCCCGAATGCCCTTCGGTATTTACTTCAACTCTCGGCACCGGCTAACAGCGCGGTGCCTGCTTGTAAGATGTTGCGGGCGGCATTGAGGTCACGGTCAATACCTTGGGTGCCGCAGTCCGGGCAGTCCCAGGTACGGACATTCAGTGGTAGTGATGCCATCACAAAGCCACAGCCATGACAGCGTTTGCTGCTGGGGTACCAGCGGTCAATTTGGACGAACTGCCTTCCCGCCCAAGCCGCCTTGTAGTCAAGCTGGCGTACCAGCTCGCCCCAGCCGACATCGCTAATGGCTTTGGATAGATACCGGTTTTTGACCATATTCTTAACCTGCAAACTCTCCGCCGCGATCACTTGGTTCTCGTTAACAATCTGGCGGGTGAGCTTATGGAGGTGGTCAAGCCGAGTATCGGCAATTTTGGCGTGGCATTTAGCAACCTTTAACCGCGCCTTGGTGCGGTTATTCGAGCCTTTTTGCTTGCGGCTTAACTGCCGCTGCGACCGCGCCAGTTTTCGGGCATAGCGTGCCGTATGCCGTGGGTTATTAACCCGCTTTCCGTCGCTGGTCACGAACAGGTCTTTCAGCCCCAGGTCGATGCCGACCAACTTCGGCGTGATCGGGAGGGCGTCGGCCTCCACTTTGAACAGACAGCTAATGAAGTAGCGACCGGCGGCGTCTTTGGATACCGTGACGGTGCTGGGGGCAGAAGGAAGATCACGGCTCCAGCGAATGCTCAGCGGTTCACTGCACTTCGCCAGGGTGATCTGTCCGTCACGGTACGAAAACGCCGAACTGGCAAAGGTGGCCGACTGGCGATGTTTTTTGGATTTAAAGCTGGGATAGCGTGCCCGCTTGGCAAAGAAGTGTTTGAACGCCATTTGCTGATGGCGCAGACACTGTTGCAACGGCACCGAACTGACGTCGGCCAGGAACACGGTGTCAGGCTGCTTTTTCAACTGCGTTAGAAACGCGCTAGCGTCGTTGTAACCGATCTTTTCCTGACGCTGATAGAACGCATCGGTGCGATAGCGCAGCACCGCGTTCCAGACAAACCGCACGCACCCAAACGTCCGTGCCAGCAAGGTTGCCTGCTCGGGCGTGGGATAGAATCGGTATTTGAAAGCGCGTTCGATTTTCATTTCTTACAATTTAAATGGCTTTATGTAAGTTCGCAAGCGTTAGCAACAAGGCGTCTTTTCGGATGCCGCGCTATCCATCCCCTCCCAAAACGTGGCTTGGATGGGGTATTCCGCGCTTTTCGGTAAATTGGAAGAACATGGGGGCGACTAAAGGTGACCGAGAAGGGTTACTTTTTAAGCCCCGCGAGTGGTGAGTTAAGAGTTGATGACCTAATAATCATTGGCGGTATTGCCTCGCCCCAGCAGCCACGCACCGCCGTGAGAAAGACATTGCCCCCTTTACGGTGCTCTCTTGCGAAAACACCAAGCGGTGACGCAGCTAGCTGAGCAGGAACGTTTACCGCTGCGCCCGGATCACAGCCACCAGCTTCTTGATGATCGACAGCGCAATACGGCACCCGGCTACCCGCTTTACGGGCGCCTGCGCGGCCTAGCCGAACTGCGCGGTGTGGAGCTGGCGGTGCGTCAGTTAACACTCAGATAAGCGGCTACGTTCTGAAGGAGACGTATGCGTTCAAATGGATTAGCGGTAGATAAAGGTGGGGTGGAGCTCGGCTCCAATTTATTGTCCGGTGTCAGCCTGCCTGCAGCGGTGGTGCATGAGGCTCCGCTCGCGCATAACCTGATGTGGATGCAGCGATTTGCCGAAGCCCACGGAGCCAAATTGGCGCCTCACGGCAAGACCACCATGACGCCCGCGCTTTTCCATCGACAGCTCCAGGCAGGTGCGTGGGGTATCACACTTGCCACTGCGCCCCAGTGTCGTGCTGCCTTTGCCAATGGCATCACCCGAATATTGATGGCGAACCAATTGGTGGGCCAGGCCAATATGGCCATTATCGCCAGTCTGATCGAGCAGGGCGCTGCGTTTTACTGTGTAGTCGATAGCCATGAGAACGTGCGCCAGCTCGGGCGCTTTTTTGCTGAACGGGGCTTGACGTTATCGGTGCTTATTGAGGTAGGCGTGGAGGGGGGCCGCTGTGGCTGTCGCAATCAGCAGCAAATTCTTTCGCTGGCAGAGGCGATTGGCAATGAGCCAGCGCTCTCCCTCGTGGGGCTAGAGGGCTATGAAGGTGTAGTTCACGGGGATAACCCCGAATCAGGTATTCGTACCTATGCTAACTACCTGGTGGATGTTGCCGTAGAGCTTGAAGCTGCTGGACGCTTTGCTGAAGAAAACCCGATTGTCACCGCGTCAGGTTCCGCCTGGTATGACGTGATTGCGGAGTCCTTTCAGGGCGCACCACTGCAGGGGAAGTTTACCCCTGTGCTACGCCCAGGGTGCTACATCGTTCACGACCATGGGCTTTATCGTGAAGCGCAATCGGCGGTATTAGCCCGTCGGCCGGATTTGCAACAGGGGCTTGTGCCTGCCTTGGAAGTCTTTGCCCAAGTGCAGTCGCTTCCCGAACCTGGGCTTGCGATTGTGGCGCTAGGTAAGCGTGATATCGGACATGATCAGTTGCCCATTGTCCTGCGTCGCTACCGGGAAGCTGGTACGCCAGCGCAGCCGTTATCGGTGGCTGGCTGGGAAGTGACGAAAATCATGGATCAGCACACGTTCGTGCGGCTGCCGGACGATGCTCAGGACGTTGAGATCGGTGACATTGTGGCGTTTGGGGTCTCTCACCCGTGCCTAACGTTCGATAAATGGCGCCAACTGCTGCTTGTCGATGACGCCTTGAACGTGAAAGAACACATGGCGACCTGCTTTTAAAAGCCTCCTCGCTCCTGCTGCTAAGCGATAGCGGCGGTCGATAAGCGTGAAATTGCCGCTGGCAGTTCGCTTGCGTGATGAATCCCCACGGCGCCCTCGGGGGTGCTTTCCTCGTTCGGGAAATGGTTGAGATGAATAACGTGCATGTCTGCTGCCAGGCCGGCTTCCACTCCCACAGCCGCATCGTCAATCACAATACAACGTTGGGGGGCAAAGCCCATGGCGGCCGCCGCTTTAAGGTAAAGCTCAGGGTCGGGTTTCCAGACATTGAGGGTATAAGCGCTAAATAAATTACCTGCAAAGTGATGACCCAGCTGGGTGCTTTCCAGGGCGCAGCGAATTTTGCGCTCTGGCCCATTAGAGACCACGGCTTTAGGGTGGCTGCTTAACTGTTCTAACGCGGCGGGCATGCCAGGTATCGCGATAAGTTCAGTGCGCATGCGCGCTTCCATACGTGTTCGCATACCCGCCTCAAGCTGGGGAAAAGCGTCTTCTTCTAACGCCTGAAAACGGTTTTCCAGCGTTTGGACAATCGTCTGGAAACGTACCCCTCTAAATTCGTCCATATACTGCTGTGCTGAGAAGGGTAAACCGAATTCGGGAAGGATCGCGCCCATCACCTCGGCAAGTAGTATTTCGCTATCCACCAGGGTGCCGTCGCAGTCGAAGAGTAAGCAGAAAGGCGAGGACGGGGACTTATCAGTACTCATCGGCAGGCTTCCTCATTAACTAGGCTAATTGGGCGTTCGCCCTGCAGCGCTAAGCGAATATTGTCCACCGCGCGCTGGGCCATGGCATTGCGGGTTTCATGGGTGGCGGAGCCTATATGAGGCAGGGCGACCACATTGGGCATCTTCGTCAGCGGTGACGCAGCGCGTAGCGGCTCTTGCTCAAATACATCCAGCCCGGCTGCTTGAATAACGCCGTTTTCCAAGGCGTCTATTAAAGCGCTTTCATCGACGACTTTGCCTCGGGCGATATTGATAAAAATGCCCGAAGGTTTCATCAGCGCGAACTCCTGGGCACCGACCAATCGTTCGGTTTCGGCCGTGAGAGGGACCGTCACGCAGACAAAATCGGCCTCGGCTAGCAGCTCGTTGAGTTCGCGACGCTGCGCGCCGAATTCGCTTTCTAATTCAGGCTTGGGAGAGGCGTTGGAGTAAATCACTTTCATGCCAAACCCTAGGGCACCACGCCGGGCGACCGCCTGACCAATGCGCCCAAACCCGACCATGCCCAAGGTTTTGCCATGTACATCACTGCCAAACAGTGCAGGGCCAATACTCGCTTGCCACTTGTCGGCTTTGACCCACTCGGCTAATTCAACTACCCGGCGAGCCGTGGCCATGATCAGGGTAAAGCCGGTATCGGCGGTGGTTTCAGTGAGCACATCCGGTGTGTTGCATAGCATGATGCCGCGTTTGGTCAGTTCATCAACAGGGATGTTGTCGTAGCCAACAGAGATAGTCGCGATGACTTCCAATTTAGGCGCTGCGTCTAACAGCTGGGGGGTAATCGCTAGGCCGGAACCGATAATGCCATGAACGTTAGCCAGTAGAGCGTGATTAGCAGGATCATTCAGTGCGGTCGTTTTCGGCAGCTCCTCCACCTCAAACAAGCCGCTAAGCTCGGCTAACTGAGCATCGCTGAGTCGTCCTTGAACCACTAGTTGTTTTTTCATTGTTGTCTCCTGGTTATAAAGCGCTTAATAAAGCATAACGGGGCGAATTAAGCAGTGAGTTGATCGGCTTCAAGCGCTTGAAGTTGCTGGCGGTTAGGTAGGCCTTCCATATCGCCAACCACCTGAATGGCTTGAGCACCAATGAGGTTGCCCCGTTGGGCTGCTTGACGTGCTGAGCAACCGTCAAGCAGGCTGCTGATCACGCCGACAGCGAAACCATCGCCAGCACCTACGGTATCCACAACCTCTGCTACGTGGCAACCGTCTACCGTAAAGCTCTCTTCCTGCCCATCTAGGTTGCCGCGATAATAACTACCTTCCGGCCCCAGCTTGATGATCACCGCCGAGGCGCCTTGATCCAGATAGTAGCCTGCAACGTCGTAAGGCGTCTTCTGCCCAGTGAGTAGTTGGCCCTCTGAAAGCCCAGGTAATACCCAGTCGGAGAGCATGGCAAGGGCATTGAGCGTCTCGCGCATGTCGGCTTCACTAGCCCACAGGCTGGGACGTAAATTGGGGTCAAAAGAAATACTGGCACCCTTAGCTCGGGCTTCTTTAAGCGTATGGTGAGCGAGTTCACGGGCAGAGGCGGAGAGGGCGGGGGGAATGCCCGTTGCATGCACATGGCGCAGTGCGCTGAAGTCTATATCGCTAGCGTCTTGTGGGGTTAGGTGGCTGGCCGCGCTGCCGCGCCGAAAATACTCCACTTTTGGGTCTGCACCGCCAAGAGCGCGCTCTTTAAAAAGTAGCCCGGTAGGGTGCTGGGTATCTGTATGAAGGTGACGGCAATCCAGCCCTTCGTTTTCTAACGTATTGCGAATAAAGTCGCCAAAGCTGTCACTGCCCACACGGCTTAACCAGCCGACATGAAACCCTAAACGCGCCAGACCAATCGCCACATTGGTATCTGCGCCTGCAATCCGGCGCTGAAAATGCTCAACGTCGGAAAGCTTGCCGGGGGAGTCAGCCACGAACATCGTCATAGCTTCGCCAAAAGTGAGGACTTCTGGAGGGTTAGTAAAGGAGTGGGACATGGTCAGTCATCTCTTGATGTTGTTGGTCATCGGATAAATGGGAACGATACCATTTTTGCTGTTTTTATAAAGCTTGGGCGATCATAAAATGCTAACGCCGGGTGGAGCCTCTTGCGATTAGGGTAGGTGCAAAACTCAATGTTGTCGGCTGCGGCGATGTTTGAGATGTAATTCTATGCCTCAAGCAGTGAAGCGCCGTTTTCCCGATAGCATCGGTTGGCTGGGCAAGCGTGGTAATGCCAGGAGGCACTAGATCGCACCAGTCGAGTTCATCAATGCCCATTAAGCCGACTTGACCAAGGGGTAGGCCTAGCTGCTGGAAAAGGCGCGTCATCGTCAAGGTCACATTGCCGTTGCCACACAGTACGGCACAGGCGTGTTGGGGATGGGCGGCTAAAAAATGGCTTAGCGCCTGGCGCGTGTTGGTGTCACTTGTTAACAGTAGCGTTGCATGGCTTAACTCACGCTGTTGGGCTCCCTGGTTAAAGCAGGCCAGCCGTCGTTGCCGTGTGCTCGACTGCTCAAGGGCTTCGCTGACATACAACACGGCTTGGTAACCCTGGGTAGTAAGGTGATCAAGTGCGCTATCAATCGCTAGCTGGTTATCAAGCCCTACTACTTTTGCATCCACATTACTGACTTCGCGGTCTAGCAGCACGACTGGCGT
Source organism: Halomonas sp. HAL1 (assembly GCF_030544485.1). NCBI lineage: Bacteria > Pseudomonadati > Pseudomonadota > Gammaproteobacteria > Oceanospirillales > Halomonadaceae > Halomonas > Halomonas sp. HAL1. Next base: position 1,461,949 of record NZ_CP130610.1, read on the forward strand.
TCCATGGCTGATGAAAGCCTGTAGTTGGGTTTCGGGGCTACCGGTGGCATTAACCACCAAGCCTGCCACCTGATACGCACCCAGAAGGTCTAAATGCTGGCGCTCCTGCTCAGAATCATTGTCGGTATTGCATACCAATAATGAGTAGCCGTACTGGCGGCATGCTTGTTCGACACCGTGGGTAATCGCCACGGAAAAAGGGTTGCGGATATCAGCTACCAGCATTCCGATGAGTTTTGAGCGCCCACCCTTCAATCCACGCGCCATTTGGTTGGGCTGGTAATCTAGAGTGCTTGCTGCCTGGGCAATGCGGTCCTGAAGAGTGGGGGATAGACGTTCCCGCTCATCGCCAAAATAGCGCGAAACGCTGGTTTTTGAAGCACCGGCTAAACGAGCGACTTCAAGAATGGTAGAACGCCGAACTGCAGATGACATAATGTTCTTCGTGGAATGGTAACGGTTTCATTTTGAGTATGCTTGATTTCAAAAGCAACGGTGCATGATCAATTAGGCGTGGTTAACCATATGAATATCGAAATCGGAGGGGTTTGCCGCCCGGCTATTTGCAAACCTATTCATGTTTGTTTTTGTTATATTGGGTGGTCTTTTGATAACTTTTTGCTATGAAGGGCGGTGTTAAGTATGCCGTTCGGCTGAGCAGGACGAATCAGGTAAACTGCGCCTTTTCTCGCAAAAGCGATGCCCACGGTATGCACCCAAACGATGTACCAAAAAGCTATGACTTAACAGAGGCTGGCGATCGCTATTTCGATGGCTTGGCCGATAAGTTCTCTCGTTCACTCTATCAGGCACCCCGTGGCGAGTTGCGCTTAGCGATGCTTGACTATTTATTGCCGCAAATGTTGCTTTTAAACGAGCAGAACGTCCTCGACGTGGGCGGTGGTCTGGGTCAACAAACGGCGTGGTTTGCCAAGCGTGGGCATAGGGTAACCATGGCGGAGCCTTCGAAAGACATGCTCAGTTATGCCCAACAGTGGCATCACGATGACCCGACGCTACCTCACTCCTCCATTACTTACCGACAAGCGTCCTTGCAGGACCTGCCCCCGCAGGCACCGGGGCCATGGTCGCTGATTACTTGCCACGCAGTGTTGGAGTGGCTGGGTGACCCGCAAGCAGCCCTGGTTAACCTAAGTGATCTGCTGGCGCCTGGTGGCCAGCTTAGCTTGATGGTGTTTAATCGCGATGCGCTGCGTTTCTCTAATGTGGTTAAAGGCAATCTTGAGAAGGCGTTGAGTGACCGATTGGAGGGGAAGGGAAAACGGCAACGTTTAACGCCCATTTCGCCGGTAACGCATGCCGACATTGCCCAGTGGAGCACAGCAAACGGGCTGAAAATAGAGGCCGTAGCTGGCATCCGAGTGTTTCAAGATTACTTACGCCATCCCCCCGCAACGCCTGCAGAAAAAGAAACGCTACTGGCGCTGGAAAAACAGTACTGTCGCCAAGACCCGCACTGGCGATTGGGTCGTTACCTACTGTACACATTAACGAAACTGGAGAATCCTGAATGAGTGCCCAAACCCCTGCGTGTCAGTTATTAGAGCGCCAAAGAGATAAGTACGCAGCGCTGTGGGTCGTAGGCCCGCCTGTGGATAGCTGGCTTATTGACCAGTCAGCGGGAGTGTTGAGCGGTGATTTTGCGGTGCTAAATGAATGGAAGGAAAAGGGCAAGCAAGCCCGGACACCTTTTGACTTGGCCGCGGGTGAGCCATTAGGAAAAGAAGTGGTGCTGTTTTGGCCAAAAGCCCATCAGTTAGGTATCTGGTGGCTGAAGTGGTTATGTGAACAGCTACCTAGTGGCACGCCGTTAGAGATTGTTGGCGAGCATCAAGGGGGGATCAAGCGCGTTCCCAAGATGCTGGATGAGCTGGGAATGACGTGGGACAAGCGCGATAACGCGCGTCGCTGTTCACTCTTTGCCACCCATACTATTGCGTTAGATTCAGCTAGTGATAGCGCTTGGCAAAACATTGAAGCGCTGGGGTTAACGCTGGCCAGCCATCCCGGTGTCTTTGGCCATGGCAAAGTCGATGAAGGTACGCTGTTAATGTTGGAAAGCATTGAGGATAGCTTGCCGAAAAAACCGCTCAAAGTACTGGATATGGGCTGTGGCGACGGTATCGTCAGCGCTTGGTTGGCCCAGCGTGGCCACCTTGTGACCGCCGTGGATATTAGTGCCTTCGCGATAGAAGCCTGTAAGCGCACGTTAGCCGCGAATGGGCTCGAAGGGCGAGTACTCTGTAGCGATGTCTTTAGCGCGCTTGAGGATGAGCAGTTTGACTGGATTATCAGCAATCCCCCCTTCCATAAAGAGCGCGATATCAGCTATGGCCCAAGCCAGCGCTTGATTAGCCAAGCGCCTGAACATTTAAGCCCTGGTGGACGCCTAGTCATTGTGGCGAACGGTTTTTTGCCTTATCCCGATCACTTGCAACGTGCCTTTCAGGACTTTCATACTCTGGCGGACAATCGCCGTTTTAAGGTGTACGGCGCGATTAAACCAAGCCGTTAATCACGCAAAATATGAAGCGTGGTTTACTCAGCGAAGAAAACATTCAATACATGGTCAAGATGGACTTCCATGGCGTGGCGGGCGGCAGTTGGGTCACGCGCTTCAATCGCCTTTACGATCCTCTCATGATCCTCCTGAGAGCGTTGTGGCATGTCCGTCTCCATAAATAGTTCCTGCAGGCGGCGGAACATGGCGCCGTACTGATGACCAAGCAGATGCTTGATGACGAGCGCGTAGGCTGCGTTCCCTGAGGCCTCGGCGATGCGAATATGCAGTAAACGGTCGCCTGCGCAGTTGCGCCCGCCATCAGCGTTATCAGCGATATTTCGCTCAAAGGCTAGGCGGATTGCCTTTAGATCCTCTTCGCTGGCACTCAGGGCTGCTAGCGCCGCAATCTCGGGCTCCAGATAGCGGCGCGTTTGGAGAAGTGAAAAGGGCGGGATCTCTTCGTTCAGGTTAAGCTCAATTTCGCTCTCGAACTCTGGGTCTAGTGCCCACGGCTCGGTGCGTGCCGCTGCGCGCATGACGGGCTCCATCGTCGCTGAACTAGTCTCAAGCACTACCACGCCGTGGCCCACTTTGACGGCAACCTGCCCAACGACTTCTAGCGCAATCAAGGCCTCCCTGACGGAAGCGCGGCTAACGCCCAGGGAGTTTGCTAGCTCCCGTTCGGGAGGCAGTAGTGTGCCTGGCGGAAACTCGCCCGCGTGAATCAGCTGCTGCAGTTGATCCGCAATCTGGCGGTAGAGCCGCTGGGAGCGGATGGTTTGAATTGGCATGTGAGATGTTTCCTGCCCGTTTCAATAATGAGTTAATAAGCGTTAAACGCGACTAAAGTTGACCCTTTAAAAGCACTATTGAGCTATTTGCTGCCTTGCCAGTATCAAAGGCTCTCTAGCATACTCGTTTATTGGTCAGGCCATTAGGTATTTGGGCGACTTGACCTATTCTATGATCCCACGCTTGTTGTGGCCATGCGATAGCGACGAAGAGGTTATCCAGCCTATGAGACTCAAGAACAAAACGGTGCTTATCACTGCTGCTGCCAATGGCATCGGGCGCGCCAGTGCAGAACGCTTTGTAGCTGAAGGGGCGCGCGTATTCGCAACGGACATTGATATTGCCATGCTGGAGGGGGTTGCAGGCGTTGAAGCGTATTGTCTGGATGTCACGGATAGCAAAGCGATCCATGAATTAGCCAGTTCGCTGCCTAATGTGGATATTATCTTCAACTGTGCAGGCATGGTGGCAGGTGGCACCGTACTTGAGTGTGATGAGGCCACCTGGCAACGGTCGATGGATCTAAATGTCACTTCCATGTTTCATACCTTGCAGGCTTTTTTGCCGGGCATGTTGGCAAACGGAGGTGGCAGCATTATTAATATGGCTTCTCTGGCATCCAGCGTTAAAGGCGTGGCGAATCGCTGCGCTTACGGCACTTCCAAAGCAGCCGTCATCGGCCTCACCAAATCAGTCGCCGCCGATTTCATGACCCAAGGCATTCGCTGCAACGCCATCTGCCCTGGTACCGTCGACTCACCCTCATTGAATCAGCGTATTGCTGAACAGGCTCGTAAAGAGGGGCGCAGCGATGCTGATGTTCTGGCCTCCTTTATTGCGCGTCAGCCAATGGGTAGGCTAGGACGGGTGGAGGAAGTTGCAGCGCTAGCCACTTTCCTGGCCAGTGATGAAGCAGCGTTTATTACAGGCACCACACAACTGATTGATGGCGGCTGGGCAAACTGATCATTTAATAAGGTATAACACTATGAAACTTTTACGTTTTGGAGCGTCTGGTCAGGAAAAGCCGGGCATTCTTGATAGCCAGGGAAAGGTGCGTGATCTTTCTGCCGTTATTGACGACATTGCCGGTGACCAGTTGAGTGATGAAGCGCTGCAGAAATTGGGTGGTATGGATCTTTCTTCACTGCCTGAAGTGGCGGCGGATGTGCGTCTGGGGCCCTGCGTTGGCCGGGTGGGCAAGTTTATCTGTATTGGCCTCAACTACTCCGATCATGCGGCGGAAACCGGTGCCGAGGTGCCGCCAGAGCCCGTGATTTTTAACAAATGGACCAGCGCCATCTGTGGCCCCAATGACGATGTGGAAATTCCACGTGGCTCAAAGAAGACCGATTGGGAGGTTGAGCTTGGCGTGATTATCGGCAAAGGCGGTCGTTATATCGATGAAGCCGATGCTATGTCCCATGTGGCCGGCTACTGTGTGGTCAACGACGTGTCTGAGCGCGAGTTCCAGCTGGAGCGGAGTGGTACCTGGGACAAGGGCAAGGGTTGCGATACGTTTGGCCCCTTGGGCCCCTGGCTGGTCACGCGCGATGAGGTGGCTGAACCCCATCAATTGAGCATGTGGCTGGAAGTGGACGGCAAGCGTTACCAGGATGGCAGTACGCGCACCATGGTGTATCAAGTGCCTTTTCTGATCAGTTACTTGAGTCGTTTCATGAGCCTGCAGCCCGGTGATGTAATTTCGACCGGTACACCGCCCGGCGTAGGGATGGGGCAGAAACCCCCGGTTTACCTACATGATGGGCAGCAAATGCGCTTAGGTATCGAAGGCTTGGGTGAGCAGCAGCAGCGCGTCGTACAAGCCTGAACGCGACGAGGCGGTGGTATGCGCACCAAAAGCCACGATCGCTAATATTCACCGCTTCCTCAAACTTGCCACAATCAGCCACCCACGAATTGACCTTTAAGGTCTATGATGCAAATAAGTAGTCGTTAATTTAACGGCAGTTTGTGGGAGTGGCTGAAATGGCGGGCAGTATTCGAAATACGGCGGTACTGGCAAGTGCCGTTTTGCTTGGTGGGTTGTTAGCGATAGGGCTGGTTGTCGGCGGTAGCTATATCAAAGGGGCTGCCGAAGTGTGGCAGCAGTCGTCCCGCAGCGTGACGGTGCGCGGCTTGTCAGAGCGGGAAGTGCCAGCAGATTTAGTGCTTTGGCCGTTCAACTACAGTGTCAGCGCCAACACCTTGAGTGACCTGGAGCAGCAGCTATCCGATGACGAGCAGTCGATTCGCGCTTTCCTTCAGGCCCAGGGATTTGCGCCGGAGCATGTCAGTTCCACTCCGCCGCGAATTACCGATCAGTTTAGCAATCAATATAGCGGCCAGCGCCCAGACGAGCGTTACCGGGCTGAAGCAACGCTATTACTGCGCTCACCTGATGTCGAGGGCGTGATTAAGGCGATCCCTAGCGCTACTTCGCTGGTGCGTGAAGGCGTGCTGCTTTCACCCAGCTATGAATACCGCACGGAATTCCTGTTTACCGGCCTGGATGCGATCAAACCCGAAATGATTGCAGCGGCAACGGCGGATGCGCGCAACGCCGCACAGCAGTTTGCTGAAGATTCCGGTAGCCAAGTGGGGCAGATTCGTCAGGCCACTCAAGGCTACTTTTCCATTGAAGACCTGGATAGCTATACGCCACAAACCAAACGCGTCCGCGTCGTCACCACGGTGGACTATTCTTTACAGGACTATTCTTTGCAGGACTAAGCTTAATAGGAAGGCGCCAAGGGAAGGGCGGTCAGCCTGTGTAGTCTAGGGCGGTGATGGTATAAAACATCTCACCATTGGGTGTGAGCACCTTCGCCTCATCGCCTATCTGCTTGCTCAGCAGGGCCTTGGCCATGGGGGCATCGATACTGATCCAGCGTTTTTTAGTGTCGATTTCATCGTGGCCAACAATCCTGAGATGTACCTGCTCGCCGTTTTCATCTTCCAGGCTCACATAGGCGCCGAAAAACACCTTGCTAGTATCGGCAGGCAGCCGGTCGACAATTTGCAGTTCGTCTAAACGTTTTGTCAGGTAGGTAATCCGGGCAATAACCCGATTTAGCTCTTTCTTATTATAAGTGTAATCTGCGTTTTCACTGCGATCGCCCTGAGCGGCGGCTTCGCCGACTTTCTCTGAAAGGGCCGGGCGTTTAACCCGTGAAAGATGATCCAGTATAGCGCGCAGACGTGACGCCCCTTCCGGGGTGATCAGATTGCTCTTAGGGGCTTGACGCGGATCTTTGGCTGGATCGCGCCAGCGGGTCATGTTGCGGCCTTTCATTACCTGTTCCCCTTCGTGTTTCGAGCTACCTACTTTACGTTAATTGCGCGAAGCATACCAAGCAACATGCCACTGGCGAATCATTCAAACGTTCGTTACATTATGCGAGAGGCCCGCCATTGGTAGGTCTACGCTGGACAATAATAATTCAGGAGCATGTATGCGAACTCTCTCTTTTTTACCCATCTCTTTACCACGTTCCCTAATCGCCGCCGCGGTGGGGACCGCGCTGGTGCTGTCACCGTTGACCGCGACCGCCTTCGAAGGCGAGCTGTTTTCACTGAAAAACCGCTGGGAGCATACCGTGACGGAGATGCCTGCCAATGAGCGGGAAAGTACGTTGAAAGCGTTGGCAGGCGAAGTGGAACAATTGGCTGAACAGCACGAAGATAAAGCTGACGTACTTGTCTGGCAGGGCATTATTTTGGCCTCCTATGCCCGGGAAAGGGGTGGCTTGGGCGCCTTGGGAACTGCAGGTGATGCGCGCGATGCACTAGAGGAAGCGATTGATATCGATCCGCAAGGGCTGAGCGGTTCGGCCTACGTCACGCTAGGCGCGCTTTACGACCGCGCTCCGGGTCGGCCACTCGGCTTCGGTAATAGCGAGACGGCTGAACGGATGTTCCAGCGTGCCCTGGAAATCCGCCCGGACGGTATCGATGTTAACTATTACTATGCCGCTTTCTTGAAAGAAGAGGGCAATGAGCAGGCAGCGCGTGAGCATGCCCAGCGGGCGGTTAACGGCACCGCTCGCGAGAACCGGCAAGTCTCGGATGAAGCGTTGCGTCGCGATGCCGAGGCGCTGCTCAATCAGCTTTAATCCGCTAACTGGATTGGCATTCCCGGTGGCAAGCACTGATAATAGAGCGATTGTCACCACCGGGAGTGCCCCATGGCGTCTAGCCCTAAAAACGCTGAGTTTGGAAATTCTCCATCTCAAGAGGCCCCTTTTCGAAGCACATCACTTAGCGTTCCGCAGTTAAAGCGCGGTGATGTTGAACTGCTCAAGCGTGAGGCGTTGCATCAGGGATTTTTCCGCCTGGAAGGCTTGGAGCTTCGTCACCGCCTATTCGAAGGTGGCTGGAGCGAACCTATGCGACGAGAAGTACACAGCCGTTTTGATGCGGTGGGTGTGCTGCTTTACGACCCTGCCCGCGATTTAATGGTATTGATTGAGCAGTTTCGCGCAGGCGCCATCGATGATGCCGTGTCTCCCTGGAAGCTCGAACTGGTGGCAGGCCTGGTGGAAGATGGCGAGTCGCTGGAAGACGTGGCCCGCCGTGAAGCGTGGGAAGAAGCGGGTTGTAAAGTGGCCGAACTGACCAAATTACATACTTATTATCCAAGTCCCGGCGCCTGCAATGAGCAAGTGACCCTGTTTTGTGGTTTGGTGGATTGCCAAGGGCTAGGCGGGATTCATGGCTTAGACGAAGAGCATGAGGACATTCGGGTACACGTAATGCCGTTTGCCAATGCCTGGGAACTCTTGACGCAAGGACGACTCGACAACGCCATGTGTCTGATTGGACTACATTGGCTTAATAGCCAGCGAGCCTCATTACGCGCCGCTTCACAGCGGGCGATGACACAAAGCGAAACAAACGAGGAGTGAATATGGCGAGAACGGCCTATGTCACCGATTTAAAATCGCTCCAAGGGGAGTGCAGCGCCAACTATTTGCGTTTGGTGCGCCTGGTGGGCGATATGGAGGCCGGCCAGCGTCGTGATATTGCCCTGCGCGGTGATAAACAGTATTTCGGTGATCTGCACCTCTATATTCAAGAGCAGGCGCCTTATACCACCATGGTGAATGTTTCCCAGACCGGTCCGTTAGACACCGTTATTGAAGGGCCGCGGATGCGCGTGCACCTCTATCATGATGTCCGCATGGCAGAAGTGACCGACTTTCAGCGCGAGCGCCACTTTAGCGGTCGCTACCGTTATCCAAATGCGCGCATGCACCAACCGGATGAGAAGCTCCAGCTCAACCGCTTCTTGGGCGAGTGGTTGGCTCACGGCCTTGCCCACGGCCACACCGTTGACGTGCCGGAGATGCCCTAATGCGTGTGGTTCAGATTACCGACGCCCATCTCTATGCGGACACCGAGGCACGTTCCCGTGCAGGTATTCCTTGGCGGCAGTTTCAGCAGGTAATCAGTGCGGTTGTAGATGAGCAACCTGAAATTGTGCTGTTTACGGGTGATATCAGCCAGGACGAATCCGCTGCGTCATACGCCTTGGCGGTGCAGGCGATGGAGCAGCTGCCTTGCCCCTGGTACTGGCTGCCAGGTAATCACGATCAACCCGAGTTCATGGCTGCCAAGCGTCCGCTGGTGGATGAAGTCGACTTGAATGCCTGGCGCATCCTGCTGCTCAATACCCAGGTAGAGGGCAAGCCTTATGGTGAGCTCGGGAGTGAGCAGCTTGCTGCGCTAGCGGAACGCTTGCAGGCCGACACTCGACCAACCTTGATTGCAATGCACCACCCGCCGGTGAATGTGGGGGCAGTGTGGATGGATGCCATTGGCCTTCAGGATCGCGATGCTTTTTGGGCGCTGCTAAGCAAACATACGCACGTTCATATCATCCTGTTTGGTCATGTGCACCAAGCCTACGCCGAACACCACCGCGTGGGTGAATCCATTATTGACGTTTATGGTTGCCCAGCCATGGCGGATCAGTTCCTGCCCGGTGCAGAGAACTTCGCTATTGATGAAGCATCCCGCCCTGGCTACCGCGTTATCGATTTACAGTGGAGTGAGCGCCTAGGCAGTGAGTGGCAGAGCTGGATTGAGCGCATTGATTGACAGACATACCCCCCTTACTTAGCCTTCGTTAGGTGATTAAGGAATAAAAAGATAGTTATTAATTCTTTTGGGTTATTATCGACTCGGCGTTACCCTACCCGCATTCGAACATAAAATACTTTTAGCTTGTGTAACGAGCTTGTTCTTGCGAGGTAAGGGGCTATGACCCAATTGTCTACATTGTCTTCAAAGGAACGGTCTTCAAAGACGCGTCCTTCAGTGCCACAGCAGGAGGCTTTTAATGCCCCTGATGCCGCGCGCTTGACCCACCTCAAGCAATTAGAAGCCGAGTCTATTCATATTATTCGTGAAGTCGCCGCTGAGTTCTCAAACCCAGTGATGATGTACTCCATTGGTAAAGACTCGTCGGTCATGCTGCATTTGGCGCGTAAAGCCTTTTATCCAGGTACACCGCCATTCCCGCTGATGCATGTAGATACAACGTGGAAGTTTCGCGAAATGATCGAGTTTCGTAACCGCATGGCAGAAGAAGCGGGTATGGAGCTGATTGTGCATACCAACGAAGAGGGGCGGGCGGCCAATATCAACCCGTTCGACCACGGCAGTGCCAAGTACACCGATATCATGAAAACTCAGGCGCTCAAGCAGGCGCTGGATAAATACGGTTTTGATGCAGCCTTCGGTGGCGCCCGCCGCGATGAGGAAGCCTCGCGTGCCAAAGAGCGTGTTTACTCCTTCCGTGACAAGTATCACCGCTGGGATCCCAAGAATCAGCGCCCTGAGCTGTGGAATGTGTATAACGCCAAGGTCAATAAAGGCGAATCGATCCGCGTGTTCCCGCTCTCCAATTGGACCGAGCTGGATATCTGGCAGTACATCTACTTAGAGTCGATCCCCATCGTGCCCCTCTACTACTCTGCCAAGCGCCCTATAGTCGAGCGCGACGGTATGCAGGTTATGGTCGATGACGATCGTATGCCGTTAGCGCCCGGTGAAGTGCCGGAAGAGAAGTCGGTGCGTTTTAGAACGCTAGGCTGTTACCCGCTGACCGGCGCTGTGGAATCGGAAGCTGCGACGCTTCCGGAAATTATTCAAGAGATGCTGCTGACCCGTACCAGTGAGCGCAGTGGCCGTGCCATTGACCGCGATCAAGTGGGCTCGATGGAGAAGAAAAAGCGCGAGGGGTACTTCTAATGTCTCACCAATCTAATTTAATCGCTGATAATATCGAGCAGTATCTGCACGAGCATGAAAACAAGGATCTGCTGCGCTTTATTACTTGCGGCAGCGTGGACGACGGTAAATCGACGCTGATCGGTCGTATGCTCCATGACTCGAAAATGATCTTTGAAGATCAGTTGGCTGCCATCACTCAGGCCTCTAAAACCAGCGGCACCACCGGTGATACCGTTGATTTGGCGCTATTAGTGGATGGTTTGCAGTCAGAACGTGAGCAGGGCATCACCATTGATGTGGCGTACCGCTTTTTCTCTACCGATAAGCGCAAGTTTATTATTGCCGACACCCCCGGGCATGAGCAGTACACGCGCAATATGGCGACGGGCGCTTCCACGGCTAGTCTGGCAATTATTCTGATTGATGCCCGTTACGGTGTGCAGACTCAGACCCGGCGCCATAGCTTTATCGCCGATCTGCTGGGTATTCAGCACCTAGTGATTGCGGTTAACAAGATGGATCTGGTGGGATTCTCCGAGCAGCGTTTTAATGAAATTGTTGCAGAATACCGTGCCTTTGCTGAGAACCTGCAAGCGCCGGATATTCGCTTTGTGCCCATGTCGGCACTGAACGGCGACAACGTGGTGAATCGCAGCGAACATACGCCCTGGTACTTTACCAACGATTACCAAGGGGAAACGCTGATCGAGCTATTAGAGAGCGTCGAGATCACTCGCGATCAGAACCTCAGCGATCTGCGTTTGCCAGTTCAGTATGTCAACAGGCCGAATCTTGATTTTCGTGGCTACTGCGGCACCCTGGCTGCAGGTGTCATTCGCCCAGGGCAGGCGGTCAAGGTGTTGCCTTCAGGCAAAACCTCTACCGTGGCGCGGGTCGTTACCTACGATGGTGATCTTGCCGCCGCTTATCCAGGCCAAGCGATCACTGTCACCCTGGAAGATGAGATCGATATCTCCCGCGGTGATTGGCTGGTGGCAGCGGATAGCGAACTGCCGCTTTCCAATACCTTTAAAGCCGATATTGTCTGGATGCACGAAGAGGTGTTAACGCCAGGCAAGCTTTATGACTTTAAGTTGGCGACGCGTGATCTTTCCGGGCAGGTAAGCGCCATTGATTACCAAATCGATGTGAATACTCTGGAAAAGCATACGACGCATTCGCTGGGCCTTAATGCGATTGCCCGCTGTGATGTGGAATTGACCGCAGCCATTCCGGTGGATAATTACCGCACTAGTCCAGGTACCGGCAGTTTTATCATCATTGATCGGCTGACCAATGTCACCGTAGGCGCCGGGATGATTCGCGGCACGGCAAGTGAGGCAGCCACTGCCACACAGTTCACCGATTGGGCCGCCTTTGAACGCGACCTGAATGCGCTGGTGCGTAAGCATTTTCCCCATTGGGAAGCCAAAGATATCAGCGGCTTATTCAACCGCTGATTGGCGAAAGACTTGATCGTTCCTTGCAACGTATACGTGCGAAGAATGTAACCTACGTCATTGCGAGGAGCGAAGCGACGCGGCAATCTCAGGTTTAGCGTCACCGCCGGTATGAGATTGCTTCGTCGCAAGCTCCTCAATGAAAGGGACTCCTCCCCTCTCGAAGCTTCAGCGAGCTACATTGATAGTTGAACCACATCAATGCGGAGGGGAAGAGCCATGAACAAGCATACGACGATAGGTATTGATCTGGCAAAGCGTGTTTTTCAAGTGTGTGTTGTCGACACCCGCTCCTCGCGTGTTCAGGTCAACAAAGAGCTTAAACGGCATCAGGTCTTGGATTTTATGCGCCGCCAACCGGCCTGTCGGGTATTTATGGAAGCGTGCGGTGGATCGCATTATTGGGCGCGACAACTGCAGGCCCTCGGCCATACCGTTGCCCTCATTTCGCCCCAGTTTGTGACGCCTTTTCGCAAAGGGCACAAGACAGATGCCAATGACGCCCTCGCTATTGTAGAAGCCGGATGTCGTCCGGACATGCGCTTTGTACCACTCAAAAGCGTAGAGCAGCAGGATATTCAGAGCCTGCACCGCATTCGGGAGAGGTACATCCATCAGCGCACCCAGTTGATCAATCAGGTTCATGGGTTATTGCAGGAATATGGAGTGATCAGCGGTCGGGGACAGAAAGCGTTAAAGCAACGTGTCTGGCTCGCCCTGGAAGATGCCGATAACGAGCTTTCGATGCTGATGCGTGACTTGATTGCCGAGCAAATGGCGGAGCTGGATCGACTCAACGAGCGTATTCAGTCACTGGATAAGCGCGTGGAGCAGATGAGCCGTGCGGTGATGCCTTGTCGCCAACTGTTGGCGATTGAGGGAGTGGGACCGGTGGTCGCCACCCAGCTCTATAGCGCCCTCGGTAACGGCAACGCCTTCAAGAAAGGTCGCCAAGCGTCAGCCTATCTGGGGTTGACGCCGACACAACACAGCAGTGGTGGCATCGCGAAGATCAAGGGCATTGGCCGAACGGGGCAAATCTCGCTGAAAGCCGCCCTGATACGCGGCGCACACTCGGCCATCAACACCGTGGGTGACAAGCAGGATGCCAAAAGCCGTTGGCTACGCGCGCTGGTCGCACGCGTGGGCAAGAACAAAGCGGCTGTCGCGTTAGCGAACAAGACAGTACGAACCGCCTGGGCGGTTCTGCACAGCGGACAGTCCTATTGTAGAGAGTTTAACGACGGTTCAGCGCTGATGGTGAGCTAAGCGGTAGCACCATCAGCGGCTAAGCGCCGAGAGGCGGCTACCTTGTTGCCGGGCAACGATCGATGAAAAACAGGTCAGACCGACCTTCTCGCAACCTGATCATTGCGATGGCTGAAAAAGCCTACGCCTCGTTGAGGAGAGAAGGTGCGCGACGTTCATCAGGGTCAGGGGATAGCGTCCCCATCAAGAGACCGACTATACGCACGCATCGGCTTATGTTTTTCCATCATCGTCGTTTGCAACCGGGGAGGAGTCCCTATACGCAATGACAGTAGGTATTAGGTTTACTCAGCGTTAGGGAAAAACAGCTGCTGACCATCTACCTCATAATCCGCAATCGCCTGCTGGCCCTGTTCAGAGACCAGCCATTGGTGCCACTGGGCCGCAAGGTCATGCTTCAAGTGCGGGTGGCGCTCTTTCGAAAGCAGTAAGCTGCCATACTGATTGAACAGCGCTTCGTCGCCATCAAATAACAGTGTTAAATCCTGTGGGTTTTTAAACGCAACCCAAGTGGCGCGGTCGGTAAACGTATAGGCGTCCATACCGGCAGCGGTATTTAGCGTAGGGCCCATTCCGCTTCCCAGTTCGCGGTACCACTCACCCTGTGGCGTGACCCCAGCATCTTCCCATAAACGCAGTTCAGCGCGGTTAGTGCCGCTGTCGTCGCCACGCGACGCAAAGGGTGACTCGCTCTCTGCAATACGCTGCATGGCATCGGTAGCCGTGTCGCTATCTCTGATGCTGGCAGGATCAGCGCTGGGGCCAACGATCACGAAATCGTTATACATGACATCAAGGCGCTCAGTTGCATAACCATCGGCCACAAACTGCTCTTCGCCTGCGGTATCGTGAACTAAGAGGCTATCGGCATCGCCACGGCGGCCAATTTCAAATGCCTGGCCAGTGCCTACAGCGACCACACGAACCTCTATCCCCGTCTCTTCGGTGAAGGCCGGGATAATGGCATCGAACAAACCTGAGTTTTCGGTAGACGTGGTGGAGGCCAAAGTGATGTAGTCATCGGCCGCCATTAGCGTACCGCTGAAGGTCAGCCCTAGGGCGCCTACAGTAATAAATGCGGTGACTTTCTTCATGTTATTGCTCCTTTATCATTTTCATTAGTCAGAGAGTTCACACCCTTCAGGATTACCAAACCAGCTCGCCCCGAATAAACGCTTCCGCCTCGCGTGAAGCTGGGGCCTTAAAAAAATCATTGGCTAGCGTGTGCTCGAGTAGTTCGCCGTTATGTAGGAACAGCACATCGTTAGCTAAACGGCGCGCTTGATGTAAGTCGTGAGTGGTCATCACGATACGTGTCCCGCTGTGATGAAACTCAAGCACTGCATCTTCCACGGCTTTGATGGCAGCGGGGTCTAGCGCGGAGGTAGGCTCGTCTAGAAACAGCACCTGCGGATTGAGCAGCCATGCTCGCGCCAGCGCCAAGCGCTGCTGCTCGCCGCCGGAAAGTACCCGTGCAGGACGTCTGGCTAAATGGGGTAAGCCAAACTTCTCAAGTGCACTCATTGCCTGCGCTTTACGAGATAGTCCTTTTAGCTCGGGGCGTGGCGTTTTGTTGATGGCTAGCACAAAGGTGAGATTGTCCAGCGCTGAGCGACGCAACAGTACCGGGCGCTGAAACACCATGGCTTGTGGAGGTGGCTCGCCTTGCCAGCGAACCGTGCCGTTAGTAGGCGTTAACAGGCCGTGGGCTAAGCGCATGAGTAGGCTTTTTCCCGCGCCGTTAGGGCCCATAATTAGCGTTCGCTGGCAGCCTGCCAAACGCAGGGTGGTTGGCTTGAGCAGCGTGTGACCACGATGAATAAAACTCACACTATCGAGTTCCAGTGCCGCGACGGGAGGAGTGTGGTGTGCATTCATCCCAACCGCCTTTTCGCCGTTTCGCCGATGACATGGGCAATTGCGTTAATCATGGTGACTAGAGTGAGCAGAATAATCCCCAAACCCAACGCCATGGGCAGGTTGCCCTTGCTGGTTTCCAGCACGATGCTGGTAGTCATTACACGCGTAACGCCATCGATATTGCCACCCACGATCATTACCGCGCCTACTTCCGCACTGGCGCGGCCAAAGCCAGCTAAGATCACCGTCAATAGCGCAAAGCGGGCATCCCACAACAGGGTAGGGATCATGCGGCTGCGTGTTAGACCCAAGGAGTTCAACTGTTCGGCATACTCGCCATGCAGTGCCTCGACTTGTTGGCGAGTAAGAGCGGCGATAATCGGCAGTACCAGAATCACTTGAGCGATGACCATCGCCGTGGGGGTAAACAGCAAACCCCATTCACCCAGCGGCCCTGCGCGTGAAAGCAGCAAATAAACGCACAACCCCGCAACCACTGGCGGTAAGCCCATCAGGGCATTAAGGGCGACAATCACCACGTTACGCCCGGGAAAGCGCCATAACGCGAGTGCGGCACCTAAGGGCAGTGCTATTAGGCTGGCGATAAACACCGCCATCAGCGATACCTGCAGTGAGAGCACCACAATAGAGATTAACGCGTCATCCATATTCAGGATCAGCGCAAGGGCAGTGCTAAAGGCGTTGTCACTAGTCAGCATTGAGCGATGGCGTCGTTATTAGGTGTGATTTGGCATGATGTACTGAAAAATGATCGATTGCACTGCTGGCTGAAATTAATGCAGTCTTATGCAGTAAATCATTGATGGCGTAACCGCAGCGAAGGAGCTTATCGCGATGACTGAACGGCATGCTTACTTAACCACTGCGGAAGTCGCCGACTACCTGCGCCTGAAGGAGCGCAAGGTGTATGACTTGGTTAGTCAGGGTCAGATCCCTTGCAGCCGGGTCACCGGCAAATTGCTGTTTCCACGTCAGCAGATCGATTTATGGGTACTGAGCCATTTGGAAGGGGATCAGGCGCAGCGGTTAACCGTACCGCTAGTGGTGGCGGGTAGTCAGGATCCGCTACTAGAGTGGGCCGTGCGAGAAAGTGGTTCAGATTTGGCCATGCTGTGCCAAGGCAGCGGCGATGGGGTGCGTCGCTTGCTTGATGGCAAGGCGATGCTGGCCGGTATTCATCTGCTGGACCCATCAACACAGCGCTATAACGAACCCAGTGCGCTCGGCTTAAGCGGAATGCGTGACCTGCTAATCGTCCGCTGGGCCACACGGCGCCAGGGGCTGCTGGTGCCCACTGATAACCCGCTGAAGATAAAGGCGCTCAACGACCTAAAACGCCCACACTTGCGCGTGGCGCATCGTCAGCCTGATGCGGGCGCAGCCCGCTTGCTTGGCTTTTTATTGCAGCAAGCGGGAATCGATAGCTCAGCGCTTAATTGGGCGCCGCATGCTTCTTTAAGTGAAGATGATTTGGCATTGAGCATTTGCCAGGGCGAGGCCGATGTGGGGCTGGGGGTAGAAGCCGCCGCCCATCGCCAGCAATTAGGTTTTGTTCCTCTCTGCGAGGAGCCGTTTGATTTAATTATGCAACGGCGCAGCTATTTCGAACCTGCCGTACAGCAGCTGGTAGCGTTTGCTCAACAAGCCCGTTTTGCAGAGCGTTCAATACAGTTGGGTGGTTACACTATTGCTGAGACAGGCAAGATTGTGCATAACGCCTAGCGTCCCCCGATAGCCTTGATTGATTAGCAGGGTAGCTTGACGCTGTTACTATATGCGCCACAATAGTGAGGCGTTACTGACGCAAATCATCACGAAAAGGAGAGCATGATGAAACAAGCACTGAATGGTAAGCGGGTAGCTATTTTAGCCGCCGCTGGTTTTGAAGAGTCTGAGTTAAGCGTGCCGCGTGCCGCCTTACAGAAAGAGGGCGTAGAGGTTCACATTGTAACGCCTGATGGTAAGGGCATTCGTGCTTGGGCGGAAACCGAGTGGGGCGATACCTACGAGGCAGATAAAGCCCTTGCCGATGTCAATGAATCTGACTACCACGCATTGGTTCTGCCCGGTGGCTTATTCAATCCCGACGAACTGCGCACTAACGATGAAGCGTTGAGCTTCGTAAAAGCGTTTTTCCAGGCAGGCAAGCCTGTCGCCGCTATTTGCCATGCCCCATGGGTTTTAATTAACGCAGGCGTAGTTGAAGGGCGTCGTATGACCTCTGTTCCTAGCGTTGCACAAGACCTTCTTAATGCTGGCGCTGAATGGGTGGATGAGCCCGTCGTTGTCGACAGTGGCCTTGTGACTAGCCGTACGCCAAAAGACTTGGATGCCTTTAATGCCAAGTTACTCGAAGAATTGCAGGAAGGTCGTCACGCCGGTCAGCACGCTTGATGGGGCTATTGCGTCAGTGGGCAAGCTTTGCCAAAAGGCTTGTCCACGTTATTTCCAAACCCATTAAAGGAGACAGTAGCCGTGGGGGGATGGTGGTTCATCCTTACCGCGGCTATGGTTCCCAGAATGAAATATTTGTCATGGGCAGGGTTTTTCGTCAAGCCGCGCTGGGTCGGGCGATTCCCCGCCATGGCATGTTGCGTGATACAGCTGACGTCGCGCGGCGTATTTTTCGCCGCGGGCTTGCCGATGCGCAGGTAGAGGTTCGAATTGGTGATAATCAGCTCTGTGTCAGCACCGATCGCGATGGCTATTTCGATGTCCATTTGCCGATCAGTCATACCTTGCCGATAGATGTCTCCTGGCACCGCGCTGATATTTTGGTACACCGTGCGGACCAAACGACGGTGCGTACTCATGTAGAAGTCTACGTGCCACCACCAGAAGCGGATTTGCTGGTGATTAGCGATATCGATGACACCGTTATGTTTACCGGTGTGGCAGAGAAGCTCAAAATGCTTTATCGCCTATTTGTCAAAAAACCCCACCGCCGCACCGCTTTCCCTGGCGTCGCATCGCTTTATCAAGCGTTGCACCGAGGCGTTAGTGAGCGTGCAGAACGGCCTATTTTATATGTCTCGCGTGGGCCGTGGGCGATTTACGAAATGCTCGAAACGTTTTTTCAGATCAATCGTATTCCTGTTGGACCAATACTCTTCTTGCGCGAATGGGGGATCTCCTGGCGTCGTCCCTGGCCACGGCGTGCTGAAGAGCATAAGCGTGATTTGATCGACCGTATGCTTACCCTCTACCACGATATGCCGTGTATACTCATCGGCGATAGCGGCCAGCACGATCCAGAAGTGTATATCGAAATCGTCAAAGCCTACCCAAATCGCATTAAAGCTATCTATATTCGGCGAGTGGATAAAAATTCTAAAAGGGAAGCGGCTATTCAACGACTGCGCGATGAGTTGGTCGGCACTCAATGTGATTTGGTGCTTGCGGTAGATAGCATTCTGATTGCTGAACATGCTCACGCCCAGGGCGATATTTCCATTCATGGTTTGCAGGCAGTCAAGCGCGATGTGGAAGAACACCGCAATAATCCCGCCTAAAAACCATCCAGCCTAACAACCTGTCCGCCTAACGCTGTTGCCAAGCCAGCCACCATGGTAAAAGCTACCCTTCGAAGAAGTGTGTTTAACGACGGCTTTTTTAGACGGTTGTTCGTACAAAGCTTTTTGTAGACAGGAACTGCCATGGTTATTCTACTGATCATTTTTGCGCTGGCTGTTTTTGTGCTCCCTAATATCTGGGCCAAGTGGGTGCTTAAGCGCTACACAAAGGGCCGTGACGATTATCCCGGCACAGGAGCCGAACTTGCCGATCATTTGCTACGCCGCCTGGGTGTGGAGGGCGCTAGCGTGGAGCGCACGGAGTTTGGTGACCATTACGATCCTGAAACACGCTGCGTGCGGCTTTCCCCGGATAACTACGATGGACGTTCGCTCACCGCCGTCACCGTGGCTGCCCATGAAGTGGGGCATGCCATTCAGCATTTTCAGGGGTATGCGCCACTAATAGCGCGCAGCCGGTTAGTCGGCGTGGCTCAAAAAGCCGAAAAACTTGGTGCTCTACTGATGATGGCCGCGCCGTTTCTATTTTTATTAACACGCCTGCCGGGAGGCTTGGCAATCGTGATTGCCATGGCGGTGATCAGCTTTGGTACCGCCGCCGTGGTGCACTTAGTAACGTTACCGGTGGAGTTCGATGCCAGTTTCAATCGAGCGCTACCGCTGTTGAAAGAGTACGTGCCACCTGCCGACATGGCAGGCGCAAGACACGTACTCACCGCCTGCGCGTTTACCTATGTGGCCGCCTCACTCGCTAGCGTGATGAACCTGGGCCGTTGGCTGGTGATTTTGCGAAGGTAGGTAACGATACTCCTCATTACTCCTATAACGCTGATTCAAACTCCTGACCCAGGACCGCGTCCGGCGGCACTGTCGGTGATGGCCGTCAGTAGCGTATCGGCGCGCTGCGCGAGGCCATCGCGGGAAAGCCTGGCCCGGTCGCGGGCGGCATCACTGCCGAGCTGTCCGGCATTAGCATCCACGTTGAGCAGCACGCTGTGCAGTGCGGCATGAATCAATCGCGCCCCGGCGAGCGCGTCGCTGATAAACTGCTGTTCGATGTGTTTCCCCGCCTGCTGTGTCAGTGCCAGCGCCGCCTCACACAGCTGCGCCGTTTTCAGCGGTACCTCGACGGCAGTTTCGGCCGCCGCATGAATAGCGTCGTGACGCCCTTCATCCTCCTTATCGCGGCCGACGGCTGCCATAAACGCCTCAAAGGCAGCCACATCTTCCTGTGCCAGCGGTGCCAGTTGCTGCTTAAGCGACGCCCCTTCATCGATCAACGCTTGGCGCGGCGCCGTGGCATCATGATGCTGGCTCAGATGCAGCCCCTTGAGCACGAGTGCCAGGCCCAGGTCGGCACTGACCACGGCCACAGCACCGCAGCCGGGCATCGGCTCGCGGGCGACGGTGTCACGAAAATCGCTCAGGCTTAGCTCCCAGAGTGGCGCTACGTTATCCGACATGGCTTTCCTCTTGGATGGTGGTGGCGTGTGCTGCACGCCCGTTCCTACACAGCATAGTGAACGGCGCACTCACACGCATCAGCAATACATGGCGTCTCTCGCAACGTACGGCGAAGCGCCCGGAGAATCAGCCCACCGAGCACCAGCCCCACCAGCATGTTAATCAGCCCGGCTTATTGGCCAAAATCACCGCGCGACGTGGTGCGGGGTAGCCTTCAATGGTGCGCGTACGGTTGTTAGGATCAAGAAAATCCGCCAGTGATTGGTAGGTCATCCACGCTGTTGAACGCTGTTCTTCCAGGGTGGTGACCGCTTCATCGACCACGCGGACGTTGATAAAGCCGCAGCGTTCCAGCCAGTGGCAGAGCGCTTTGGAAGAGGGCAGGAAGTAGACATTGGGCATGGCGGCGTAACGCTCGCCGGGCACGAATACCGTCTGCTCGTCTCCCTCGACCACCAGGGTCTCCAGCACCAGCTCGCCGCCCGGCGCCAGCGCCGCTTTTAACTGTTGAAGATGCTCCAGGGGCGCAGGGCGATGATAGAGCACGCCCATGGAAAACACTGTATCGAAAAAACCGAGGTTCTCCGGTACATCCTCAATGCCCACCGGCAAAAACTGCGTTCTGCCGCCATCGGCATCGCCGACGAAGTGGCGTACCGCCTGAAACTGCCAGTAGAAGCGCGGTGAGGGGTCGATCACCAACACAAAAGCAGCCCCAGCCCCCGTCATCCGCCAGGCGTGGTAACCGCTGCCACCACCGACATCGAGCACCTTACGATATTTTAGCGGTGCCAAGTGCGGAGCTACTCTTTGCCATTTCCAGTCCGAGCGCCATTCGGTATCAATATGAATGCCGCCTAGTTGAAAAGGGCCTTTCCGCCAGGGGGCGAGCTTTCGAAGCAGGTTAAAGCACTGCCGCTGCTGGCTATCGCTAAGGTCGAGATCAACGGTAATAGTGTCGCTGTTTAAGTCCACTTTTCGCTCAGCGGGTAGCTTGGGCAGTTTAGCGACGGCTTTTTCCCAGGCGGACAGATCGCCGTGGCGATTGCGGTCAAGCCCATGGGCTAACTGCTCGGGAAGTCTGGCGAGCCAAACGGTGAGCGATGGGTTAAGAACGGCTTGATCCAGAAACGCTTGATAGAGGGCGCGTTGGTCGTCGGGTAGCGGCACCTCACCCCTCCTTAAAGGCAATGACGGAAGCGAAATTCAAGTATTGGAACCACGTCATCGAGCGGGGAAACCCCGCCTGTTTCAAACGAACGTGGAGTGCGTCCAAGGTGTCTGGCACTAGCACATTCTCAAGAGCGGTGCGCTTCTGGCTGATTTCCAGGTCGCTGTAGCCATTGGCGCGTTTGAAATCGTGGTAGCGCTCAACCCGCCAAGCGTTGTCGCGCTCATCCGCATCCACGGTTTTTTCAGAGAGAATCAGTACGCCTCCGGGCTCCAGCGCTGCATAGAGCCGCGACAATAGGGCGTCGCGGTCCGAGGCGGGTAGAAACTGCAGCGTAAAATTGAGAATGATCATGCCCGAAGGTGCATACTCCAGAGTACGGATATCGGCTTCTTCTACCTGCATAGCGTACGCTGGGCATTCGTCAGTAAAGGTCTGTCGTGCCTGGGTGACCATGGCCGGGGAGAGATCAACGCCCGTATAGCGAAAGGCATCCGATGCTAACGCCCCTGCAAGCGCAAGGCCTGAAGCGCCCAGCGAGCAGCCCAAATCATACACATGGGCGCCGTGGCGCAAATGGCGCTGGGCAATGAGACTCAGCATGCCCAGAATTTGTCCGTAACCAGGCACCGAGCGGCGAATCATATCAGGGAAGCACGCAACCACTTTTTCATCGAAAGAGAAGCGCGCTACCCGGTCAAGGGGTGTCGAAAAGATAGCGTCACGGTAAGATGCATCACTCATGGGCAAGCCGGAATCATGGGAAAGGCGTATTAGTTTACGCGCCCTGAATTAACGAGAACAGGCCTGGTTAGAATAGTCTTGGTTAGGATAGGCCTGGTTAGAATAGATTCCTGCTGCAAGGATCGACGCCACTGGAGATGCCATATGGCCTCAGCATCAAGCGCTACCCCCGATACATTACCCGCATGGCAGACGTTGAAGCATCACGCTGAAACGCTGCAGCACGTTCACTTGAAAACGCTGTTTGGCACCGAGCCTTCCCGTTGGGAAAGCTTTACTCGCCAGGTGGCAGGCTTAACGCTGGATCTCTCCAAGCAGCGCTGGGATGACGACACGCTCGAGCATCTGTTTACCCTGGCCAGCGAAGCGGGCGTTCCCTCTGCCATTGAGGCACTGCTGAGCGGTAAGCGGGTGAACGTCAGCGAAAACCGCCCAGCGCTACACACCGCTTTGCGTTTACCCGCCGATGCGACGCTTGACGTTGAGGGAGAAGATATCGTCGCCGCCGTGCACGAAAGCCTTGCTCAAATGGAGTGCTTGGTGAGCCGTTTGCACGCCGGGCAGTGGCGCGGGGCCACCGGCAAGCCAATTCGTCATGTGGTTAACCTAGGTGTCGGCGGCTCTGACCTTGGGCCGTTAATGGTTACCCATGCGTTAACCGATTTTCGACCCAAAGATATTCATCCAGTCGAAGTGCACTTTGCCTCGACCATGGATGGCTCGCAGTTAGCGGATTATTTGAGCCGGTTAAACCCTGAAACGACCATCTTTGTACTGTCGTCTAAATCGTTTACGACTATCGATACGCTCTCCAACGCCAACACGGCTCGCGAGTGGCTGGTGAGCCGTTTAACCCAACATGGCGCGACGCCGATTAGCGCTGAATTAGTGGTTCGTCAGCATTTCATTGGTGTTTCGGCTAGTCCGGACAAAATGACGGAGTGGGGCATCACTCCCGATCACCAGTTAACCTTCTGGGAGTGGGTGGGCGGTCGCTACTCGCTTTGGGGCACGATCGGTTTACCGATTGCGTTAGTGGTGGGGATGAAAAATTTCCGCGAATTCCTGGCGGGCGCCCACGCCATGGATCGGCACTTTTCTGAAGCGCCCATGGAAGATAATTTGCCTGTTCTGCTTGGGTTGGCAGGTATCTGGAACGTCAATTTTCTGGATATCCGCGCGCACTCTATTCTGCCCTACGATGGGCGTTTGGAGTATTTTGCCGCTTACCTTGAACAACTGGAGATGGAGTCCAACGGCAAGTCAGTGACTCGCCAAGGTCAACCCGTTAACTACTCTACCTGCCCGGTGCTTTGGGGGCAGCTGGGGCCCAATGCGCAGCATGCGTTTTATCAATTACTGCATCAGGGCACTCAATCGGTCGTGTGCGATTTTATAGCGCCGCTGAAGCGCTATGACGAAGTAGAAGATGCGGATACCCGTCACCACCTTAAAGCCCAGCACCGCTTGTCGCTGGCGAACTGCTTTGCCCAGTCCCGCGTTCTTATGCTTGGCGACGATGCCTTGGAAGATGACGGCCCGCGGCCCGAGCATAAGCGCTACCGTGGCAACCAGCCTTCAACCACGGTGCTGCTTGACCAATTGACGCCCGCTACCCTGGGTTCGCTTATCGCGCTATATGAGCACAAAGTGTTTGTTCAGGCGGTGATTTGGGATATCAACCCGTTTGATCAGTGGGGCGTTGAGCTAGGTAAGCAGATCGCCACGGACACCCAAAAGATTATCGACCATCAGGGCGATCTATCGCGGATGGATGCCTCCAGCCGTGGATTGATAGAAGCATTTTGGGCCGCTGAGCAAGAGTGATAAAGAGTCGTCATTAGAGGGGGCCATACCCAGGCCCCTGATAATAAGCATGGCTAGATATACAGCTTTTTGCTTTTCCGCTATCCTGTGGCTCTTTGTAAACTGCTGAACTCTATTTTTAACGTCTGCTTTTAACCACTGACTTAACGCCCAGCGAGGCTGCCAGCACTATTTTTTCAGGAATCGACGTTACATGACCCAGTTTGATGCCTCTCAGTACGGCGCGAGTTCCATCGAAGTCCTGTCCGGGCTTGAGCCGGTACGTAAGCGTCCCGGTATGTATACCGACACCACACGCCCCAATCACTTAGCCCAGGAAGTCATCGATAACAGCGTCGATGAAGCGCTGGCGGGGCACGCCACCGAGATCCACGTCGTGCTGCATAGCGATGGCGGGATCGAAGTGCAGGACAACGGCCGGGGGATGCCGATCGACCTGCACCCAGAACACGGCGTCTCAGGCGTTGAACTGATATTTACCAAGCTACACTCGGGTGGCAAGTTCTCCTCCACGAGCTACCGCTTCTCGGGCGGCCTGCATGGGGTAGGTGTGTCGGTGGTTAACGCGCTGTCGCGTCGGTTAGATGTCGAAGTCACCCGCGATGGCGCACGCCATGCCATGGCCTTCGAATTCGGCGAGAAAGTCGAAGAGCTGCATGAGATTGGCAAAGCCCCCAAGCGAGCGAGCGGTACTCTGGTGCGCTTCTGGCCAGATGAGAGCTACTTCGATAGTCCCAAGCTCGCGCTAACCCGGCTCAAACACCTGCTACGTGCGAAAGCGGTACTCTGCCCCGGCTTGAAAGTCACGCTGGTAGAACCTGACGGTACCTCGACCGAATGGGAGTTCGCCGATGGTTTGCGCGACTATCTGGTCGAAGCTACCGACGGCTACGAAGTGCTGCCGGCGGAGCCGTTTGTCGGCCACTTCAATGACGACGAGCACGGCGTAGACTGGGCGATTCAGTGGCTACCCGAAGGCGGAGAAGCGCTGCTGGAGAGCTACGTTAACCTGATTCCCACGCCGCAGGGCGGCACTCACGTGAACGGCTTTCGTTCCGGATTGCTGGACGCGCTGCGCGAGTTCTGCGAATACCGCAACCTGTTGCCCCGGGGCATTAAACTCACCGCTGATGACCTCTGGGAGCGCACCTCCTTTGTGCTCTCGGTCAAAATGCTCGACCCACAGTTTGCCGGGCAAACCAAAGAGCGGCTCTCGTCTCGAACCATTGCCGGTTTTGTTTCCGGCGTTGTTAAGGACGCTTTCTCGCTGTGGCTGAACCACCACGTGGATCAGGCCGAAGCGATTGCCGAGCTGGTGATCAGCGCGGCGCAAAACCGCCAGAAAAAAGCCAAAAAAGTCGCCCGTAAAAAGGTGACTTCCGGCCCGGCGCTGCCCGGTAAACTGGCAGACTGCTCAGGCCAGGATCCCGCCCAGAGTGAGCTATTTTTGGTCGAAGGTGACTCGGCCGGCGGCAGTGCCAAGCAGGCGCGCAACCGCGAAACCCAGGCGATTCTGCCTTTACGCGGTAAAATCCTGAATACCTGGGAAGTCGATACTCACGATATCTATAGCTCCCAGGAAGTGCACGACATTGCGGTGGCCATTGGCGCCGATCCAGGCAGCGACGGCCTTGAGAAACTTCGTTACCACAAAATTTGTATTCTCGCCGATGCCGACTCCGACGGCCTACACATTGCCACGCTGCTGTGTGCGCTGTTCGTTCGCCATTTCCCAAGCTTGGTGAATGCCGGGCATGTCTATGTAGCGATGCCACCACTTTACCGTATTGACCTAGGTAAAGAGGTGCACTACGCCCTCGATGAGAGCGAAAAGGCCGCGATTCTCAAGCAGTTGGCCAACAAGCGGGGCACGCCCAATGTGCAGCGCTTTAAAGGCCTGGGTGAAATGAACCCGCTACAACTGCGAGAAACCACGATGGCGGTGGAAACTCGTCGCCTAGTGCAGCTCACCTTGACCGATGGCGATGGCACCTTAGAAAAGATGGATATGCTGTTGGCCAAAAAGCGCGCCGGTGACCGCAAAAAGTGGCTGGAAGATTACGGCAACCTCGCAGACATTGAGGTATAACCCCCGATGACCATGGATATTCAAGTAGCGGAGGGAGACGTCGAACGCCTCTCCCTGCGCGACTACACTGAAAAAGCGTACCTCGACTACTCGATGTACGTCATTCTCGACCGCGCCTTGCCCAATATCGGCGACGGTATGAAACCCGTGCAGCGGCGGATTATTTACGCCATGCGCGAGCTGGCGCTGCACGCCAACGCCAAGTATAAAAAGTCGGCGCGTACCGTCGGTGACGTACTGGGTAAATTTCACCCCCATGGCGACAGCGCTTGCTACGAAGCCATGGTGCTGATGGCACAGTCATTTAGCTACCGCTATCCGCTGGTGGATGGCCAGGGCAACTGGGGTAGCCCCGACGACCCTAAATCCTTTGCCGCTATGCGCTATACCGAGGCCAAGCTTTCCAAGTTCGCCGAAGTGCTGCTGGGTGAACTGGGCCAAGGCACCGTCGATTGGGCGCCCAACTTCGATGGCACCATGCAGGAACCGCTGGTACTACCTGCAAAGTTACCCCATGTGCTGCTCAATGGCGGTACCGGGATTGCCGTCGGCATGGCGACCGATATTCCGCCGCATAATGTGTCGGAAGTCGTCGAAGCAACATGCCATTTGCTGCGCAACCCCAAGGCGACTACCGCGGATTTAATGGAATTCGTGCCTGCACCGGATTTCCCTACCGATGCGGAAATTATTACCCCGCCTGCGGACCTGCGTAAGCTCTACGAATCTGGCCGCGGCTCGGTAAAGCTACGCGCGCGCTACATCCGTGAAGAAGCCAATATCGTTATTACCTCGGTGCCTTATCAGGTTAGTGGCGCCAAGGTGCTGGAGCAGATCGCCGCGCAAATGCAGGCCAAAAAGCTGCCCATGGTGGCCGACCTGCGCGATGAGTCGACTCATGAAGAGCCGACCCGGCTGGTGATTGAACCGCGCTCCAACCGCATTGACGTTGAGTCGCTGATGGCGCACCTGTTCGCCACCACCGATTTGGAAAAGAACGTGCGAGTGAACATGAACGTGATCGGCCTGGACGGTCGCCCACGGGTCATGCCGCTGACGGAAATGCTGGGCGAATGGCTACAGTTCCGCCGTAGCACGGTGCGCCGTCGTTTAGAGCACCGCCTAGGTAAAGTCGAGGATCGCCTGCATATCTTGGAAGGCCTTCTGATCGCCTACCTCGACCTGGATGAAGTGATCCGTATTATCCGTGAGGAAGATGATCCAAAAGCCTCGCTGATGGCGACTTTCAGCCTCTCCGAACGTCAAGCGGAAGCCATTTTAGAGCTGCGTCTGCGTCATCTTGCCAAACTCGAAGAGATGAAAATTCGCGGTGAGCAGGATGAGCTGGAAAAAGAGCGCAAATATTTAGAAGGGCTACTGGGCAGCGAAGCTAAGCTCACTACCCTGATCGAAAAAGAGATTCGCGCGGCGGGTAAAGAGCATGGTGACGAGCGCCGCTCACCGTTGGTCGAGCGCGAAGAGTCCAAGGCGCTGACAGAAGTCGAGCTGCTGGGCGCTGACCCGATTACCGTGGTGCTTTCCGATAAAGGCTGGATTCGTGCGGCCAAGGGGCACGATATCGACCCCGAGGGGCTCTCCTATAAAGCTGGGGATAGCTTCCAACTGGCGGCGAAAGGTAAAACCAATCAACCGCTGGTGCTGCTGGATGACACCGGTCGCGCCTATACGCTGTCTGCACATAACCTACCCAGTGCGCGTGGCCAGGGTGAGCCGGTTACCGGGCGTGCTAACGTGGCCGCCGGAGCAAAAATGGCGGGGCTAATGTTTGCGCCACCGGAGCGGCGCTTCGTGCTTGCCACTGATGGTGGCTATGGCTTTGTGGCGCGTCTCGACACACTTACCGGTAAAAACAAAGCCGGTAAAGCGGTACTTAGCCTGCCCAAAGGCTGCAATGTGATGGCGCCGATTGACGTGCCAGAGGGCGATGAGCTGTGGGTGGCTTCTGTTTCAAACGAAGGTCGGCTGTTGCTGTTCCCCTTGGATCAGTTGCCCGAGATGTCTAAAGGCAAGGGCAATAAAATGCTCGATATCCCAGGCCCACGAGCCGCCCGCCGGGAGGAGTTTGTTACCGGCATTGTGGTGCTAGCCGCCAGTGATGCGCTGTTGATCCATGCAGGCAAGCGCAAGCTGACGCTAAAAGCCGACGACTTGGCATACTATCGCGGTGAGCGCGGTCGTCGTGGTAGCAAGCTGCCCCGCGGCTTCCAGAAAGTAGATCGACTAGAGGCAGGGGAGTAAGTAATGGCACGCGGTGATTTGATCCTAACTGTACTGGCGTCGGATTTAACCGCCGACATTCAAGCTCAGGTAGATGCTCTCATTATGCAGTTTAATCTGAACGTGAAGAGTACCCAGCGGCTTGCCGATGTCTCATTTCAGCCAGGTGACGGCATCGACTGTATTGAGTACTGTTTGTCCGGCGACGCAGATAGCAAAGCAGTGCGCGACGCCGCGCTTTTGCTGAGTGAAACGCTGGGTATTGATATCGTTGCCCAACTAGATACTCGCGATCACGTTCAGCCCCGTTTGGTCTGTTTCGATATGGACTCCACGTTGATTAAAGCTGAGGTGATTGATGAGCTGGCTCGCCGCCATGGCGTGGGCGAAGAGGTCGCCGAAGTCACCGAGCGTGCCATGCGCGGGGAGCTGGATTTCAAGGCGAGCTTTCGCGAGCGGATGAGCAAACTGGTCGGTTTGGATGAGTCGGTGTTGGCGGAAATTGCGGAGGAACTACCGTTGATGGAGGGCGTTGAGCGTCTGATGGTCAATTTAAAGCGGTTAGGCTATCGCACCGCCATACTCTCCGGCGGCTTTACCTACTTTGCCCTCCACTTACAGAAGAAGCTTGGCTTTGACGAGATCCATGCCAATGAGTTGATCATCGAAAATGGCAAAGTGACTGGCGAAGTAAGCGAGCCAATCGTGGATGCTGAGCGCAAAGCCGAACTGCTCGAAGTCATCGCACTGCGGCAGGGCTTTACACTCGATCAGACGATAGCCGTGGGTGACGGTGCCAACGATCTTAAGATGCTTGCCAAAGCGGGGATGGGCATTGCGTTTCGGGCCAAGCCGTTGGTGCGTGCCCAAGCGTGTCAGGCGATCTCGACATCGGGTCTTGACGGTGTGCTCTACCTGCTCGGCTATCAGCAGCAGGATTTAACACCGTAGAGCAGTATAAAAGTAGGAAGTATAAGAGTGGGCAGTAAAAAAGCGGGTGGTGCTTTCCAGCACCACCCGCTTTTTATTTTATGCCGATTCAGCCATGGCCCTTATCGGGGTGCGGTACCGGTTTGTCGCCGACTTCTTCAGCCCTTAACTCGACCGGATGCCCTTGCGTCTTGACCGCATGCTTCAATCGCAGGTGTAAGCCAGATTTGGCCAGCAGGTGGGCGCTGACGGGGGCGGTAATAAACAGGAAAAGCGTAATCAGCAGTTCTTGGATATCCGGTTTGCCGTCCACGCTCCAGAAATACAGCATCGAAGCGATGAGCATGCAGCCGATGCCCAAGGTGGTGGCCTTGGTCGGGCCATGCAGGCGCATATAGAAATCGCGCAGGTGCGCCATCCCCAGCGAACCGATAAAAACAAAGATTCCGCCGGCGATCAGCAGCAGTGAAATAAGCGCTTCAACGATTACAGACATAGATCCCCCGGGCTTTTGTTCATCGTTTGATAATTCATGTTAATCATTCGATGATGTCTCCGCGCAGAATATATTTGCAAACCGCCACGGTGCTGATAAAACCTAGCATTGCGATCAACAGCGCTGACTCGAAATAGGTTTTGCTGTTCAGCCACAGCCCCAGCAGTACGATAAGCGCAATGGAATTAACGTACATGGTGTCTAACGCAAGTACGCGATCAGGCAAGCTGGGCCCAATGGTCAGGCGGTAGAGGTTCATCAACAGCGCCATCACGACCAGCGCTAAGGTGATATAGAGTGCAATGCTTAACATTCGTAGATCTCCTTAAGTGGGCGTTCATAGCGCTCGCGAATCTGGTTAATCAGCGCTTCCTCATCGTCCACGTTCAAGGCGTGAATCAGCAGTGATTTACCATCCATACGCAGATTGGCCGACACGGTGCCCGGTGTCAGGCTGATCGTGCTGGCGAGCAGCGTGATGGTGAACCGCTCCTCTAGCATTAGCGGGTATTCAATAAAATGGGGTTTAAGCTTGCGCCATGGGTTGGCGATCAAGTAAGCCACTTCAAAGTTGGCAGTGATAATGTCGCCCAGCACACGGAAGATAAACCGCAGCAAGGCAAAGGGTTTGGCGATAAGAGGCCGTGCATCCCAAAAACGATGGGTTAGTAGGGGGATCAAAATAGCTAACGAGCCGCCTAACACGAACTGGCCAAACGCGTAGCTGCGTACTAACAACAGCCACACGACGAGTAGAAGTATCGATAATACAGGCGTGGGTAGCCAGGAGCGCGGGGCGATCATTGGGCATCTCCAGCAGCATTGGGTAGTAGCGTGCGAATCAGCACCTGAGGGTTGGCTAATTGGTCAGCGGTCGCTTGAGTGTAGCTGCTCACCGGCCCAGCCAGTGCAACTAACAGCGGCGCTGCGCTAAGCAGCCAGATAACGCCAAACCACTGGCGACGTGGCAATGGTGAACCACTCACGTTGCCACGATGGCTACGCCAAAACAGCGTAGAGCCAGCACGGGAAAGCGCAACCAGCGAGGCTAGGCTGGTCAACAGCAGTAACGGCCAAAGCCAAAGACGCTGCGTGCCTTCGGCAGCATTAAGCATTAATGCCTTGCCGATAGCGCCTGAAAACGGCGGAACGCCAGCGACGGCGATGGCGCCTACAAAAAATAGCATGGCGAGCCCCGCGCCCTGAACCATCGGACGGCCCTTCACCAGGCGCGTACCTGCTTTACCACGTTGCAGGCCGATCATTTCCGCCAACAGGAACAAACCACCGGTAACCAGCGTGGTGTGGATCAGGTAATAGAGCAGGGCCGAGACAGCCTGAGGTGAGCGCATGCCGATACCCGCCAGCAGCGTGCCTACGGATACCAACACCAAATAAGCCACCAGCAAGCGCAAGTCTCGTGCGGCCATTACGCCGACACCTGCGGCCGCCAAAGTGGCAAGCGAGAGCCACCAAACCCAAGGTTGCTCCAGTGCTTCCAGCCCGCCAGCGGTGTCGCCAAACAGCAGTGAATAGACACGCAGAATAGCGTAGATACCTACCTTGGTCATGATGGCAAACAGCGCTGCTACCGGCGCAGGCGCGGATGCGTAGGCTTTGGGTAGCCAGAAGTAGAGTGGCAAGATGGCGGCTTTTAACCCAAACACCACCAGTAGCATTAATGCGCCAGCGGTGACTAAGCCTTCACGCTCTGCGGGCAGTTCAGCCACGCGGATTGCCATATCGGCCATATTGAGCGTGCCCGTGGCGCCATACAGAATCCCCACCGCGATGAGAAACAGCGACGAGCCTGCCAGGTTGAGAACCACGTAGTGGACGCTGGCTTGAATGCGCGCTTTTCCTCCGCCGTGCAAAAGCAGCGCGTAAGAGGCCAGTAGCAGTACTTCAAAAAAGACGAACAGGTTAAACAAATCACCGGTTAAAAAGGCGCCGTTGATGCCCAACAGCTGCCACTGAAAAAGGCCATGAAAGTTGCTGCCTTTTTCATCATCCCCCGCGCAGGCAAACACAACGGCACCGACCGCCAAAACAGCGGTGACAAGCAGCATCAGTGCCGAGAGGCGATCCAGTACTAGTACAATGCCGAACGGTGCTTGCCAATCGCCCAGGGCATAATAAGTGACCTGATCACTGGCGGCTTGGCGCAAAAGGCCAATTGCAACCAGCAGTAACAGTACGGTGGCGGCAACGCTGACGGCACGCTTATAGCGTACTAAGCCCTGCCGTTGATAGAGCAGTAATATACCCGCCACTAGCGGTAAAACGACAGGAAAAACAATCAGGTGCTGCATCATTCTCGGTCTTCCTTTTTACCGTCGACATGGTCGTTACCCACTTCACTGCGTGCCCGCATAGCTAAAATCACCACGAAGGCGGTCATCGCAAACCCGATGACAATGGCCGTGAGCACTAGCGCTTGGGGGAGTGGGTCGGCATAGTTCGTTCCTTCGGACACAATGGCTGGCCCATCAGTGGTGAGACCCCCCATCGAAAACAGAAACAGGTTCACTGCATAAGAGAGCAGCGTTAGGCCTACCACCACGGGAAAGGTGCGGCCTCGCAAGGTTAAGTAGAGACCACAGGCGGTCAAGACGCCGGTGGTCATTGCATAGAGCAGTTCCATTAACGAGGCTCCTTAGCAGAAGAGGTTGCAGCAGCGGTATCGGTGTCTTTTTCCGAGGCTTCGGTCACCGGTCGGTGCGCCGTAGTGACTTTGCCAAGGTTGGCCAAAATCATCAGCGTGGCGCCTACCACGGCTAAGTACACGCCCAGATCAAAGAGCAGTGCGGTGGCCAATTCAAAGGTGCCTATCAGCGGTAGGCTGAAGTAACCGAATGCGGAGGTGAGGAACGGATGACCAAACAGCCAGCTACCCAGCCCCGTGAGCGTAGCAACGGCGACCCCGATAACGGCTACCGGTTGGAAGGGGAAATCGAGACGCTCTTGCGCCCACTCCACGCCACGCGCCATATACAACAGAATGAGGGCGACTGCGGTAATCAGGCCGGCAATAAACCCACCGCCCGGCTGATTGTGGCCACGCAGGAAGATAAACGCAGAGACCAGGAGCGCCAGCGGTAGCAGTGTCATTGAAATTGACGTTAGCACCGCCGGGTAGCGATCGGGTGACCATACCCGTCCCTCTCCGTCACTGTGCGGCATAAACAGGCGTAAGCGGTTGAGCAGCTTAAAGATCGCCAAGCCAGCGATGGCCAATACGGTGATTTCCCCTAAGGTATCGAAACCACGGAAGTCGACCAGAATGACGTTGACGACGTTGTAGCCCCCACCACCAGGCTTGCTGTTTTCCACAAAGAAGCTGGAAATCGACAGTGTATCGCGCGTCATGACGGCGTAGTTAAGGCTGGCGATCACCAAGCCAAGCGAGCCAGCCAGCAGCATATCGCGAACGTTGCGTAGTGGGCTGGATTCGCGCGGCGTTTTTTGCGGTAAGAAAAATAGCGCCAGCATCAGCAGAATCATGGTCACGACTTCCACAGAAAGCTGTGTCAGCGCTAGATCGGGTGCCGAGAAACGGGCAAAGGTCAGTGCCACAAATAGGCCCACTACCGACAGCATCAATAGCGAAATCAACCGATAGCGATGGGTGGCGGCGGTCGCCACGCCACCAAACATCAGCATCCCAGCGCCTAGAATAAGAATGCCGTCCAGTGGCTGATTTCCTGCCGCGCCGGTCAAGTCAGTGATTTTTACGAGGCCAATACCCCCCATTACCAGCGCCGCCAGCCATAGCCAACCCACATAGCGTTGAAGCGAATTGCCTTCCAGTGCCGCAATCAGTTGCTCAGCACGGTAGCCGATAGAGATAAGAATGCGCTCAAAAACGCGTCGGGCGTCAATGCCTGCAAACTGTTGCGTAAATCGGCGCACATCACCATGGCGCCAATACAGCGCAATACCGACGACAAAGGCCAGCAAGCTCATGATGAGCGGTAGATTAACGCCGTGCCAGATAGCCAGATGAAAATCGAGTGGACTTCCAATCACCGCTTCGCTGGCAAGTTCTAACAACCCTGTGGCCATAAACGCCGGGAACAGGCCGACCACCACACAAAGCACCACTAATATTTCAACCGGTAGGCGCATCAAATGCGGCGGTTCATGGGGCGTTTTTGGCGGTTCTTCACGGGCTGGTTTGAAAAAGACGGCGTGTACTAAACGCAGCGAATAAGCGACCGAGAGAATACCGCCGAGGGCCGCTAGCGCGGGTAATAGCCAGCTCACCCCACCCAAAACGGGGGTTGCTAACGACTCGGTAAAGAACATCTCTTTGGATAAAAAGCCGTTGAATAGCGGCACGCCCGCCATGGCGGCAGCCGCCAGCGTGGTCAAGAGCGCCGTGACAGGCATGGCTTTTTTCAGGCCACCCAGCTGCTTTAGCTCCCGGGTGCCGGTCTCATGATCGATAATGCCTGCGCTCATAAATAGAGCGGCTTTGAAAGTAGCATGATTGAGGATATGGAACAGCGCAGCCAGGATCGCCATGGGGCTGCCAATGCCTAACAGCACCGTGATTAAACCTAAATGACTGACCGTGGAGAACGCTAAAATGCCCTTCAGGTCGGTTTTCATCAAAGCAAACCAAGCGCCGTACAGCATGGTGACGATGCCGACGAGTGAAACGACCACGCTCCACAGCTCACTGCCAGCGATGGCAGGGTGCAGCCGCGCCATCAGGAAAATGCCCGCTTTAACCATGGTCGCCGAGTGGAGGTACGCAGATACTGGCGTGGGTGCCGCCATCGCATGGGGCAACCAAAAATGGAAAGGAAACTGTGCGGATTTGGTAAAGGCCCCCAGCAGTACCAAGCCGAGCATGAGCGGGTAGCGCGGGTCGGCAAGAATGACGTCTCCGCTGGCTAACACATCGCCCATATTGAAGCTGCCCGCCATATCGCCTAGCAGCAGCAAACCAGCCAGTAGCGCAAGGCCGCCCGCACCGGTAACCGTTAGCGCCATACGGGCGCCTTTGCGTGCATCACTGCGGTAGGACCAATAACCGATCAGTAAAAACGAAGAGAGGCTGGTTAACTCCCAGAATAGCCATAGCAGAATCAGGTTGTCCGACATTGAAATACCGACCATTGACGCCATAAAAAGCATCAGGAAGGCGTAGAATCGGCCAAAGGGTTCATCTTTTGCTAAGTAGTAGTGGGCATAGAGAATAATCAGTAAGCCAATGCCCAGTATCAACAGATTAAACAGCAGCGATAGCCCATCGAGGCGGAACGCTAAGTCCAGCGCCAACTCAG
This sequence comes from Halomonas sp. HAL1, assembly GCF_030544485.1. Classification (NCBI taxonomy): domain Bacteria; kingdom Pseudomonadati; phylum Pseudomonadota; class Gammaproteobacteria; order Oceanospirillales; family Halomonadaceae; genus Halomonas; species Halomonas sp. HAL1. Next base: position 1,496,900 of record NZ_CP130610.1, read on the forward strand.
GCATCCAGGTGACTGAAAAACGTAGTTGCTCACCGTCTAGCAGGGCTGGCACGTTGAGTAGCGTCATTACTAAGGCGGTCGCTGGCAGCACTGCCGTCGCAAGGGAACAGAAGCTGCGACCACGCTGTGCGGTAAGTGCCGGCACCAGTACGCCTAGCAGAGGCAATAAGGCTATCCAAAGCAGTGTCATGGGGGATCATCCAGCGGCTAAAGTTAAAAAATTCAAAAGAGTACCAACAGGGCGCTTTGAGGGCGTTCTGATGGCGTAGGATACATCAAGTGAAACAACAGGATATCACTTGTGTAGAAGGTGTGTAGTTTTAGTATAAAGTGTGCCGGTCAACCGTTGAGAGATTTTACGTTCCATGAGTGAACCCTTTAATACCTGGCAAGCCCGTTTTGAAAGGCTGCGTAGTAATAAGATTTTTGAAGCGGTCGTGATTGCCATTATCGTCATTTCTGCCCTGGTGATAGGGGCAAAAACCTATGAAGAAACCACTCAAGTGGAGCAGTGGCTGCTCTATCTTGATATGGCAGTCACCATATTTTTCCTGATTGAGATTTTAATCAGGATAGCCGCTGAACGCACGCTGCTGAGTTTCTTCAAGAAAGGGTGGAACGTCTTTGACTTCCTCATTGTGACCGCCAGCCTGATTCCCATGGATGACTCTGAAATGGTGCTGCTGGCCAGGCTACTGCGTATTTTCCGGGTGCTGCGCTTGGTGTCGATGATTCCCGAGCTACAAATGCTGTTAAGCGCCTTGGTTAAGTCGGTGCCACGGATGGGGTATGTCGTCCTATTGATGTTTATCATCTTCTACATATATGCCGCCATTGGGAGCTTCCTTTTCCACAATGTGGACGAGGGGCTATGGGGCAATATTTCCCTGGCCATGTTGACGCTATTTCAAGTGGCGACCTTCGAGAGCTGGGCTACAGCGGTGCTTTACCCGGCCATGGAGGTTTATCCCTACGCCTGGATCTATTTTTTAACCTTTATCTTTTTGAACGCCTTTATTTTTCTCAATATGATGATTGGTATTGTGCTGGACGTGATGCAGAAAGAGAGCGCGCAAATGGCGTTGGACAACGGCGAAGGTGAAGAAGCCGAGCTGCAGTCGCTGCGCAATGATGTTCGCGGGCTGAAAGCGCAGCTTGACCGTATGGAGTCAGCGCTCTCTCAAGCATACTCGCCAGCCCCACCACACCAGAATGATGCGGGCGGTAAGCACAGCGACAAGCCCACCACTGACCGATTTTAGGAGAGCCGCCATGATGTTGTCTGACCCCGCCAAAAAGTACCGCCCCTTTGTGGCCGTTGATCTACCTGACCGCCAGTGGCCGAGCCAGCGCATTGAAGCAGCGCCTGTCTGGTGCAGTGTGGATCTGCGCGACGGTAATCAATCGCTGATTGATCCGATGGACCAGGAGCGTAAGCAGCGATTGTTCGACATGCTGTTGAATGTTGGCTTTAAGCAGATTGAAGTCGGCTTTCCCTCGGCCTCACAAACCGATTTTGATTTCGTACGCTCGCTGATCGAGCAGGATAAGATCCCTGAGGATGTGACCATTCAGGTGCTGACCCAGGCGCGCCCGCACTTGATTGAACGCACCTTTGAGGCACTTCAGGGCGCTAAAAACGCGATCGTCCACGTCTATAACGCCACTGACCCGATGTTTCGCCGGGTGGTGTTTAATGTCGATAAAGCCGAGTGTGTGCAAATCGCCGTAGAGGCTACCCAACAGATTCGCGCGCAGATGGAAGCCGCTCCGCAAACCAATTGGACGTTTCAGTACTCCCCAGAGCTCTTCACCACCACCGAGATGGATTTCGCCGTTGAGATCGTCGAAGCGGTCATGGAAGCCTATGGCACCCGTGGTGATAAGCCGATGATCGTGAACCTGCCCGCAACGGTAGAAGTCGCTACGCCCAATAACTATGCCGACCAAATTGAGTGGTTCTGTCGCAACATTAAAAATCGTGATCATCTGATTGTCAGCGTTCACCCCCACAACGACCGCGGTACCGGCGTGGCAGCAGCAGAATTGACGCTAATGGCGGGAGCTGACCGCGTTGAGGGCACGCTGTTTGGTAACGGTGAGCGTACCGGTAACGTCGATATCGTCACATTGGCGATGAACATGTACACCCAGGGCGTTCACCCGCAGCTCGATTTCTCCAATATCACCCCGATCATGCGCGAAGTGGAGTACTGCAACCAGTTGCCGGTGCATCCGCGTCACCCCTACGTGGGCGATTTGGTATTCACCGCGTTCTCTGGCTCTCATCAGGATGCGATCAAAAAAGGCATGGCGGATCGCCGCGCTAATCCAGATGCTGTGTGGGATGTACCTTATTTACCTATCGATCCGCTCGACGTGGGCCGCAGCTACGAAGCCGTTATCCGGGTTAACAGCCAGTCGGGTAAAGGCGGCGTTTCTTACCTGCTTGAGCAGGAGCACGGCATTGAGTTGCCGCGTCGCCTTTCGATTGAGTTCAGCCAGGTGGTGCAGGAAGTCGCTGAGCGCACCGGGCGCGAGATCACTTCGCAGATGATCTACCAAGCGTTCGCGGATGAGTATCTGGAGCAGCGAGCACCCTTTGGGTTGGTGAGTCATCGGCTCTCTTCTGAACCTGACAGCCCCAAAGTGACACTGGAAGCCATCGTTGAGACTGATGGCAGCCGCCAAACGCTCAGCGGTGAAGGCAATGGCCCGCTAGCTGCCTTTGTTAAAGCACTGGCCGCCGCCGGGCACGATGTGGAAATCATCGACTACCACGAGCACTCCCGCGGTCAAGGCGCCGATGCTGAGGCAATCGCTTACGTGGAAGTACGTATCGATGGTAAAGCAGTGTTCGGCGTGGGCACTGATGAAAGTATCACTAGCGCTTCCATGAAAGGCGTTCTTAGCGCTATAAACCGCCATCACTCCACTCAACCTGCGGCGGCGAACGTGACGGCGGAAACATTGGGGTAATTACTCAGTTACCCATTTAGCGAGGCGAAAACGATGCGGCCCTGGCAGATCATAGTATTGACCGCGATGGTAATCGCAGGGCTCGCATCCGCGCTGGCTTCCCACGAACCGTTTGAGTCTCAACTGGTGCGCCTGGAAGCTCAGCGGGCGCTGCCCTCTATTGAGCCATCGCTTCAGCGTGAGTCCCCGGAAATCAATGCGCTATTCCTTAGCTACGCTTCGGATCAGGCACTATGGATGAGTGCCTCCCTGGCCATTTTGCATTACGACGATTTGGCCCGGGAAGTGTTGGAAGAGTATGGTCTCTCACCTCAGTTTCAGGGTGTATTGTCGCGCTTTGGCGCTGACGCGGTACTGCCCATCAGCTTTTTTCGCACTCACGATGTCGCCACGCTACGGGCACAACACTGGGTCGGCGAGCGCTATCAGCAGGTCAGTCGTTGGTGGAGTGATGAGGAAGCAACCGCTAATGCAGAACTGACGCCATTCCGCCGTGGGCAGATGGGCATTGCTCTACTTGAGGAGAACGGTCACGCGCTGCTTAATCAGTTTGTGTTGAGTGACCAAGGTGAGGTTGAGTGGTTACAAGGTGAGCGAGTGGTCGCGGGTGTCGGCGACTTTTTTACCAGCGACCTGCGTGATCTCGAAAGCCAGTGGCGGCGGGGCGACAACATTGGCGCCGCCGATCTAGGCTGGGCGGGTGTCGATCTGCTGGTCATGGCCAGCACTGTCAAGGTGCTGCGGGCAGGCAGAGCTACACGTGCTGCTCGTGTAGGCAGTATCGAAGCGCAGGGCGCCCGAACAGGGCTGCGACAAGGGGTGTTGGCCACCAGCGGCCGTTTTGCGTCGTTGCCCCGCATGGCCAAGGTCGCCGCCGTAGCGGGCACCGCTTATGTGGTGGTTCGCCACCCAAGCTTAGTGAGCGCACTCGGTGCCAATCTCTCGACCTGGCTTGGCTGGCCGGTTTGGTTCGGTCAGTTTCTTATCTGGCTGATTCTACTACTGCCGATCCTGTTCATTGCTCGCTTTGCCTATCGCTGGTTACTCACGCCACTATTGTGGCTGTTGGTACCAGTAATACGGGTGTGTTTTGGTGCAGCAAATAAACAGTTAGCCAAACGTACCAAGCCTCATACCAGTGATCTTGGCTGAAACAGGGTGAGAAAGTAGCTGTTAACGCAATCGGGGCGGCTTTAGAGCCACCCCGATTGTTACTTGCCCATTTTGCTAGCGTTATTCTGGCAGGGCGTAAACCGTGATTTGATCACCTACCTGATTTTTCAGAATGGTATTCCCACCGGAAATAAAGGCAACGTATTGGCGACCGTCGTACTCGTAAACGGCGGGGTTGGAGACAGACGGAGCTTCGGTCTGATCTGACCAGAGTTCTTCGCCGGTTTCAAGGGAGTAAGCACGTACCTTGGCATCCATTGAGGCACCGATAAAGATAACGTTACCCGCGGTGACCGCTGGGCCACCAATGGTAGGCGAGCCCCAGCTTTCGGGCATATAGAAGCCATACTGCTGCGATGCTCCCAACGGACGACGCCATTTGATATCGCCAGTGGTCATGTCGAGAGCTACAAGCTCACCGAAAGGCGGTTCCCAGCAGGGCATGCCTAGCCTGTTGAGGGCAACCTCAAGGCGCATGCCGTAGGGCGCGCCTTCCTGAGACGCAAAGCCACTCTCGTTGCCAGATGCTCTATTGGCTGACTCGTAAGCTTCACGGTCATAAAGTCTGATGTACTGCACGATATGCGACGTGTTGACCACCGCCGTCTGACTTTCAGGATCGAATGCTACGCCGCCCCATTGCACGCCACCTGCGCTGATAGGAAAGCCTAGCGTACCTTCACCCTCGGTAGTGGGTGGGGTGTACATACCTTCATAGCGAAGTTCCTCCCACAGTGCTGAACACTCTCCGAAGCTAACCGCGTCGGCCAGCGCCCAAACCTTGGGCTTTTCTGCCTGATCCATCAGCGGGGCCGGTTTAGTGGGGAAGGGCTGAGTGGGCGCATAGACTTCCCCTTCAACGGAGCCGTCACCACTCGGAACCGGCCGCTCTTCAATCGGCCAGACGTCTTCACCGGTTTCACGATTGACCACAAACAGAAAGCCCATCTTGGTCGCCTGGATCAATGCCGGTATCTCTTCACCATCTACCGTAATGTCCATTAGCGTTGGCGCAGAATTAATATCGTAATCCCAGATGTCGTGATGAACCCACTGACGGGACCAAACAACTTCGCCAGTTTCAATATCCAGGGCGGTGGTTGATGTACCGAGAGGGACTTCTTCAGTACGGTTGCCACCCCAATAGTTAGGCGAGGGTGAAGAAACCGGGAGGTAAACCAAGCCGCGCTCTTCGTCGGCAGACATGTGTGTCCACACATTAGCGGTACCGCTCTGCTCGCGCATCTGATCGCTCAGTGCCTGGAATGTCCATTCAAGCTCGCCAGTGCGGGCATTGATTGAAAAGACGGTGCCGGGGGGCGCTTCTTCATAGGCCCAGTCCATGCCTGCCCAGCCTAAAATCAGATGATCTTCCACCACGGTAGGTGGCTGTAGCAGCGACAACGGCCATTTATCGTTGGTGTCGTTCCACTGATTGGCATTGAGCACGCCGTTATCGGCAAACCCTTGGCACGGCTCGCCGCTGTCAGCGTCTACAGCGAATAGCTGAGCATCCATGGTGCCCATGTAGATGATTTTCTGGCAGGATTCGCCAGCCACCGGATCATCGGCCTCCCAGTAAGCGACACCACGATTCTTTAAGGCGGGCTGGGTGAGTGCTTCCAGAGAGGACTGGGTGTCAAAACTCCATTTCTCTTCGCCACTCGCTGGGTCAAGCGCGATAATTCGGTAGAACGGTGTGCCGATATAGAGCGTGTCGTTGGCAAATACTGGTGTTGCAGACCAGACCGTTGCTGGTAAATCGCCCGAGCCATCTGCGACATCGCCGGTATGGAGTTCCCATGCTTTCTCTAACTCGCCAACATTATCTACATTGATTTGATCAAGCGGGCTATATTTCTGAGCGTTGAGTTGGCCGTGGAAACTGTCCCAGATTGGCTCGCCAGGCACCAGCGGGATGGGCGCAGTGCTGTCTGCATTCGCCTCACTATTTTCCGACTCATCTGGCTGATCTTGTGCCAGTAACGGTATGGGTGATAAACAAAGCGCCAATGCTGTGGCGGTGCCCCAGCGCAGCGTGAGGGTATTAAAGTGAGGTCGTTTAGCAAATGAAGAAGTTGGCATCGTCGGCTCCTCAGGCATGTGTAGGGCGGGTATGGTGCGACGGACGAACCATATCAAGGATCAGGCCGATTAAACCGACCACCATAGCAGCGCAGATCCACCATTGATGAAGTAGCATGCCAGCGAAAAAAGTGCCGGTGAGGCCCACCAAGATGAGCACTCTCAATGCAATAGAAGCGCCTCGCCCTTTGATGGCCGCAAGAAGGAGTGCCAACACCGCAAGGGCGAGGCAGGCCACAATGGCCACTAGGGCGCCGAGTGTCCCGGTCACGCCGGTCAGTGGAGAGAAATAGGCGTATACAGCGATGGCAAGCCCGGCGAGTGAGGCGATGAGAAGTACGATAGTGCCCAGCCGGGTCGAGTGTGATAGCGACATGGCGTTATTTCCTCCTTGAAAACTTTCATGATAGTAAGGCGGACGCCTCACAACAAAGTAATTAGCTCTATAACGTTAGCAGAAAATCCCCGTAAACCTGCGGCAGTGCGAGAAGTAGTCCCAGAAAACGAGCAGGCTGATAGGTGACGCTTTTTTTCACAGTGGATGGCTGGCATTGTAAAAACGCGCATCTTTATTAAACTAAATCTATTAGACTAAGTTTTCGCATTAGAGAGATTTTATATGGAAGCAATTAATATTCATGAAGCTAAAACCCGCTTGTCGCAGCTGGTGGCGCGGGCTGCCGAGGGCGAGGGGTTTATCATTGCCAAAGCGGGTAAGCCAATGGCTCGAGTCACGGCAATTGACAGTCCGGCGTCTGGTCAGCAGAAGCGCCTGGGATTTCTGGTCGGGCAATTTAAAGTGCCCAATGATTTTGACCGTATGGGGCAAGACGAAATAGCTGAGATATTTGGAGTCTAATGTGAACCTGCTTCTGGATACGCATATTTTACTCTGGGCGGCGGCAGAGCCAGAGCAACTCTCTGCTGATGCGCTATCGCTGATCAACGATGATAACAACAAGCTATATTTTAGCGCCGCTAGCATCTGGGAAGTGGTGATTAAAAACAGTCTGCAACGCCCTGATTTTCACGTTGATCCGCACTTGTTGCGTCGCGGGCTGATAGACAATGGTTATTTAGAACTCCCTATCAGTTCACTGCATACGCTCAACGTTGCTCATTTACCCAGCATTCACAAAGACCCCTTTGATCGGATTTTGGTGGCCCAGGCAGAAGCGGAAGGATTTTTGCTGCTTACTGCGGATGAGCTGGTGGCTCAGTACACAGGTCCAATCCGGCGGATATAACAAGCTTATAGCTAGACGAAGCCTGTGATCACAGAAAAGTATGGGTAACCGGGCCGTCAGATAATGACTATAGTTATCAACAACTAGGAGGCTAAATCGCCTCACTTAGCTTCAGGCCTCAGCGATGAGTTATTCAAGTGTCTCAGCACCGCGGTTTCTTTAACATGCATTACAACGGCGTTTTACTCCCTTTGCCGGGTATTTCCCGAACCAAGCGTGGCATTAGAAAGCCTGGCAAGTGATCGCGAAGGCGGTCAACTAGTTGGCGTGCTTCTTCATCGGGTACATCAAAGTGGGCGGCGCCCTGAACCGGGTCTAGCACGTGCAGGTAGTAGGGCAGCACGCCTGCTTCAAATAGCCGTTCAGAGAGAGCTGCTAGAGTGGGCACGCTGTCGTTGATACCTTTCAGAAGAACGCTTTGGTTCAACAGCGTCACGCCCGCCTGCTTTAGACGCGTACAGGCGTCCACCACTGCCTGATCAATTTCATTGGCGTGGTTGATATGCAGCACCACCACTTTTTGCAGGCGGCTTTTGCTTAGCCAGCCGAGCAGTGCGTCATCAATCCGGTCAGGAATCACCACGGGCAAGCGGGTATGTATGCGCAGCCGCTTGAGGTGAGGGATACTTTCAAGTTGTTCGACCAGCCAGGCAAGCTGCCGGTCGCTTGCTGCAAGGGGGTCGCCGCCGGAAAGAATCGCCTCGTGAATGGAGGGGGCGGCACGCAAGTACTCCAGCGCCTCCTGCCACTGCGCCCGGGAAGGCGAGTTCTCGCTATATGGGAAGTGACGGCGAAAACAGTAGCGGCAGTTGATTGCACAGGCTGGGCTTGCAATCAGTAGCACGCGGTTAGCGTATTTATGAATCAGCCCTTTAGCGGGCTGATGGCCGGCTTCTTCCAGCGGGTCAGCGACGTAGCCTGGAGTCGTTGAGGCTTCCTTGCCCAAGGGCAGCACCTGAAGAAGCAGGGGGTCGTTCAAATCCGCAGGGGCTATTTTAGCCAGATAGGCTTCAGGCACGCATACCTCAAACAGCTCGTGACCTAGCTGTGCGCCTGTCAGCAGGTCGGTGTCTAGCCCGAGCCGCTCGCACAATACTTGCGGGTCGCGGATTGCCTTTGAGAGTTGCTGCTGCCAATTGGAACGTACCATCGTGTTGCACTGTTGTTGCGTTTCAGAGGCTGAAATAATGATGTTCTCCTGCAAAAAAGCCCTCCTTCGGGTTATCATGCGCGCACTTATTGGATGACGCTATCAACGACGAAGCAGGGCTTCGCGCATCACGTTACTGAAATAAAACATTGAGAGGCATTATGGCGAACTATTCTACCAATGAATTCAAAGGCGGTTTGAAAGTAATGCTCGACGGCGATCCCTGTTCGATCGTCGAAAACGAGCTGGTCAAGCCTGGCAAGGGGCAGGCGTTTAACCGAGTTAAGCTGCGTAACTTGATGACGGGCCGTGTGGGTGAGAAGACTTTCAAATCTGGTGATTCGCTGGAAGGCGCTGACGTCATGGATTTGGAGATGGAGTACCTCTACACCGATGGTGACATGTGGCACTTCATGAAGACCGATGGCTCCTTTGAGCAGTACGCCGTGGAAAAGAAAGCCTTGGGTGATACTGCTAAATGGCTGAAAGAGCAGGTGCCCTATATCATTACGCTTTGGAATGATAAGGCCATTTCTGTGACGCCGCCCAACTTCATTGAGCTGGAAGTGGTTGAAACTGACCCAGGTTTGAAAGGCGATACGGCGCAAGGTGGCTCTAAGCCTGCTACGCTATCATCTGGCGCTGTAGTGCGCGTACCGCTGTTTATCAATCAGGGCGAAGTGTTGAAAATTGATACGCGCAGCGGGGACTACGTCTCTCGCGCTTAATTACTTTTCACGTTGTTTTTCGCTTTGGTAATGAGGATGGCCACGCTTTTAGCGTGGCCATTTTTTGCTAAAAAATAGCTTGTCTATAGCTTATCTAAGGAGCAGTGATGGCCATTGATTGGCAACCCTCGGCGTCGATTGAAACGCTCCGCGAGCGTGCGCGGTTAATGGCCAAAGTGCGGGCATTTTTTGACCAGCGTGACGTGCTGGAAGTGGAAACGCCGGTATTGGGGCAGGGGGGGAGCACGGATGTGCATCTGGTATCGCTTCATGCCCTGGCTCGCACCGATAGAGGGCAGCGCCGTTTATGGCTGCAAACTTCGCCTGAATTCCATATGAAGCGGTTATTGGCGGCCGGTAGCGGGCCGATATTTCAGCTCGCCAAAAGTTTTCGCGATGGTGAAATTGGGGCTCGCCACAATATCGAGTTCACCATGCTGGAGTGGTATCGGCCGCAGTTTACGCTGGATAAGCTAATTGATGAGACGGCTACCCTGGTCATGTCACTGCTACCCAGTTTCCCCGGTCCGGTCGTGCATTATCGCTACCGGGAGCTTTTCCATACCCACCTAGAGGTGGACCCCTTTACCACGTCGCTGGAAAAGTTGCGTTTGGTTGCCGCGGAGCGAGCGCAAATGTCTGCGCAATCCTTGGCCGGTGAAGATCGCGAAACCTGCCTTGACCTGCTTATGAGCGTGGTGATCGAGCCACAGTTAGGCCAGCATGAGCTAAGTGTTGTGGTTGATTATCCCGCAAGCCAAGCCGCTCTGGCACAACGCCACCAGGATGTAGATGGTGAGTGGGTGGCTTCACGCTTCGAGCTCTACCTGAAAGGTGTTGAGCTGGCCAATGGTTACCAAGAGCTGACCGATGCCTCGGAGCAGCGAGTGCGGTTTACGGATGATAACGCTGAGCGCCGCCGCCTGGGCTTGCCGGAAGTGGATGTAGATGAGCGTCTGTTGGCCGCTCTAGAGCACGGTATGCCAGCTGGTGCGGGTGTCGCGCTGGGGATTGATCGCCTCATTCAACTGGCGCTAGGCAAAGCACGCCTGGAAGACGTGCTCGCCTTTTCTACGCCTCGCTGCTAAACCATCGGCTCGCTAGTCGGGGGCGCATCGCTATCATAAGTCGGTTTATCAATGTGGCCCAGCGCTTGCCCCATGCTGACCATGGCACCCGTAGGATAGTCGTCAAAGACAACCGGTTTAGTGAAGCACATTACTACCGTGGAGCCGAGTTTGAAGCGGCCCATTTCGGCGCCCTTTTCCAGCGTGATAGGTTGCCCAAACTGCATGCGCTGAGGCTGGCCTGCAAGCGGTGTTACCTGGCCTGACCAGACGGTCTCGATGGCCGCTACAATCATTGCACCTACTAACACCATTGCCATGGGGCCGTGCTCGGTATCAAAGATGCACACCAGGCGCTCGTTACGAGCAAACAGGCCCGGCACATAGTTGGCGGTTGCCTGGTTGACCGAGAAGAGTCGACCGGGTACGTAGATCATTTCTCTTAATGTACCGGTCACCGGCATATGCACGCGGTGATAGTCCCGTGGAGAGAGGTAGACAGTGGCAAAACTGCCGCCGAGAAACTCTTCCGCCAGGGCCGTATCGCCGCCAAGCAAGGTCTGCGCAGAGTAGGTGTGGCCCTTAGCTTGCACCAGTTGACCGGCCTGCAGGCGCCCGTACTGGGAGAGCGTGCCATCGGCAGGGCTTAGAATGCCCTCGCCCAGGGGGCGTGCATCGGCTTTTAACGCCCGGGTAAAGAAGTCATTGAACGTTGCATAAGCGCTAGGATCGGGTTCCAGCGCCTGGCTCATGTCGACATTGAAGCGTTTGATAAAGGCGTTAATCAGGGTGTTTTTTACCCAGCGGTTATCGCACTGGCCGAATTTACCCGTCAGGCGCGATAGCGCATGTTGGGGTAATGGGTATTGAAGTAGCGAAAAGGCTTTTTGGGAAAGAGTCACAGTTATATTTTCACTTCTCTATCGGGGTGTCGTCGCGGTTGCCCCATTCGCCCCAGGACCCCGCATAGCCACGCATGTTAAAGCCTAGCGCCTTGCCTACCAGCCAGGTAAAGCTGCTGCGGTGGTGGCTCTGGCAATGGGTAGCGATTTCCATATCAGGGGTCAGGCCCAGGGCGCCAAGTTCGGTGATCAGCTCGGCGTAATCGCGAATGCGCAGTGCGCGCTGTCTGTCCATGGCGTGGAGCCAGTCCATATTAACGGCACCGGGAATGTGCCCCAGATGCTTGTTGTTACCTCGGACGCCATCGTACTCATCTTTGGAGCGCGCATCCCACACCGCAAAGTGCTTATTGTCGAGCTTCTCTTTGATCTCTTCAAACGTGATCAAGGCATTAGGGTTGAGAATTTCAGCGTGGTACTCACTTTGAGTGGGGGCGGTAGGCTCGGTGCTCTCTTCCAAGCCTGCATCGCGCCAGGCGTGTATGCCGCCATTTAAATAGGAGTAACGCGTATGGCCGATGAGGTCTAACGTCCACAAAAGGCGTGCCGCCCAGCCACCGCCTTCGTCATCGTAGGCCACCACGTGGGTGTCGCGGGTTAGACCTAAGGCGCTAAACAGACGTGAAAGCGCCTCAACGCTAGGAACGTCACTCGGTACCGGCCCTTCACCACGCATTAAATAGCGAAAGTCGAGGAAGATGGCGCCGGGCACATGGCCCTGACGGTAGCTGTCGCCATTGATCGGCACATCAATAATCAGCAGCTGTGGGTCATCTAAATGCGCCTGCAGCTGTTCCGGTTCAGTAATCAGCGGTAGAAGGTTAGCTTCCGACGATTGGTTTTCAATACTCATGGGTGACTCCTATCAACGTTAGCCCTCCAAACTATCAAGAATCCGTCGATAGCTGGCAAAGCGTGCTGGATGAATCTTGCCTGCCTCGACCGCTGCGAGTAAAGCGCAACCGGGCTCATTACGGTGACGACAATCACGGAAACGGCAGTAGCCAATATAGTCGTGAAACTCAATGAAACCGTCGGTGACTTCCTGCTCGTTGAGGTGCACCAAGCCAAACTCGCGAATACCCGGTGAGTCGATGACATCGCCATCGGCCACGTCAGCTCGGCTCATGGTATAGAGGCGTGCTGTGGTCGTTGTATGAGTACCCTTACGGGAGTCTTCCGAGAGCGCGCCAATACGCAGGTTTTCATCCGGTAGCAGCAGGTCGATTAGCGAGGATTTGCCCACGCCACTTTGACCAACGAAGACAGAAGTGCGCCCTTCAAGCTGGCTGCGCAGCTCATCCAGCCCGGTGTCTGTAGCAGTGGTAGTACGCACGACGGGATAGCCCAAATCGCGATAGCGCTCCAGCAGTTTACCGAGTTCGCCGCCATCTTCTGGTAGCAAGTCGGTTTTATTGAGTACCAATACTGGCGCAATGCCGGTAGCTTCGGCGGCGACCAAATAGCGGTCAATAAGGTTGGCGTGAGGTGCAGGCTCTACCGCAAACACGATCAACAGCTGATCAATATTGGCGGCCACCGGTTTGAGCAGGCCGCGAGCATCGGGGCGCTTCAGCACGCTGTCGCGCTCTTCCCTGGCCACCACCACGCCAGAGCCTTCTTGCCCGGCGCGCCATATCACGCGGTCGCCGGTAACCAGACCATCCAGGTTGGCGCGTAAGTGACAGCGCACCGGTTCATTATCGCTATTGCGCACCTCTAGGGTGCGTCCAAAGTGAGCAACGACGCGGCCCGGCTGTTCGGCGCCGTATTCGCCAGCGGCGAGTTTTTCAGCGTCTTGCACATCACGCTTTTCAGCACGCTGGGCACGTTCCGCCTGGACTTTCTCGACTCGCCACTGCTGCTGGCGACTTAATTTACGTTTGCTCATGACCACCTGATGATCGTTACAATAGACGTCATTGTACCTACCAAGTGGGCAAGCTGTCCTGTATAGCTGCTTGGTAGGCCTATTTAAGGCACACTGGCACGATATAAATGACCATTTAGGCAAAGGGATAACGGTAATGAGCAACGAAACGACGGATTCAGCGGCGCCACGCAATGATCTGCTGGTATGGATTGACCTAGAGATGACCGGTTTAGATCCAAATAAAGAGCGCATCATTGAAGTAGCCACACTCATTACTGATGCTGATCTGAATGTGGTAGCGGAAGGGCCGGTCATTGCGGTAAAACAGCCCGATAGCCTGCTGGCGCAGATGGACGATTGGAACCAGAAAACCCACGGCGAGTCGGGATTAGTCGCCCGGGTGAAAGCAAGCCAAGTGGAAACTGCCGAAGCTGAGCAGCAAACGCTGGCGTTTCTGCAGCAGTACGCAGTGGCCGGATCGTCACCCATGTGTGGCAACAGCATCCACCAGGATCGGCGTTTTCTTGAGCGTGAAATGCCTGCGCTGCTCAACTTTTTCCACTACCGCAATCTTGATGTGTCTACCATAAAAGAAGTGGCCAAACGCTGGAATCCAGGCGCCTTGGCGGGCTTTAGTAAACAGAATGTTCACCTGGCGATGGATGATATTAAAGAGTCGATTGCTGAACTGGCTCACTACCGTAATACGTTTTTGCGCGTTGAGCAGCGCAGCGACGAAGAAGAGTAAAGCGGTTAAGACATATCGGTGGCAATGCGCCTGCCGCGCTTGAGGTGCTGTTCCTCAAGCGCCCAGGCGACGTGTTCACGCACCAGTTCGCTTGGGTAGGCTCGGCGCGCCCATAGCGCGGCTTCCACGGCCTCGCTCCAAGGGGCGTTTCCTAGGCCTACGGCGATATTGCGCAGCCAGCGCTCGTAGCCAATGCGCCGAATAGGGCTGCCAGCGGTTTTATCCAGGAACTCCGCCTCGCCCCAAGCAAACAGGCTGATTAGCGTAGCGCGATCTAAATCATGGCGCGGCGCAAAGTCATCTTCCTGGGTCATGCGGGTAAAGCGGGTAAAAGGGCATACCAGTTGGCAATCGTCACAGCCGTAAATACGGTTGCCCATGGCGCGGCGAAACTCAACCGGTATGGCGCCGTGTAGTTCGATAGTGAGATACGAAATGCACTTGCGCGAGTCGACCACCTTATCGTCAACAATAGCGCCGGTGGGGCAGGCGGTGCGGCAAGCGCTGCAGCTGCCGCAGTGCTCTTGCTCAAATGGCGCATCAATAGGTAGGGGAAGATCAGTATAGAGTTCGCCCAGAAAAAACAGTGAGCCCGCTTTGGGGTTAAGCAGCATGGCATTTTTGCCGAACCAGCCAAGCCCGGCTTTTTGGGCCAGCGCGCGCTCCATTACCGGTGCTGAGTCGACAAACGCGCGGTAACCAAATTCGCCTACTTCTTGCTCAATCTTTTTTGCTAATTGGGCTAACCGTTTACGCATTAGCTTGTGATAATCGCGCCCTAGGGCGTAACGCGATACATAGGCGCGGTTGGGCTGGCCCAGTACCTTGGTGCTTTCCACTTCAGCGGGCAGATAATCCATGCGCACGCTGATAATGCGCTGAGTGCCGGGTTCAAGCTCTGCGGGGCGAGTGCGCTTGCTGCCATGCTTGGCCATAAAGCCCATCTCGCCGTGGTAGTCATTTTCCAGCCACGCGTCGAGATGGCTTTCATGGGCCGACAATTCAGTGTCAGTAATGCCGACTTGCTGAAAGCCCAGCTCTCGCCCCCAGGTTTTAATCAGGTCGGCAAGGCGAGCAAGTTTCTGGTCAGTCATTGCACTATCAGAACGTGCAAAGGCAGTGGAATTAGACATAGTCAATCAACAGCAAGGCATTAAGCGCGCTATGCTAACGCATCAGCAGCCATCAAAACATGTGAAAGGAGAGATCGTGACGATCCCGAATACTTCCATGCTACGCCCTCTATATAAAGCTGCCCAGGTGCGCGAGCTCGACCGGCGCACCATTGCCGGTGGTATCGATGGTTTTGCATTGATGCAGCGCGCCGCCTCAAGCGCTTGGCACAGCTTTCGTTCACGCTGGCCTCAGGCGCGCAGCTTAACCGTCATGTGTGGAAGTGGTAATAACGGGGGCGACGGCCATGTGCTGGCAGCGCTGGCCATGCAGTCTGGCCTCAAAGTACAGCGAGTGACGCTGAAGCCTCTTGAGGAGCTAAGCGGAGACGCAGCCCGCGCTGCACAATTGGCAACCTCCGCGGGCGTAGGTTGCGAAGAGTGGGAAGCCAACACTGTATTGACGGGCGAAGTCATTATTGATGCCTTGTTAGGTACCGGTTTGACGGGCGAGGTAGAGGGCAGGTTTCGGCGTGCCATCGAAATGATCAATGCTGCTCAGAGGCCGGTACTGGCAATTGATATTCCCTCGGGATTGGTTGCTGATACCGGCGCCGCGCCAGGGCTTGCCGTTAATGCTGCCTGCACGGTGACTTTTATCGGCGATAAGATCGGTTTGCATACTGGTGATGCACCCGCTTATACCGGTGAGATCGACTTTCGCCCGCTGGGTGTTAAAGCCCAGGCGTATTTTGATATTCCAGCCACCGCTTGGCGGCTGGATGATTCGCTCTTAGCGGATGCCTTTGCTCCCCGGCTGCGCACGAGCCATAAAGGGTCGATGGGGCATGTACTGGTGATGGGCGGCGCTCCCGGTTTTGGCGGTGCGGCGCTACTGGCCAGCCAGGCCGCTGCGCGGATGGGGGCGGGTAAGGTGAGCTTGGCGACGGCCCCTGAGCATATCACCGCGAGTTTGGTACGCTGCCCAGAAGTAATGGCTCACAGTGTGCGCGGTGGCGCTGAAGCGGCTGAGCTACCTGCGATGGCCGATGTGGTCGTGGTAGGTCCGGGGCTTGGTCAGGCGGCCTGGGGGCAGGCCGTGTTACAGAGTGCTCTGCAGTCAGACGCGCCGTTGGTAGTAGATGCTGATGGGCTGAATCTTTTAGCACGCCAGTGGCCAGATGTTCGGCGCGATAATTGGATATTAACGCCGCATCCTGGTGAAGCGGCGCGGCTATTGGGCTGTTCCGTGGCGGATATTCAGGCCGATCGACCCGCCGCTGCTCAGGCACTGCAGCGGGCACGTGGCGGCGTGGTGGTTTTGAAAGGCGCTGGTAGCTTGATTGCTGGCCCCACTGGTTTAGTGGTGTGCCCCTACGGGAATCCAGGCATGGCTAGCGGTGGCATGGGCGATGTGCTCAGTGGCATGCTGGGTGCATTGATGGCGCAGCGCGGAGATGTGGAGTTCAGTGCGTGGCTAGCCACGATGGTGCACGCGTTAGCGGCTGATCGAGCAGCACAACAAGAAGGCGAGCGTGGCCTGCTGGCGAGTGATCTGGCATCCTATGCGCGAATATTGATTAATCCGTGAAGGCAGCCCACATGCAGGTGCAATTAGACAACGAAGAGGCTCAGGTCGCGTTTGGCGAAGCGCTAGGGCTGGTATTACAAGGTCGTGGGTTGATCTACCTGGAAGGTGAGTTAGGCGCCGGTAAGACCACGTTAACACGGGGTGTTCTACGGGCTTACGGCCATCAAGGGGCGGTGAAAAGCCCCACCTATACGCTGATAGAGCCCTACGAACTGGGTTCTCAGCGCGTGTATCATTTAGATCTGTATCGTTTGTCAGATCCAGAAGAGCTTGAGTTTATCGGCGGTCGCGATGTATTAGCCGACGATGTGCTGTGTATTATTGAGTGGCCCAGCCGCGGGGAAGGGTGGTTGCCAACGCCCGACCTTCGCCTTGTTTTGACAGTCGCTGCTCAAGGCCGTTTGGCCTCTTTAACGGCTTGCAGTGATTTGGGCTCGCGTATACTGGCATTGCTACAGCGCCAGGTCCGTGAAGCAAGCCAAGTCGGTGAAACAAGTGAGATCCGTGAAGAAAGTAAGATAAGCGACGATCAGTTGGAGAATGGTGTGATTCAATGGAAATGAAGGCCGCGGCGGCTCGTGTATTGCGTTTATTAGCCGTTAGTTTTTTTGCCCTTGTGGCGGTTGATGTGCAAGCGTCGAGCGTAGAAAGCATGCGCTTGTGGGCGGCGCCTGATCATGCGCGTCTGGTATTTGACCTGTCTGCGGCCACCAACGCCAATGTGTTTTCGTTGCAGAATCCTGCGCGTTTAGTGATTGATTTAGACGATACGCAAATGGACACCGACCCGAGCACGTTGCCGCTGCATGACAGTGCCATTACCTCAGTGCGAACTGGTAAGCGGGAGGGCGGCGGTTTACGCGTAGTGCTTGAGCTTAATCGAGCTATAGAGCCGCGCCATTTTACCCTGACGCCTAATGATCAGTATGGGCATCGCTTGGTAGTTGATCTCGAGTATCCGGGTGAAAGTGCTGTTGAGAATCCCATTGACCCTATCGAGGCGATGATTCGTGAGCAGGAGATTCAGGCGCAGCGTGCCTCGACGCAAGCTCAACTGCCCGGCAGTGTAGAGCCACCCCGTAATGAAGCGCCGGCGGCCGTGCAGGAAGCCAAGCCGCATCCGCGTAGAGATATTATTATTGCGGTTGATGCTGGGCACGGTGGGGAAGACCCAGGCGCCATTGGGCCTTCAGGCACGCGTGAAAAAGATGTGGTGCTGGAAATCGCCCGCCGTTTAGCCTCGGAGGTTAACGGCACCGAAGGTTTTAAAGCCGTGCTGGTTCGTGATGGCGACTATTATCTGGGGCTTCGTCAACGTACCGCCTTGGCTCGTGAGCAAAAAGCCGACTTTTTTGTCTCGGTGCACGCCGACGCCTTTACTAGCCCTCGCCCTCAAGGCAGCTCGGTTTATGCGCTCTCTCAACGTGGTGCTACCTCGGAAACCGCCCAGTGGCTGGCGGATAGTGAAAACCGTTCCGACTTGATCGGCGGCGTCGATGGTAGCTTGTCGCTGCGAGACAAAGACCAGGTGCTGCGTGGCGTACTTTTAGATCTCACCATGACCGCGACGTTGAATGATTCGCTCTCTATCGGCGGGCAAGTGCTGGAACAATTAGGACGGGTGAATCGGTTGCATAAATCACGAGTGGAACAGGCCGGGTTTATGGTACTGAAGTCTCCTGATATTCCTTCGCTATTGATTGAGGTGGGCTTTATATCCAACCCTGACGAAGAGCGTCGCCTGCGCGATCCGGTTCATCAGGGAGGGCTTTCCCAGGCTATTTTCAGTGGCTTGCGCGAGCACTTCCAGCGTTACCCGCCGCCCGCCAGTTTGCTTGCCTGGCAGCGCGATAATCAACGTAGTCCTGCGGGTAATGAATACCGTATCCAGTCGGGCGATACCCTGTCGGCGATTGCTGTACGTCACGGTGTGCCGGTTAATCAATTGAAGCAGGCCAATGATATTAATGGTGATGTGATACGGGTTGGCCAAGTGTTACAAATTCCCCGTTCATGAAAAATCGTTCTTGAGGTGTCGTGTTGACTGAGATGACCGCAGCTGCGCCGCGAATTCATGTGCTCGACCCACGGTTGGCCAATCAGATTGCCGCTGGCGAGGTGGTTGAGCGCCCCTCGTCGGTGACAAAAGAGCTGATTGAAAACGCCATTGATGCGGGTAGCCAGCGCATTGAAGTAGAAATTGAGCAGGGCGGAACGCGGCTTATTAAGGTGCGTGATGATGGCATTGGTATCGGCGAAGAGGATTTGCCGCTAGCTCTGGCGCGTCATGCCACCAGTAAGATTGGCAGCCTCGAAGACCTGGAAGGCGTTAGCTCGTTAGGTTTCAGGGGGGAGGCGCTGGCCTCGATCAGCTCTGTTTCCCGGCTTGAACTGATCTCCAACGCTGAGGAAGACCCTCGTCATGGCTGGCGGGTGGTCGCGGAAGGGCGAGGAATGGATGCACGAGTGACGCCCGCACCGCACCCCCGGGGCACTAGCGTTGGCGTTCGCGATCTGTTTTTTAACACCCCCGCTCGACGCAAGTTTCTACGTACCGAAAAGACCGAATTCGCGCATGTTGAAGAGGCGTTTCGCCGCCAGGCGCTATCGCGCTACGACATCGCCTGGGTATTGCGCCACAACCAAAAAGTGATTCATCAACTTCCTCCTGGACACTCGGCGGCAGCTCGCGAGCGGCGAATTGCCTCGCTGCTAGGTAAAAACTTTATTGAGCACGCCCGCTATATCGAACGCGAAGCGGGTGGTTTGCGACTAAGTGGTTGGGTGGGGCTGCCGACTCACTCCCGCTCTCAGGCTGATCAACAATACTTTTTCGTTAATGGCCGAGTGGTGCGTGACCGCTTGGTGGCCCATGCGGTGCGTCAGGCGTATCGCGATGTGCTGTTTAACGGACGGCATCCGGTGTTTGTGCTCTATCTGGAGCTTGATCCGGATGTAGTGGACGTCAATGTTCACCCTACCAAGCATGAAGTCCGTTTTCGCGACGGCCGTATGGTGCACGATTTTCTGTACTCCAGCCTGCATCACTGCTTGGCGTCCTCTAAGCCTGCAGAAAGCGGTGACGAAAATAGCGACGAAGAGGCGAATGGTGTCGTTGCTTCTCAGCAGCTAGAGCGTGGTCAGCCGCCCCAGGTAGGTGCGGGGGTAGGTGAAAACGTCGAGCAGCCTCGCTGGCAGCAGCAGGGCATTGCGCTGACTCACTCTCCGGATCGCCATCCTGGTGCTGAGCGCGTACGCCGCTTTATGCAAGGCTATCAGGCGCTCCACCCCAATCACGAAGAGACACTGTTAACGCCGCAGGTTGGCGTGGCGAGTGAAGGCGAATACGAAGTGCGGGAAGCGCCGCTGGCGATGCCTGATAACGACCCCACAGTGGCGCCGCCGCTTGGGTTTGCGCTGGGGCAGCTGCACGGTATTTATATTCTGGCCCAGAACGATCAGGGTTTGGTGGTGGTGGATATGCATGCCGCCCATGAGCGAATTGTCTATGAGCGTATGAAAACACAGCTAGCGGCTGCTAAAGGATTAGATGCCCAGCCGCTGCTAGTGCCGGTTTCTATCGCCGCTAGTCGGGCAGAAGTGGCGACGGCTGAGAGTGAGCAAGCGGCTATCGCCAAGCTGGGCATTGAGCTGGATGTTGCCGGACCGGAAACGCTGCTGGTGCGCCAGTTGCCAGCGTTGCTCTCCCAGGCGGACCCTGAGGCTTTAGTGCGACAAATGCTAGAGGAGTTGGCGCGCTATGGGCGCACTCATCAGGTCGAAGCGCGGCTGCATGAGCTACTCTCTACCATGGCGTGCCATGGCAGCGTGCGTGCTAATCGGCGGCTTACGATCGAAGAAATGAACGCGCTGCTGCGCGACATGGAGCGCACTGAGCGCAGTGATCAGTGCAATCATGGCCGACCCACCTGGACGCAGATGGGTCTAAAAGCGCTTGATCGGCTGTTCTTAAGAGGCCAATAGCAGCACGATCGAAAATTTAATTTCTGATAAATATTGGAGCACTACCCGCGCATGGCTGATACGCGCCCTTGGGCAATTTTTTTGATGGGCCCGACAGCGGCCGGGAAAACCGATACCGCGATGGCGTTGCATGAGCGCTTAGGGCATGAACTGATCAGCGTTGATTCAGCTATGGTGTATCGCGGTATGGATATTGGTAGCGCCAAACCTAGTGCCGCTGAACTTGCTCGTGCACCCCATCACCTGATTGATATCCGCGACCCGGCTGAGCCCTATTCAGCGGCTGACTTCCGTGAAGATGCGATAAAACTGATGCGACAAATCAGCGCGGCGGGCCGGGTTCCTCTGTTGGTCGGCGGTACCATGCTTTATTACAAGCGGCTGATAGAGGGTGTGGCCAATTTGCCTTCTGCTGATCTGATCATTCGCCAACAACTTGAAACGCAATGGCAATATGAGGGACTGGAGTCGCTGCATAAACGGTTGGCCGAGGTGGATGCAGTTTCTGCTCAGCGTATCCATCCCAATGATCCTCAGCGCT